>CAYUWV010000081.1:0-10306 GCA_964448385.1 uncultured Propionibacteriaceae bacterium | reverse complement strand
GGGTGCCCATGATCTCGGCGATCTCCTTGTAGGAGAAGCCCTCGACGTCGGCCAGATAGACCGCCAGGCGGAAGTCGGGAGCAAGGGCATGCATCGCCTCCTTCACGGCTGAATCCGGCATGCGGTCCAGGGCGTCCATCTCCGCCGAGCGCAAGCCGTCGGCGGTGTGCGCCTCGGCGCGGGCCAGTTGCCAGTCTTCGATTCCCTCGCCTGCCGCGAACTGAGGCTGGCGCTGCTTCTTGCGATAGATGTTGATGAAGGTGTTGGTCAGGATGCGATAGAGCCAGGCCTTCAAGTTCGTCCCGGGGGTGAACTGATGGAAAGAGGCATAGGCCTTCACGAATGTCTCTTGAACGAGGTCCTCCGCGTCGGCGGGGTTCCTGGTCATCCGCAACGCGGCGCCGTACAACTGATCGAGATAGCCAAGGGCGTCAGCCTCGAACCTGGCGGTACGTTCTGCGTCCGTCTCGACCGAACGCGGGTCGGACAGGCTCTCATCAGGAAGGGTCGGAAGAGTCATCACCACCGAGCCTAACCGTTCGACGAGACCCTGTCGCGGACCGCCCGCCGCGTCCGGCTCCGGTCGACGCCGCGTAGTCATCGGTTGCAGGGTTGCCATCACGCCCCATTCAACCCGAAGCAGGGATGCTGCTATTCCCCGACGACCGCTTCAGGCAGGGGCACGATCAGCTCTGGGGAGTTGTTGGCCACCCGGTTGACCGCGGTGCTCACCGCGTAGGCCGCAAGGTCGAGCGCAGGAACGGTGAGGACGGCACGGGGGTCGCCGGGGAAGCCGGGATCGAGCCAGGAAGCCCAACCCGCCCGAGCCACCGTCAGCGGCATGCGGTCGTGCAGCCGCCCCAGCGCGTCGGTCGCCGCAGTGGTGATCACGGTGCAGGTGCTCAGCCAGTCACCATCAGGGGCCTTCCAGAACTCGTACAACCCGGCCATCGCCAGCAATGACCCATCAACGGGACGAATGAAGAACGGTTGCTTGACGGGCTTCCCGCGGCGGTCCGTTTGGCCGGTGAGGTACCACTCGTAGTAGCCGTCGGCCGGCAACAGACAACGACGGGTGGCGAAGGCCTTGCGGAAGGCGGGCTTCTCGGCCACGGTCTCGAGCCGGGCATTGATCAGGCGAGCTGCTCCGGAGGCATTCTTCGACCACGACGGCACCAGTCCCCACCGCAGCGGCACCAGTCTGCGGCGGAGTTGCCCGTCGATCACCCGCTCCACGACAGCTGGCACCACGTCAGTCGGAGCGACGTTGAAAGAAGGGGGCGGCAGCGGTCCTGCCACGTCATCGATCTCGAAAGTCTCCGCCAGGAGGTCCTGGTTCGCCGACGAGGCATACCGGCCGCACATGCTGTCACGATAACGTGCGGCATCGCTTGGCAGTTGGCTCTGGGCGCGCTAGGAATTGAGCCATGACACTTCTGCGGTTCGTCGCCCGATCCATGCTTGCGAGCTACTTCATCGTGAACGGCGTGAAGGCGCTCCGCGAGCCTGAGAACCAGGCAGCGGCGGCCGAACCGATCGCTCGCAAGATCCTGCCTCTGGCGCAGTCGGTGCTGCCGAAACAGGCCGCGGTCTACCTCCCGCAGGACACCACCGGGCTGGTCAAGTGCACCGGGGTGGCCCAGATCGTGGGTGGGCTGAGCTTGGCCACCGGGCTCGGTCGGCGAATCGGCGCCGGAGTCCTAGCCGCCACCATGGTGCCCTACGTCGTGACGTCCAACCCCATGAAGGTGGCCGCCGCCGAACGTGCCACGGCCCAGTCGCTGCTCACCAAGAACGTCGCGCTGCTCGGCGGTGTCCTGCTGGCCGCCCAGGACACCGAGGGAAAGCCCAACCTCGCTTGGCGGGCCCGCCTGCAGAAGCAGGCTCTGGCCCGGGAGGCCGCGCGCACGAAGGTGCGCCTGCAGCGGGAGGCGAAGCTGGCCACCCGAAACGCGACCAGGTCGCTCAAACGGACCGGCGCCGCAGCTCGCAAGGGCATCGAGAGTGTGATTTCTTGATTCGCTGGGCGGCGCCACTGGCCACCTCACCGGTCGACGGCCTCGTCGTCGTCCCCGGTTCCAAATCGACCACAGCCCGGAGCTTCGTGCTGGCCGCCTTGGCCGAAGCTCCCGGCGAGGTGATCGGAGCCCTCTGGGCACGGGACACCACGCTGATGCGGCAAGGGCTGGGGCAGTTCGGGGTCCGCTTCGACGACCTGACGCCCGACCGCGTGCTGGTCACCCCGCCGGCCAACTTGCGCGCCGCGGGCCGCATCGACTGCGGTCTGGCCGGGACCGTGTTGCGCTTCCTGCCGCCGATCGCTGCCCTCGTCGACGGCCCGACCGAGTTCGTGGGTGATGCCGAAGCCGCGGCTCGTCCGGTTGCCCCGCTGCTGCGAGCCTTGGCCGATCTGGGCGCGACGGTCACCACCCCCTACCGACTGCCGTTCTGCGTGACCGGTGGCGTCCACGTCCGTGGCGGCGCCGTCGAACTGGACTCGTCGGATTCCAGCCAGTTCATCTCCGCCTTGCTGTTGGCCGGCGCGCGATTCCCGGACGGACTAGCGGTACGCCACACCGGGCACCGGATGCCGTCGCTGCCCCACATCGCCATGACGGTGCGGATGCTCCGCAGCCGCGGCGTGAGGATCGCGGAACCCGAACCGGGGGTCTGGGTGGTGGATGCCGGGCCGATCGCCGCAGCCGTAGACCGGGTCGAGCCCGACCTGACCAACGCCGCCAGCCTCCTGGCCGCCGCGGTGGCCACCGGCGGCCGGCTGACCACGGAGTGGCCTGAGGATTCACTGCAGCCCGCGGACGCGCTCGCCGACATCCTCGCGGCCTTCGGGGCGGGCCTCAGCTACAGCGCTGGGCGGGCCGGGCGACTGCTCACGGTCACCGGCCCGGATCGCGTCCACGGGGTGGAGTTGGACCTGCAGGCCACCAGCGAGTTCACCCCGGTCGCTGCCGCGCTCGCCGCCCTGGCAGACTCCCCGTCCGTGATTCGAGGAGTGGGGCATATCCGCGGCCATGAGACCGACCGCCTCGCCGCCCTAGAGGCGGAGTTGGGCGGCCTCGGCGCCGACGTCCGGCAAACCCCCGACGGTCTGGAACTGCGGCCTCGGCCGCTGCGCGGTGGCGTGTTTCACACCCACGCCGATCACCGCCTCGCCCACGCGGGAGCGCTGTTGGGCCTCGTCACCCCGGGGGTCGTCTTGGATGATGTGACGTGCACGACCAAGACGCTGCCTGACTTTCCTGGCTTGTGGACCACCATGGTGGAGGGTCGCAGGTGACGTCCAGAAGGCGAGAACGGATTACCGACGACCCCGACGCCGGCTACGGGCGGCCCGCACGGCGCACCCGGCCCCGCACCAAGGATCGGCCCAGCTACGCCGATGCGGTCGAGGCGCGAGTGATCACGGTCGACCGCGGTCGGTTCCGCTGCCTGCTGGAACTCACCGGGGTCCACGTCTCCGCCACCAAGGCACGTTCCCTTGGCCGCACCGGGGTCATCGTCGGCGACCTGGTGCGGTTGGTCGGTGACAGCTCAGGAACCGAGGGAACGCTGGCCCGGATCGTGGAAGTGACGGCCCGCGAGACCGTCCTGCGCCGCACTGCGGACGACGATGACCCCTACGAGCGACCGATCGTGGCCAACGCCGATCAGTTGGTCGTGGTGGCCGCCCTCGCAGACCCGCCACCCCGTCCCGGCATGATCGACCGGATCCTGGTGGCGGCCTACGACGCAGGCCTGGAACCGTTGCTCGTGTTCACCAAGGCCGACCTCGAGGTGCCCGACGACCTGGTGGCCATCTACGCCCCGCTCGGGCTACGCATCATCGTGATGGAGCCGGGGGCGGACCTCGGCGGGCTGCGAACGGCCCTGCACGGGCACCGCAGCGTGTTGGTCGGGCATTCCGGGGTCGGGAAATCGACCCTGGTCAACATGCTGATCCCCGGCGTGGAGCGAGCCATCGGCGAAGTGAACGAAGTCACCGGGCGAGGCCGGCACACCTCCACCAGTGCGATCGCCCTGGAACTCCCGGATGCAGGCGGCTGGGTGATCGACACCCCCGGGTTGAGGTCGTTCGGCCTCAGTCACGTCACGCCGGAATCCATCGTGGCGGCCTTCACCGACCTTGCCGAGGTCGTGGCCGATTGCCCCCGCGGCTGTCAGCACGACAGGGCCGCGGCCGAGTGCGCCCTCGATGCGGCCGTCGCCGACGGACGACTGGCAGCCGAGCGGGTTGAGTCCTTCCGGCGGATCGAAGGGGCCTGGATGACCCCCAGCCATTAGGTTGTCAGCCATGGCTGACCAATCCCTGCTTGACGACCTGCGCCTCGCCCACGTGCTCGCCGACGCGGCTGACGGGATCACCATGAACCGCTTCAAGTCGCGTGATCTGGTGATCACCGCCAAGCCCGACCGGACTCCGGTGACGGACGCCGACACCGCTGTGGAGGACGCCATCCGCAGCATGCTCAGGCGTACCCGGCCGCGCGATGCCGTCCACGGCGAGGAACGCGAGGATTCCGGCTGGGGTCCCCGGCGGTGGGTGATCGACCCCATCGATGGGACGGCGAACTTCCTGCGTGGTGTCCCGGTGTGGGCGACCTTGATCGGACTGATGGTCGGTCATCAGGTTGTGGCTGGCGTGGTGTCCGCACCGGCGCTGGGGCGCCGCTGGTGGGCGAGCCGCGGCAACGGTGCCTACACCGGACGAAGCCTGCTCCAGGCCAACCGCTGCCAGGTTTCCGGCATCTCCAGCATCGAGGATGCCTCGTTGTCCTATGCGTCCATCGGGGGTTGGGTCGCCTCAGGGCGCGGTCAGCAGTTCGTCGACCTGATGCGCGACTGCTGGCGGACTCGCGCCTACGGGGACTTCTGGAGCTACATGTTGCTCGCCGAGGGGGCGGTGGATCTTGCGTGCGAACCCGAACTCGCCCTGCATGACATGGCGGCGGTGTCGGTGGTGGTTCAAGAGGCCGGCGGACGCTTCACCAACCTGGACGGAGTCCCGGGCCCCCATGGGCCCGGCGCCGTAGCAACCAATGGGCTGCTGCACGACGAGGTCATCGCCCGACTGGCCTACTCCGACGGCTGACGGGGCGTCTGGTGATCGTGGGTGCGGATCACCGGGATCGCGGCCAACAGGGAGCGCGTGTACGGGGTTTGCGGGTGTTCGAACAGCTGCTCCGTGGGCCCAGACTCCACGATCCTGCCTGACTGCATGACGAGCAACGTGTCACACAGATGCCGCACCACCATCAGGTCGTGACCGACGACCAGCAGCGTGAGGCCGTGGCTCGCCACCAGGTCGTTGAGCAGGTTCATCACTTGGGCACGCACCGATACGTCCAGCGCCGAGACCGGCTCGTCGGCGATCAGCACCTCGGGTCTGGGGGCAAGGGCCCTGGCGATCGCGATCCGTTGACGCTGGCCACCGGAGAACTCGTGGGGGAAACGATCGGCGTATTCCAGCGGCAGGTCGACATCGGCCATGACCTCCGCCAACCGCGCCCGATGGTCGAGCCGGCCGTCCAACTGCCGCCGAACCAACCGGGACCGTAACGGCTCGGTGATGATGTCGCCGACCTTCATCCGGGGGTTGAGCGAAGACCGCGGATCCTGGAACACCATCTGGACTGCTGCGCGCAGAAACCCCAGCTTCCGCTCAGGCAGGTGCCCGATCTCGGTTCCCGAGAACCAGACTTCGCCGGCTGTCGGGCGGTCGAGTCCGGCGAGTAGCCGGATCAGGGTCGACTTTCCCGAACCCGATTCGCCCACGATGCCCAGGCGTTGGCCCGTCCGCAGGGTCAGGTCGACGTCGACCAGTGCGGCCACCGACCGCTGCCCCGTGCGGTAGGTGCGGCTCAACCCGAGGGTTCGGTACAGCTCACTCATCAGGGGCCCCGTGGGTGTAGTACGCCTCGATGGTCGGCAGCCGCTCCCCGGGCTCCACCAGGTCCAGCCGTGCGGTGGCGACCAATCCCTGGGTGTAGGGGTGCGTTGGGGCCGTGAACAACGTCGAGACAGGTCCTGCCTCGACCACCTCGCCGTCCAGCATCACCAGCACGTGGGAGCACACCTGCGAGACGACCGCGAGGTCGTGACTGATGAACAGGCAGGCAGCCCGCTCGACGGTGAGAACCCGGTCGAGGAGTTCGAGAACCTTGGCCTGCACCGTGACGTCCAGCGCCGTGGTGGGTTCATCGCAGACCACCAGGTCCGGGCCGTTGATCAGGGCCATGGCGATGACGACGCGCTGGCGCTGTCCCCCGGAGAGCTGGTGAGGATACGCGTCCGCAATGAGTTCGGGGTCGTCCAGCCCGACGTCACCGAGCATGGAGATGACTCGTGGCCGTGCTGTGCTCCGGGATGCCCCCCGGTGCAGCAACAAGACCTCGGCCACCTGCCGTCCCACCTTCATGGTCGGGTCCAGGGCCGTCATCGGTTCCTGGAACACCATGCCCAGCGCGTTCCCACGCAGTTTCGCCATCTCCTGCTCGGGACGTCCGAGTAGTTCCTCACCTCGCCAGCGGACGGAACCCCGGACGTGGGCCGTTTCGGGCAGCAGCCCCATCACCGACAACGCCGTCACGGTCTTGCCCGAGCCGGACTCGCCGATGATCCCCAGCCGCTCGCCTTCGGCGACAGCGAAGGAGACCTCCCGTACGGCCCGCGCACGGCGCCGTCCGAAGTCCACGCAGAGGCCCTCGACCTCGAGCAGGTTCACGACACCTCCCGCAGCCGAGGGTCCAGATAGTCCCGCAGGCCGTCACCGAGCAGGTTGAACCCCAACACGGCCAAGGCGATCGCCAGCCCCGGCCAGAGCGCCTGCAGCGGGTCGACGAAGAGGAACTGCTGCGCGTCGCGCAGCATGGTCCCCCAGGTCGGTGTCGGACGCGGCGTCCCCAGTCCCAGGTAGCTCAGCGCCGCCTCCGCCAGGATCGCCATCGCGAAGCCCACCGATGCCTGCACGCCGATCAGCGGGGCGATATTGGGCAACACATGACGTCCGGCCACCCCCCACCGGCCCGTACCTGACGCGCGGGCGGCCATGACGAAGTCACTGGCCATCACCTGAAGCGTCCCGGCGCGTGCAACCCTGGCGAAGGCCGGAATGGTCGCCACGCCGATCGCCACCATGGCAGTCTGCGTGGAGGCTCCGAAGCCCGCTGCCAACAGGATGGCAAGCAGTAACGCCGGGAACGCGTACACGACGTCCAAGGCCCGCATGACAACCTCGGAGACCCACCCGCCAGTCTGACCCGCCACCATCCCCAGCGGGACGCCCAGCACCGCGGCCAAGCTCACCGAAATTATCCCGACGACCAGGCACATCCGCGCACCCACCAGCAGGCGACTGAAGATGTCGATGCCGAAGCCGTCCGTCCCCAGCACGTGGGGCCACTGCGGGGGCAGCAGTCGCTGGCCGGGAACCACCTGGATCGGGTCGAACGGGGTCCACACCAGCGAGACCAGGGCGGCGACGATCACGACACCGACCAGCCCGATCCCCATCAGCAACCCGAAACGCTTCACCCGGCATCACTGCCTGAACGCTGCCGAGGATCGATGATCAGATAAGAGAAGTCCACGACGGCGTTGATCACCAGCACGGCCAGGACGAGGAACATGACGGTGCCCTGCACCACGAGGAGATCGCGCTGCGCGACGGCGGTGAGCAGCAGTGAACCCAGACCCGGCAAGGTGAAGACCTGCTCGATCACGATCGCTCCGACCAGCACGGTCGACAGTTGCAGTCCGAGCACGGTGACCAGCGAGATGGCCGCGTTTCGCGTCCCATGACGAAGCAGGGCGTCCGTCGGGGTCCAGCCGATGGCGCGCGCGGTTCGGTAGTAGTCCTCGTTCAGCACCTCGACGAACGCTGAGCGAACATAGCGGATCAGCACGGCGCCCTGAACCAGGCTCAAGGTGACCACTGGCAACACAAGATGCGAGGCCCACTTGCCCGCGTCCTGGCTCAGCGGCACGTACCCGTTGGCCGGCAGCCAGCGCAGGTTCACCGCGAACAGCAGCACCAACAGGATCCCGCCCCAAAACACCGGGATGGCCATGCCCACCTGGGCGAGCGCGTTGATGGTGAAGCCCTGCCAATGCCGCCGCCTCAAGGCCGCCAGCATCCCCGACGGTAGCGCGATGAGCAGCGAGCCGAACACGCTGAACAGGACCAGCCACATCGTGACCACCAGTCGCGGCGCCATCAGCGCCAACACCGGATCCCCGCTGAGGTGGGAGACACCGAAGTTCCCAGTGACGATGCCGCCGACCCACGACAAGTATTGGATCAGGAGCGGACGGTCCAGCCCCAACTGGTGGCGGAGCCGGGCGACGGCTTCTGGGGTGGCGTCCAAACCCAGCAGGACCTGGGCGACGTCACCGGGAAGCGCCGCGGTGACCAGGAAGATCAACATCGAGGCCCCCAGCAAGCTGACGGCGAAGATGCCGACCCTGTGGGCGATCCGCCAGCCCACCGTCCTCACGGTTGCGCCATGCTATGCCAGCGGTCAGCTGCTGGCGATGGTGGTCAAGTCAAAGCTCAGCGTGGTCGCGTTCTGCGAGACCCCGGTGATCTCCGACGAGGTGATCACCAGGTTGGGCAGGGCGAACAGCCAGATCGCGGCCGCGTCGTTGGCCAAATAGCGCACCGCCTGCTCCATCAGCGGGATCGCGTCCTTTTCGCCTGCCTCATCGGCAGCCGTATACAGCTTGACGAACCCGGCATCCCCGTAGTGCCAGTAGTACTTCGGATTGGCGAATTTGCCGAGGTCTCTGGCCTCCACGTGGGCGACGATGGTCAGGTCGTAGTCGCCGTTGGTGAACACTTCCGGGATCCACCGGGAGAACTCCAGCTCTTCGATCTGGGCCGTGACTCCAACGTCCCGCAGTTGCGAAGCCACGAACTGGGCGGACTTGACGGCGTAGGGAATCACCGGCACCCGAAGCCTCAGCGTGAGTCCTGAGGCGTACCCGGCCTCCTTCAGCAGCGCTTTCGCCTTGTCCGGATCGTAGGCATTGGTCCTGGAGAGGTCCTCGTACCACGGATCGGTCGGTACGGCCATCGAACCGATCAGAGTTCCCTGCCCGTTCCAGACGGTGTCCATCAGCGCCTTGCGGTCGATGGCCATGGTGAGGGCTTGCCGAACCTTGTCCTTCGCCAGCGCCTTGTTGTCGTGGTTCAGTCCAAGGACGACTTCACCGTTCGTGGTGCCGGAGATCGTGGTGAAGCGGCTGGTGTCGGAGAACTGGGGCAGCGCGTCGGGGGCCTGCAAGTTGGAGATGACGTCCAAGTCGCCAGACAGCATGGACGCATTCATCGCGTTCGGGTCGCTGTAGTAGCGGAAGGTGACTTCGTCGAAACGGCCCGGCGTGCCCCAGTAGCCCGCGTTCTTGCTGAGCACGACGCTCTGACCCTTGTTGTGGGTCTTCAGCGCGTACGGGCCCGACCCGGCGTTCATCGTGGCCAGGTCACCGGTGACAGCCGGATCAACAATCATGCCCAAGGTGGACGACATGTCGTAGAGCCACATCAACGAGGGCCGGGTGAGGGTGAAGACCACCTTTGCCGCCTCGGGTGCCTCCACCGAGGCCACCACGGCAAGCTGCGCCCGAAGCGTCTCGGTGATCGTGCCGTCGGCCTTCAGCCGGTCCATGTTGGCTTTGACCGCCGCCGCGTCCACCGGTTGCCCGGAGGCGAACTTCGCCGCGGGATTGAGGTGGAAGGTGTAGGTCTTTCGATCCTCGCTGAGCTCCCAGGCTTGAGCTAGCAGGGGCTTGAGGGCACCCTCGGAGTCGACCTTGACGAGCGTCTCGTAGACGTTGTACAGCAGCACCTGCGCAATCGATGCCGCGGTGTTGTGGAAGGGATCCAGCGAGGGTGGTTCCAGGGTCGCACCGACGGTCAGCGTGCGCGTTGGCGCTGTGGTGCTGGTGGTGGGCGAAGCTGGGCTGCACGCGGAGGTGACGATCAGCAGCAGGCCGAGCAGCGCTCCCAGCGCCCACCTCGGATGCAGCCCTCTGCGCCGCGGCCGGATACCCCGGTTGTTCATACGTCCTCCCACGGTTGACCCCCACTACGCGAGGAAGCGCAGGCATTCTAGCCTAGCCGGGGATGGCGCTGACGAGGCTGGCTCCCCCGCGCACGTCACCTGTCCGGACCCTGATTTGGGGTTGCCGTCAGTGTCACCTATAGTGGAAAAGCCGACGCGGGGTGGAGCAGCTCGGTAGCTCGCTGGGCTCATAACCCAGAGGTCACAGGTTCAAATCCTGTCCCCGCTAC
>CAYUWV010000080.1:8936-10324 GCA_964448385.1 uncultured Propionibacteriaceae bacterium | reverse complement strand
CGTCACGCCCACGCCGGGCTGGTGGCTGATCAGAAGTACTCTTCGAGCGCCCGCAGCAGGGTGGCCTTGGTCTTGCCACCGGTGAAGGACTTCACGACCTCGCCTCCGACGAAGATCTGGATAGTCGGCAAGCCGAGCACGCCGTACTTCACGGGGGTTTCGGTGTTCGTGTTCGTGTCGAGCTTGTAGAAGTCGACCTTGTCGCCGTGGTCGCGAGCCAGCTCGTCGATGATGGGGGAGATCTGCTTGCAGGGCGCGCACCAGTCCGCCCAGTAGTCGACCAGGACGGGCTTGGACGACTTCAGCACCTGCGCGGTGAAGGTCGCATCGGTCACTGCTTCGACTGCTGCCATAAGTTGCTCCTCGGTCGTGGTGATTGAGTGGGGACGAGCCTAAAGGCTCAGGCTGACACTGCTGCGCCGGCAAGATGGGCGTCAACGTCGTCGAGGGCCGCGAGGTACCGTTCGGCGTCGAGAGCGGCCGCACAACCCGTCCCGGCGGCCGTGATGGCTTGTCGGTAGGTGTGGTCGACCAAGTCGCCGGCCGCGAACACGCCGGGCAGGTTGGTGCGGGTGCTGGGGGCGTCCACGAGGACGTAGTTCGCCTGGTCGAGAGCGACCTGGCCCGCGACGATCTGCGAGCGCGGATCGTGGCCCACCGCGATGAAGGCGCCCTGGACTGCCAGCTCGCGGGTGGCGCCGGTGACGGTGTCGGCCAGGGTCAGCGAAGCGAGCGCGTTGTCACCGTTCATGCTGGTCACGACGGAATTCCAGGCGAAGCTGATCTTGGGGTCCGCCTCGGCCCTGGCGATCATGATCTTGGAGCCGCGCAGGGCGTCCCGACGGTGAACGATGGTCACCGAGCGGGCGAATCGCGACAGGAACGTGGCCTCCTCGAGCGCCGAGTCACCGCCCCCGATCACGGCGATGTCCTTGTCGCGGAAGAAGAAGCCGTCACACGTGGCGCACCACGAGACGCCGCGGCCCGAGAGTCGCTCCTCGTCGGGCAGGCCCAGCTTGCGGTAACCCGACCCCATCGCCAGGATCACGGCTTTGGCCCGATAAGTGTTGCCTTCGGAATCGGTGACGGTCTTCACTGCCCCGGTCAGGTCGACCTCGGTGATGTCGTCGGTGATGATCTCGGCGCCGAACCTCTCTGCCTGCGCGCGCATGGCGAGCATGAGGTCGGGGCCCATGATTCCCTCGGCGAAGCCCGGGTAGTTCTCGACGTCGGTGGTGTTCATCAGCGCACCCCCCGCGGTCAGCGCACCCTCGAACACCAGCGGCTTGAGCGAGGCGCGGGCGGTGTAGATCGCCGCGGTGTATCCGGACGGGCCGGAGCCGATAATGATGACCTCACGGATGTCAGACATGGTTCCTCGTGCTCAC
>CAYUWV010000080.1:5325-8836 GCA_964448385.1 uncultured Propionibacteriaceae bacterium | reverse complement strand
GTCGCAAGCTCACCGAATTGGCACGGCAGGGACGTCCCCAGCGAAAATGGCCGCATGGAACAGATCAGGCGCCACGCGGAACGGGCCGTCAGCGATCGAAGCGTGCTCAACGCGATCCTGGACGCCGAGTGGGTGGGCACCCTGTCATCCGTCCGCGATGGGGAACCGTGGGTAGTGCCGGTCTTCTACGCCAGGGACGGCGATCGGTTGATCTTTCACGGCTCGACCGGCGCTGGGCTGCTGCGCCACCTGGCCGCAGGAGCGCCGGTGGCATTCTGCGTTGCCGCCATGGATTCGGTGGTGCTGGGGCAGACCCTCACCAACACCTCGGGGGACTACCGTTCCGCGGTCGTCCGCGGGACGGCTCGCCGGCTGTCGGGGGCCGAACACGTCGAGGCCCTGCTGCGGCTCTGCGAGGTCAGGGTGCCCGGCCGGGCGGCAGAGGTGCCGCCGCTGACCACCAAGGAGTTGGCCGAGGCGATGTCGCTGGAACTGCCGATCACCGACGGCTGTTGGACGGCCAAGGTCCGGGCGGTCGGGGCCATGGAGCCGGACGAGGTGACCGGGGTGTGGGCGGGAACCATCCCGGTGAGACGCGCGTTCGGGGGGCCGGAGAGAGCCCCCTGGCTGCCAGAGGGGATCGCTGTGCCCGGGTCAGCGACGGCGTTGGCCGAGAGCTGAGCGGACGACTGCCGGTCGGTTCGTCCACCGGCTAGCCTCGCCTCGTGCTCATCCTGCTGTCCCCGGCCAAGTCGCTGGACTTCGATTCCGGGTTGCCCACCCGCAAGCACTCCCAACCCCGGCTGCTCGCCGAAGCCGCCGCCCTAGCGGAGGTGATGCGCGACAAGGCGGTGACCGAACTGGCTGCGCTCTCGGGCATCTCCGACGAACTGGCAGCCCTGAACGCCCTGCGCTGGGCGGAGTTCACGCTGCCGTCCAATCCGACGAACGCGCGCCCGGCGATCCTGGCCTTCGACGGCGATGTCTACCGGGGGCTGGACGCGCGTCACCGCTTCGGCGAACGTGACTTCACCGAAGCCCAGAAGACCCTCCGGATCCTGTCGGGGCTGTACGGGGTGCTGCGCCCGCTGGACCTGATTCAGCCTTACCGCCTCGAGATGGGGACGCGCCTGGCAACCGAACGCGGGGCGGGTCTGTACGACTGGTGGGGCGGCACCATCACCGCGCTGCTGCGCGACGACCTCGCGGCAACGCCGGGGGCAGAAGTCGTCATCAACCTGGCGTCCGTCGAGTACTTCACTGCGGTGCGTCCGGCGGAACTCGGGGCGCGCGTGATCTCGCCCCGGTTCGAAGACACCGACCCCCGCGGACGGCGCAGCGTCGTCTCGTTCTACGCCAAGCGCGCCCGCGGCGAACTGGCCGCGTGGCTGGTCCTTAACCGGGTCCGGACGCCGGGCGCCCTCCGCCAGTTCACCGGCGCCGGCTACCGCTACGACAAGGCAGCGTCGAGCGCCGATGCGCCGGTCTTCGTCCGGTCCTTCGCCGACCGTCCGGCGCTTCGCTCAGGCTGAGGACGGCCTCCGGTCCCCCTCAGCTGGACAGGCCGTAGGCCTTGTGGATCATCCAGACCGGGTGCTCCGTCCGCACGCCCGAGGACTGCGCGATCTGCCAGCGGCAGGTCTCGGTGTCACACAAGGCGAGGTCGGGATTCGTGGCCTTCACCATGTCGAACAACGGCTTGCCGACCGCCTGGGCAACCTCGTACTTCTCCTTCTTGAGCCCGTAGGTCCCGGCGATACCGCAGCAGGCCACACCCGACTCGACCACGGTCAGCCCTGGAATCAGCTTCAGCACCTCGACGGCGGGCTGGCCCATGCCCTGGCTCTTCAGCTGGCAGGGGGCGTGGTAAGGCACCGTCATCTCGATCGGACGGAAGTCCGTCGGCAGTTCGCCGGCCTCGTGCAGGTCGAGCAGGAACTCCATCATGTCCCGGATCCGCACCGACACGTCCTTCAGGCGATCGTCGGTGACGCCCATGATCTCGTGCGCCTCGTGCTTCAGCATCCCGGTGCAGGAACCAGACGAGGACACGATGGTGAGGCCCTTGCCGGCGCTGCGCAGGTCGTCGCACAACTGCAGCACCGACGCGGTCGCCGAGTCGAACAGCCCGTTGGACTGCTGGGCCAGGCCGCAGCAGCCCTGCTTCGGGACCAGGACCTTGTAGCCGAGGTGCTCCAGGACCTCGATCGACCGCTTGGAGGTCTCCACCTCGAAGTACCCACCGGCGCAGCCGTGGAAGAACACGACCGTGCCGCGCGTGGCGGCCTTCGTCGGTGCCGGCCGCTTCTTCAGCCAGCCGTGCAGGGTCTGCGTCCGTGCGGTCGGCATCGGGGCGTTCCGGTGGATCCCGACGACCTTCTCGACCAGCACCCGAATCGGCTTGATGCCCAGCGCGGCATTCGCGATCGGCGCCACCGGGGTCATCATGGTGCCCATCAGGGTGGTCCGGGAGATCAACTGATCGCGGACCGGCATGTGGTCGGCCTTCATGACGGCACGCGCCTGCGAGTTCAGCTCGGCGATCTGGACGCCCTGGGGGCACACCAGCGTGCAGGTGCCACAGCTCGAGCAGTAGTCGAGGGAATGGTCGACCGATTCGCCGTTGCGGAAGCGTTCCGCCTGGGGACCGACGAACTTGGGTCCGGTGAACAGCGGGGTGACGGCCGAAACGGGACACGCGGTCTCGCAAATCGTGCACTTCACGCAGTGGTCGAGGCTCGCCCGGGCGAACTGGTGGCCGGCGAAATTGAGTCCGTCACCTGTCATGACAACTCCTTCACGATCGAGTCCGCGGCTTTCACGGCGCTGCCCACCGCAATCCCCTCACCAGACTTCTCTGCCCAGCGGTAGGCCCCGCCGAGGATCCCGCCGGCGGCGAACAGGTTCGGGTACACCGGTTTCCCGGCTTCGTCCAGCGGACGCATGGACGCCTCGACGCTCACCCCGACGGCGAACAACGGTTGTTGGGCGCCCCAATAGTCACCGTGTACCAACTCGCCGGCTTCCAACCCGGCCAGCGGCAGCCCGAAGACCGTCTCGGTGACGGTGCCATGGGAATCCATGGCCAGCGCGCCGCTCTCGAAACCCCCGGTGGCAAGCAGGAACGCATCGGCGACGTATTCCCGGTCGGTTCCGGCCTGGGCCACGGTGATGCCAGCGACCCGGCCGTCCGCGACTCGGGTGGAGACCACCTTGTTGCCCTGGACGAAGCGGACGCCCGCGGCCTTCGCAGCCCTCAGCAGGGCCTCGTTGAGCCGCATTCCCGGGACGGAGGGGGGCTGCAGCGGGATCTCGAACACCGGGTGGCCGAGCCTGTCGGCGACGTCGCGCCAGGCCGTCGGGTCTTTCAGGCCGAGCACGGCCGGCAACCCGACGCTTTCGCCGTCCTTGAGCAAGGGGAGCAGCTTCGCCACGAACCGCTTGCGGAAGTCCGGCTCGTCGAAGGCGCGCGCATAGGTGAGCCCCGACGAGTCGATCTCGCCGTCGCGGG
>CAYUWV010000080.1:120-5225 GCA_964448385.1 uncultured Propionibacteriaceae bacterium | reverse complement strand
TCGTCGAAGGCGCGCGCATAGGTGAGCCCCGACGAGTCGATCTCGCCGTCGCGGGACGGCAGGTCGAGCACGACGTGTCGCGCTTGCAGCCGTCCGCCGTCGGGCAACACGGTCCGGGTCAGGTTGGCGGCGACCAACTGGGCCGGGAAGTCCTTCAGCTGCCGCAGCCCGACGATGACGAACGTCGCACCGTCCACACAGGCTCCGGCGAGCATGCTCGGCTGGGCCAGGCAGGTCGGACGGACGGCGCCCACGGCGGTCGGCAGGTTGACGTTGCGGGACGGATCGCCCACCAGCAGGTCGGGACCGACGACCTCCGCCAGGTACGCCACCCCGGCCGCAACCGCCTCGCGGCCGATCGCGGCGTACGGGTGTTTCGGGTCGGCGGCGGCGTGGACGGCCAGCGCCTCCAGCGGCTGGGTGACGCGGACGGGGTCGTAGCCGAGGACGTCCACCGTTCCCTGCGACAGTTGCAGGCCACCGGTGCCCTTGCTGACCAGGGTGACGCCCACTCCGGCCTTGGCCAGCCGGATCGCAGCGGTCAGACCGGCGACTCCGGCTCCGATCACGACAACGCGGCTCACAGTTCCACCTCCAGCTCGGGTTGGGGCAGGTGCTCGACATCCAGCGTGCCCTGGAAGATCCAGTTGTCCAGGGCGGTCTGTCTCACCTGGTCCCCGTACAGGATGGGCCACAGCCCGAGCCAGCGGTTCTTCAGGAACAGCTTCATCAGCCCGGAGGCCCGCTCGACGTCGATGTGGCCGCTCTCCAACGCGATCGCGGTGGCTCGCATGCTGCAGAAGCCTCCCTGGCAAGGCCCCATGCCGAGCCGAAGCTGCCGGCGCAGGTCGTCGAAGCTGCCCTTCGGCTGCTCGGCCAGCGCGTCGGTGAACATCTTGCGGCTCATCAGTTCGCACTCGCAGATGATCTGGTCTTCGGTGCGGTCGTGTTCGCGTTCCTCGAGCCGATGGGTCACCACGTAGGTCTTGCCGGACTCGGAACCAGGAATCACCTCGTCAGCGGTGTGACAGGCCCTCGTTTCGCCCAGCTTGGTGCACATCGCGTCCACGATGTGCTCGGCCATCAGCCGGTACGTGGTGAGCTTGCCGCCGCCGATGGTCAGCAGGCCGTCCAGGCCGTCCCGGGTGGTGTGGTCGATGACCGCCATGCCACGGCTCATGTGCCGGGTGTCGGCGGCCGAGACCCGCTTGTCCTTGATCAGCGGACGGGCGCCCGCCCAGGCGTGCACGGCACGGGCTTGCCGGAAGCCCGGAATCAGCACCTCGCCGGCGTCCAGCATCTGCTGCACTTCCTCGCGCGGAATGGCGAGGTTGTCGGGGTCCTCGACCTTGATGTCGGTGGTGCCGATGATGCTCACGGTGTGCACCGGGACGAGGATGTCACCGTCCGCGGGGTAGATGCACCGGTTGATCACCCGGTTCACCAGGCGATGGTTCATCGCCACCATGATGCCGCGGCCGGGGATGACGTCCACCGGCTCGCAGTCGGCCATCGCGGCGATCTGACCGGCCCAGGGGCCGGCGCAGTTGAGCACGAAGCCGCAGTCGATCTGCACTTCCTCACCGGTCTTGAGGTCGAGGCAGCGGACTCCGGTGACCCGGTTGGCGTCCCGTTCGATCTTGGTGACCTTGTGGTAGGTCAGGATCTGAGCCCCGTGGTTGATGGCGGAACGGGCAGCACCCCAGACCAGCTGCCAACCGTCCACCGAACCGTCTTGGACCTCGATGGCCCGCAGCAGCCCGGGGTTGAGCCGCGGTTCGGCTCGCAGGGCGTCGGCGACGCTGATCTCTTGGGCGGGGACGCCGGTGGCCGCGGCGCCCGCGAGGAATTTGTCGGCGAAGGCGGGGTCATCCCCAGGGGCGGTGACGAAGTAGCCGCCCGTCCGTTCGATCGCGGAGGACTGGATTCGGGTGAGAATGGCGTTCTCGTCCGCGCATTCGGTGGCCGACAGCGGGTCGCTGACGACGTAACGTCCGCCGGAATGGAGGAGCCCGTGGAACCGTCCGGTCGTTCCTTGGCCGAGATCCGCCCGGTCCAACAGGACGGTGCTGTAGCCGCGCATGGCCACATCCCGCACCACGCCAGCTCCCGTCGATCCACCACCAACCACCACGACATCGACTGCTAGCTTGCGCACGGAACCTCCGATCTTGTCGGGCACACGGGCACCGTTACCCGCCCGAGGAATTGGGGCAACTGCTTCTCAGGCTAGATGTACACCACGGGGCGCAACCACGTGGCTGGCGATAGTCGTGCAGACGTGCACATTGGTTCACGGCTCTGAACGGATGTCGATTTCCGGCTGTGGCTACGGTGTTGACACCGCCGTCTGGTCGCTCAAGCGTCCGTGGTAACGGTCACAGACGGGCGCGATCAGCGATCGCGCGCGCGGTGCCTTCGTCGATCACCAGGTCGGTGGCGGTCCTGGCCCGCAGGGCCCCGATCACGGCGGGCGCCCGGGAGGGATCTGCGGCCACGCAGATCCGGCGCGGCACTCGCTGCAATTCAAGGGGGGTGAGCCCGGTGGCTCGGGCGTTGTAGCCGATGTCGGCGTACGAGCCGTCCTCGCGCAGCAGGACGGTGCAGACGTCACCCACGACGCCGTCGGCCGCCAACCGGTCCATGTCCGAGGAATCCATGTAGCCGGCGCTGTACACGTGGGACGGAACCGCCCCCTGCACGGAGCCGACGCCGAAGATGGCCAGGTCGAGCTTCGCGTGCAGCCGCAGCACGTTCTGGACCGAGCGTTCGCGCCACATGGCGTCCTTGGTGGCCGCATAGTCGAAGAAGGCAGGCACGGGGAACAGCACCACCTTGGAGTCGAAGGCGTCCCCGATCGCCTGCAGGATCTCCCCGATGTACGGAATCCCCGAACTTCGCTGGTTGGCCCCGCCGTTCATCTGGACGACCGTCGAGCCGATCAGGGGTCGCCGGCCGAGGTGCCGGACCACGTGCGACATGGTGACCCCCCAGGCGACGCCGATCAACTGGTGGTCGGCGACCGCCTCGGTGAAGATCTGCCCAGCCAGCCGAGCGACCTGATCGAAGCGCAGGTTCTCGTTGGCGCTCTCGCGCACCGGGACCAGGTGGACGCGAACTCCGAAAGCGCTTGCCAGCAGGGTCGCCAGGGGCGACTGCGAACCGGTGTGAGCAGCCAGGCTGATCCGTACCATCCCGCTCTCCCTAGACTCCTTGAGAAGCCTTGAGACCGACGAGCGTGAGAGGCGCAGCTGATGAGCGATCGACTCCATCGTCTCGCCCTGGATGTAATAGCGCGTGGCTGCCTGGTACATGTCTTCGTATCGATCGGTCACTGCCACCCCCTTTCGTTGCACGTTCGTGCATAGGTCTAGCGCATTCGTTCAGGGCTAAGCAAGATGGAGCCTGTCGGGCGGGGTTAGCGATAACCATGCCCTTAACGTTGTGGTTCGGGTCAAAGGAGTCTGATGAACCTCGGGGCAGTCGCGCGAGCGGGTGGCGCCAAGGTTTTACGATTCGATGGCATCGACGAAGAATCCATCCACCACGACCACACCCCGACACGTGCGCGCTGTGAGGCCTCGACGCACGTGTCTTGCTTCGAGGCCTCCGGTCATCTGGTCACGATGCCGAGTCAAGACGGTTGCGCCCTCCCCCGCCGACTGTCACCGCAAGCCAAACTGTTCGGGCGTCCTGCCGGCGATGGGGCCGCGCGATCGCCCGGACGGAGTCGGCCTGCATTCCGTGTTATCGAGTCGTAACAAGTCGTAACAACCTGACAACGAACCAATCGAATCTGCGTCTTCGGACGCCCAACTGACGCCCTGAGGGGTGTCGGAAAGTGAGAAGAGCGTGGCTCCCAACTTGGGGACAATCTTCCTCTCTGAGGTGGTCGGCACAGCGATGCTGCTCCTCCTCGGTGCTGGCGTCGTTGCCAACACCCTGCTCGCTAAGACGAAGGGCAACAACACCGGGTTCCTGTTCGTGAACTTTGGCTGGGGTTTCGCGGTCTTCGCGGGCGTCCTGGTCTCAGCTCCCTCGGGCGCGCACCTCAACCCGGCGGTGACCCTAGGCCTCGCGGCGCAGAGCCTCGCGCAGGGCAAGGCCATCGACCCCGTCTCGATCGTCGTCTACATCGTTGCCCAGCTGATCGGCGCCTTCCTCGGTGCCGTCCTCGCCTGGCTGTCCTACAAGGATCATTTCGAGGCGGAGAAGGACGCGGGTCTCAAGCTCGCCGTATTCTCGACCGGTCCCGCGATCCGCAACACCGTGTCGAACCTGATCACCGAGATCATCGGCACCTTCGTGCTGGTGTTCGTGATCCTTGCTGCTGGTACGTACGCCCCCAAGGGCGCCGTGAGCATGGCCTGGCTCGGCGCACTCGGTGTGGCCATCCTGGTCACCAGCATCGGTATCTCCCTCGGTGGCCCGACTGGCTACGCGATCAACCCGGCCCGTGACCTCGGCCCGCGCATCGCCCATGCCATCCTGCCGATCTCTGGCAAGGGTGACTCCGACTGGAGCTACTCCTGGATCCCGGTCGTCGGCCCAGTCGTCGGCGGGGTCCTCGCTGGCCTGTTGAGCGTGGTTCTGCTTCCCCCGATGTGACGGTTCCCGCCCATCAACAATTGTGTGCGGGCCGGAAGCCCCCGGCCCGCACACCCATCACCAACATCAGTCCGACACCAACATCCGTCCGACAATGACGTGGAAGGAAAGTATTCATGACAGACAAGTACATTCTTGCGATTGACCAAGGGACGACCAGCTCCAGGGCGATCATCTTCAATCACGAGGGCCAGATCGTGGCCGTGGGCCAGAAGGAACACGAGCAGATCTTCCCGCGCGCCGGCTGGGTCGAGCACAACGCCATCGAGGTGTGGGACAACGTCCGCGAGGTCGTCGGCGAAGCGCTCGCCAAGGCCAACCTGAACAAGGACAACATCGCTGCGGTCGGTATCACCAACCAGCGCGAGACGACCCTGGTGTGGAACAAGGAGACCGGCATCCCGGTCTACAACGCCATCGTCTGGCAGGACACCCGCACCGGCATGATCATCGAAGAAGTGGGTGGCGGTGACCTGGACTAGTACAAGGGTCGTGTG
>CAYUWV010000080.1:0-110 GCA_964448385.1 uncultured Propionibacteriaceae bacterium | reverse complement strand
TCGGGCCCCAAGGTCAAGTGGATCCTCGACAACGTCGAGGGCGCCAAGGCCGATGCCGAGGCCGGCAAGCTGGTCATGGGCAACATGGACACCTGGGTGATCTGGAACCT
>CAYUWV010000079.1:8339-10426 GCA_964448385.1 uncultured Propionibacteriaceae bacterium | reverse complement strand
GACTGCACCGGCTGCGGGTTGTGCGTCGAGGCCTGCCCGGTGAAGCCACTGGGGACGGGCGGCATGCGCCGGGCCATCAACCTCTCCCCCGTGCTGGAGCGCACGAAACAGAAGCAGAACGTCGCCTTCTTCGAAACGATCCCGGTGAACCGACGCTCTCGGGTGGACTTCGCGAACGTGCGCGGCACCCAGTTCCTGGAACCGCTGTTCGAGTTCTCGGGCGCCTGTTCGGGCTGTGGGGAAACCCCGTACCTGAAGCTGCTGACCCAGCTGTTCGGCGGTCGAGCCACGGTGGCCAACGCGACCGGCTGCTCGTCCATCTACGGCGGCAACCTGCCCACCACCCCCTGGTCGTCGAACAAGTACGGACGCGGACCTGCCTGGTCGAACTCGCTGTTCGAGGACAACGCCGAATTCGGGCTGGGTCTGCGGCTGGCGGCCGACCTGCACACCGCGACGGCCCGACGGCGGCTGCAGTCGCTCCGCGAGGAACTGGGGGACGCGACGGTGGACGCGATCCTTGACGCCCCGCAGCAGTACGAGTCGGACCTCTCCCAGCAGCGCGCCCGGGTTGACGCGCTGAAAGCGCTGCTCGACACGATGTCCGGACCGCTGGTGGAGGATCTGCGGTCGGTGGCCGACCACCTGCTGCGCCGTTCGGTCTGGATCGTCGGTGGCGACGGGTGGGCCTACGACATCGGCTCGGCGGGAGTCGACCACGTCCTCGCCTCGGGGCGCAACGTGAACATCCTCGTGCTCGACACCGAGGTCTACTCCAACACCGGCGGTCAGGCGTCGAAGTCGACGCCGCTCGGCGCGGTCGCCAAGTTCGCCGCGGGCGGCAAGATCACCGGCAAAAAGGACGTGGCGATGCAGGCCATCGCCTACGGCAATGTGTACGTGGCCCGAGTGGCCATGGGCGCCGACCCGCAGCAGACCCTGAAGGCCTTCCGCGAGGCCGAGGCCTATGACGGGCCGAGCCTGATCTTGGCTTACAGCCACTGCATCGCGCACGGCATCGACATGAGCAAGGGCCTCGATCAGCAGTACGCGGCGGTGAACTCCGGCCACTGGCCACTGATGCGGTACAACCCGGTGCGGCGGCGGGCGAACCACAACCCGTTCCTGCTGGATTCGCCACGACCGCGGATCCCGTTGCGGGATTATCGTGTCAAGGAGCTCCGCTTCAGAATGCTGATGAACTCGGATCCCGAGACCGCCGAGCGCCTGCTCAGCTACGGCCAGGAGGCCGTGAACCGGCGCTGGGCAGAGTATGAAGAGATGGCCATGCGTGGCGCTGAGCGCTTCGCAGCGGATGCGAGGAAGTGAACCATGAATCTGGAAACCGAATACCTCGGGCTGAGGTTGCGCAATCCGCTGGTGGCCTCCGCCGGACCGCTGTCGCAGTCCGTGCGCGGCGTGCAATCGCTGGCCGACGGCGGCGTGGGGGCGGTCGTGATGTACTCGCTGTTCGAGGAACAGCTGACCCAGGCCGCCGAACGGGATGCTCTGCTCGAAGAGGCCTACAACGACGCCTTCGCCGAAGCGACCAGCTACTTCCCGATGCGTGAGATCGCGGCGGAAGGCATCGCCGCGTCCTACCTGTCGCTGGTCGAGCGGTCCGCCAAGGCGATCGACGTGCCCCTGATCGCGAGCCTCAACGGCAGTTCCCTGGGGTCGTGGGTCGAGTTCGCGCGCAGCTTGCAGGATGCGGGGGCCGCGGCGATCGAGTGCAACATCTACTTCGTCCCCGGGGACCTCACCCTCAGCGGTGCGGTGGTCGAGCAGCGCCACGTCGACATCGTCGCGGCGGTGAAGCAGGCCGTCAGCATTCCCGTCGCGGTCAAGTTGTCGCCGCACTTCTCGTCCATCGGCCATCTGGCGAGCCAGTTGGTGCAGGCGGGCGCCGACGGGCTGGTTATGTTCAACCGCTTCCTCCAGCCCGACGTCACCATCGAGCCGATCGCGGTGGTGCCGGGAGTGTCGCTCTCGCACCGGGCCGACTCGCTGGTGCCGCGAACCTGGATCGCCGCCCTGCGCAATCACCTGGACGCGTCGCTGGCCGCCACCTCGGGGGTCGAGGACTA
>CAYUWV010000079.1:4411-8239 GCA_964448385.1 uncultured Propionibacteriaceae bacterium | reverse complement strand
GACCTGCCAGTTGCTCCCGTAGCTCCCGATCGGCAACCCCCGCGTCGGACCCTCACCATTGCGGAGTTCACCGACAACTACGGACCTGCCCACAGCGGTCTGCTGTACGCCGTCCAGTTCCTCGAGGAGCAGGTGCTTGCTGCCGGGCACCGGATGCTGCTCGTCGCCCCGGTCGCGGACGGCCCGAATCCCATGGTGGGGCACCCGAGACGGCGCGAGATCCGGCTTCCGTCCGTCCCCATCCCCGGGACGCAGATCCGGCTCTCGATGGGCCAGGACTTCGACTACCGGCTCGCCCAGATGGTGGCCAACCCGCCGGACGTGATTCACGTGCACGGGATGGGTCCGATCGGGCTGCTCGGCATGTGGGTGGCGGAGCGAACCGGCAAGCCGCTGATCATCACCTGGCACACCGATCTTGAGGCGTACGCCGAGCACTACTGGCATGTCGTGCCGTTCCTCAACGCCGCCTACAAGGTCTACGAACTGCACATGGCCGAGAGCACCTTCGCCCAGCTGAAGAAGATGCGGCTGAAGCGGCCGCGCCGTGGTGGCGCCCAGATGGAACTGTTGGAGCTCGGGGTCAAGATGCTGACCGACGCCGACCTGGTCACCACCCCGTCGGACAAGACCGGTAAGCGCGTGCTCGAGATCGCCCCGGAAGCCAAGGTGCGCGTGGTGCCCAACGGCACCGACGCCCTGCCGGTGCTGCCCCCGATCAGCAAGGCCAAAGGCCCGCGGATCATGTACGTCGGCCGGATCAGTCTCGAAAAGGGCATCGGGCTGCTGCTGGACGCCTTCGAGCTGGTTCGCGACACCGTCCCCAACGTCGAACTCATGATGGTCGGGGACTGGAAGAGCACCCCGGGCAAGCTCCGCCGCCGCCTGAAGCGGGCCGCCCACTTCGGCGGCGTGAAGCTGCCAGGGCAGGTGCCGCGGGAGAGGCTGGGCGCCTACTATTCCTCTGCCGACCTGTTCGCCTTCGCGTCACTGACCGACACGCAGGCGCTGGTGCTGCACGAGGCTGCGCATGCCGGGCTGCCCTTTGTGCTGGTCGACCACGAGCTTCGGCTGGTCGTCGATCCGGGTGTCAATGCCGCGCTTGCCCGTCCGAATCCCGTGTCGCTCGCGGCGGCGATGATCACCATGCTCAAGCAGCTGGAGGATCCCGAATTCGCCGCGGCCGCTCACGCCCGCAGCCGCGAGCTGGCCGCCCGCTGGACCATCGCGAACCAGTCCAGGGAGTTCGTCGAGATCTATGAGGCGGTGGCGGACGGGAAGCCCGTGGCGCTCTCCGAAGGGCTCCAGCCCGACTATGGGCGCCCGCCCTTCCCGAACCGGAGAGTGACTGCAACTTCCGAGAGCTGAACCGCCCAGGCCGCCGGTCTGGTGACGACCTCGTCGGCAGGACGCGGCGTCGTGGTCAGGCGGGACGGAACGTGCGCAGCCGCAGGCTGTTGAGCACCACGAAGACGGACGAGAAGGCCATCGCCGCGCCGGCGATCATCGGGTTGAGGTAGCCGAGGGCAGCCAACGGGATCGCGGCCACGTTGTAGGCGAACGCCCAGAACAGGTTGCCCTTGATGGTCGCCAGCGTCGCGCGGGAGAGCCGGATCGCGTCGACCGCGACGCGGAGGTCGCCGCGCATCAGGGTCAGGTCGCTGGCCTGGATCGCAGCGTCCGTCCCGGTCCCCAAGGCAATGCCCAGATCTGCCTGGGCGAGGGCTGCGGCGTCGTTCACGCCGTCGCCGACCATCGCCACGCGGCGCCCCTCGGCCTGCAATCGCTTGACTTCGGCGACCTTGTCCTGGGGCAGCACGTCGGCGATCACCTCGTTGATGCCCACCTGGGAAGCGACGGCCGCCGCGGTCGTCCGGCTGTCTCCGGTCACCAGCACCGGCGTGAGGCCCAGAGCCCGGAAGCCCGCCACCGCGTCAGCGGAACCGGTCTTGACCGTGTCAGCGACGCCGATGGTGCCGCGCAGGGCGCCCTGCCACGCGACCGCGATGGTCGTGACGCCCGCCTGCACCGAAGCCTGCTCCAGTCGGTCCCCAGCAGCCGTTTCGGGCCCCGCAGCGCCTTCCGGGGAAGGCTTTGGTGCAACGACCCAGTCGAGCCTGCCAACCCGCACCGCCCGTCCGGCGACGAGGGCACTCACCCCTTGGCCAGGTTCATTGCTGAAGCCCGCCAGGGGCAGGTCCGAACCGGCGTGCTGGGCGATGGCGCGGGCGATCGGGTGCTCCGAACCGGATTCGGCGGCGCCGGCGTAGCTCAGCAGTTCCGCGGCGCTCACTCCGGCGCTGGGGTCGACCGACACCACCGCCATCTGGCCCGTCGTCACGGTTCCGGTCTTGTCGAGCAGGATGGTGTCGATCTCGCGGGCGCTTTCGAGCGCTTCAGGACCCTTGATGACGATGCCGAGCTGGGCGCCTCGCCCGGTGCCCACGAGCAGCGCCGTGGGAGTCGCCAGCCCGAGCGCGCAGGGGCACGCGATGATCAGCACAGCCACCGCCGCCGCCGCCGCGAAGGCCAGGCTCTCGCCGGCCAGCAGCCAGCCCACCAGGGTGAGCACCGCGAGCACCAGCACGGTGGGCACGAAGACGTCCGAGATCTTGTCCGCCAGTTGCTGCACCCGGGCCTTGCCGGTCTGGGCCTCCTCGACCAGCCGCGCGATGTGCGCCAACTGGGTGTCCCTGCCCACTCGGGTCGCCCGGACGACGAGCCGTCCGTTGGTGTTCAACGTGCCCCCGGTGACCACGTCGCCGGCCGTCACATCGACCGGTACCGACTCGCCCGTGATCATCGAGTTGTCGACCGCTGAGTAGCCGGAGACCACTTCGCCGTCGGTGGCCACCTTCTCACCGGGCCGGACGACGAACTGATCGCCCACCCGGAGGCGCTCGATCGGAACCTGAGACTCCACGCCGTCGCGCAGCAGGGTCGCCTCGGAGGCGCCCAGCTGCAGCAGGGCACGGACCGCATCGCCTGCCTGGTACTTGGCGCGCGCCTCGATCCAGCGTCCCAGCAGCAGGAACGCGATGATGCCGACCACGGCTTCGAGGTAGATGTTGGCCTCGCCGTGACCGCGCATCAGCCGTAGCTCGAAGGCGTGGGTGTAGCCGATCTCGCCCGCGTGCCCCCAGACCATCGCGTACAGCGACCAGAGGAGTGCCGCGGTGGTGCCCAGACTGATCAGGGTGTCCATCGTGGTGGCGCCGTGTTTCGCGTTCACCCATGCCGAGTGGTGGAACTGCCAGCCGGCCCAGCCGAACACCGGCAGCGTGAGCGCCAGCGAGACCCACTGCCAGCCGGGGAACTGCCACGCGGGCACCATGGCCAGCAGGATCACCGGAACGCCCAGGACAGCGGCCCCGACCACCTTGGTGCGCAGCTTCGCCGCTCGATCCACCTCGGGGAGTTCTGGGTCGGGCAGGGTAGCCAGGTAGCCGGAGTTCTCGACGACCGCGATCAGGTCCGCCACCCGGATCGGGGCCGGGTAGAGAACGGTGGCCTTTTCGGTCACATAGTTCACGGTGGCCTGCACTCCCGCCACCTTGTTCAACTTCTTCTCGATCCGGGCCGCACAGGAGGCGCAGGTCATCCCGCTGATGTCGAGTTCGACAGATTCACGCTGCTGGGTTGTCATGCTGCTTTCCTGTGGGCTCGGCCCGGGACGAGGGAGAGTCAGGCGACGCTGTATTCCTCGCCGGCCTCGTAGACCGCCTCGACGATGCGGTCGAAGTCGATGGGAGCTTCGCTGTGGACGGTCAGTGCGCCGCCCTCAAGTACCAGCTCGACGTCGGTGACACCGGGGATGCCGCCCACTTC
>CAYUWV010000079.1:0-4311 GCA_964448385.1 uncultured Propionibacteriaceae bacterium | reverse complement strand
TCCAGCGCCTTGGTCATGGCCGATACCTGGGTCAGGATGTCGATGCAGTACACGTCGGACTCCACCATGCGCTGCAGTCCCCGCGCCTGACCCTCGATGCGCTTCAGGCGCCGAAGGTAGGCGGCCTTGTTGTCGGAGTAGCCGTGCGTCGCGTGCGCATCAGCCTCTCCGGCAGCCTCGTGACAGGCCTCGTCACCGGCCTCGTGGGACGGGTGGGTTAGGTGTTGCTCGGTCATGGTCATCCTCCCTTGTCAGGATACCCCCCATGGGTATCCTGAATCAAATCGACTGCCTGTGGACAGCGTGTGCATAACTCCACGAAACGGGGCCTATACACGCGCTCTCGGAGCGTTGTCAACCCTCCTGTTCACGGGAGTTCGTAACCTGCTGGACATTTTCCGTCCACATGGAGTAAGGGGCATTTGCCCTTGTCATCGACGAATTGTGGCTGACCGTGAGGGGTTGTCCACAGCTAAGGCACCTCGTCGCACACAGCCCCTGAGGCAGGCTCGGACGGTTATCCCCAGACTGTCCACAGGGGCCTGTGAAGTCAGCCGTTGAGCCAGCCCCTGAAGGGGTCTAGCGTGACTGCTCTGACGGCGGCGTCGGAGCGCAGCAAGCGCTCCGGAGCCTGAACTCCACACCGCCATGAGGAAACTGTCAGAGGCTCCGTCTGTGATAGTCACATGATCGCGAGCCGTATCGGAGGGGACGAAGGTGTCGCTGGCTGAAGTAATGCCCTACCGGGAGGAACCCCCCGAGTACGGCGCTGCGGACCGCACTCCCCCGCAGGACGTGCAGGCTGAACAGAGCGTCCTGGGCGCCATGCTGATCAGCAAGGATGCGGTCGGCGATGTGATCGAGATCGTGAAGGGCCGCGACTTCTACCGTCCGGCTCACGAGCAGATCTATGACGCCATCGTCGACCTGTACGGGCGCGGCGAGCCAGCGGACGCGATCACGGTCGCCGATGAACTGACCAAGCGCGGCCACCTGGGCCAGGTCGGCGGCCACATCTATCTCCACGAGTTGTTGTCGACGGTCTCGATCGCCTCGAACGCTGGCTACTACGCCGAGATCGTCCGCGAGAAGGCGATCCTGCGGCGCCTGGTGGAAGCGGCCTTCAAGATCTCCCAACTGGGCTATGCCGGGCAAGGGGACGTCGCCGGCATCGTGGACACCGCGCAGCAGGCGATCTACCAGGTCTCTGAGGGCCGGGCGTCCGAAGACTACGAGCCGCTGGCGTCCCTGATGGAACCAACGCTCGACCAGATCGAGGCGCTGCAGGCGCACGGCATCATGTCCGGGGTTCCCACGGGCTTCGTCGAGCTGGACGAGCTGACCAACGGCCTCCACCCGGGGCAGATGGTGATCATCGCCGCGCGGCCCGGCGTCGGCAAGTCGACGCTAGGGCTCGATCTGGCTCGCTCGGCGTCCATCGGCCACGGCCTGTGCTCGGCCTTCTTCAGCTTGGAAATGACGAAGACCGAGATCGTGATGCGCCTGCTGTCCGCCGAGGCGCAGGTGGCGCTGCACGACATCCGCACCGGCAAGGTGAGCGACGAGAGCTGGTCGCGGATCGCCCGCAAGACCAGCGAGGTGTCCTCGGCGCCGCTGTTCATCGACGATTCCCCGAACCTCACCATGATGGAGATCCGCGCCAAGGCCCGTCGCCTCAAGCAGCGCCACGACCTCAAGCTGGTGATCGTCGACTACCTGCAGTTGATGAGCTCTGGGAAGCGAGTGGAGAGCCGTCAGCTCGAGGTCTCGGAGTTCTCCCGGCAGATGAAGTTGCTGGCCAAGGAGCTTGAGGTGCCGGTCGTGGCGCTGTCCCAGTTGAACCGTGGCCCCGAGCAGCGGACGGACAAGAAGCCGATGCTGTCCGACCTGCGCGAATCCGGGTCATTGGAACAGGACGCCGACGTGGTGATCCTGCTGCACCGCGAAGACATGTACAACAACGCCTCGGAACGCACGGGCGAGGCGGACTTCATCATCGCCAAGCACCGCAACGGCCAGACCAAGCCGGTGACGGTGGCCTTCCAGGGCCACTACAGCCGGTTTGTCGACATGCAGCACTGAGCCCACACTGTCGCGGCAGGCCCGAGTTGAGGGGCGGCCCAGTCGCTCGTCACTGACCACGCCTGCGTGCCGCGTCGGCGCCTCAAACGATCGGTGCCGGCGTAGGCCGAGTTGGACTCGCGGCTGCGGGCGCGCCTGCAGCAGCCCTGGCCAACCCATCCAGCAACAGGTTCAGGGTGAACTCGAACTCGTTCTGGCTGTCGCACCAGCCAAGGGGGTCTTCGTCGTTGTCGTGGACCTCGGCGGCCACCATCGCGGTCAGGTGGGGCAGGACGTCGGCCATGGCGGCGAACTCGGCCTCGGCGGCCGCTTCGTCCATGGCGCCGCCGTCTGAGCTGGGGCTGAACAGCTCCTGGGTGAAGCCGAGGACCATGGTGCCGAGGGCGTGGATGGCCCGGTGGCCGAGGTGGTAGCTCAGGCCGCCGCGAAACATGGTCGCGAGGATCTCCTCGTAGTAGGGGTACAGGCCCGCCGGGATGCTCGAGCGTGAGCCGAGGAGACCGGGCGCCCAGCGGTGACGCACCATCACGGTGCGGGCGGCGAGGCAGCGGTGGCGCAGCGCCGCCCGCCAGTCGTCGTCTGGCCGCACCCGAGCCGCTACCGCAGCGTTGATCTCGACGAGCACGGCCTCGGCGAGCCCGTCGAGGAGGCGCTCCTTGCCGGGCACGTGGTGGTAGAGGGACATCGCCTCGACGCCGAGAGCGGCGGCGAGCCGGCGCATGGTGAGCGCCGGGATGCCCTCGGCGTCGGCCAGTTCCATCGCGGCCGCGAGCACGCGCTCCCGGCTGAGCGGCGCACGCACCACACCTGTGGTCACCTTCACCTCCTTGCCTCTTGCGTAACCTTACACCGTATGGGAACCTTACAAGGTAAGGCGGAGGGAAGGAGATCCACGATGAACATCACCGCCACCAGCACGACCACCACCACCAGCAGCTCACGACCCGAGGCGGACACGCCCGAGCTGGTCCGCACCGCCCGCACCACCGGCCTGCTCTACCTCGGGCTGGCCATCACCGGGCTGCTCAGCTACGTCCTCGTCCGCAACCAGCTCTACGTCGCCGACCAACCCGAGGCGACCTTGGCCAACCTGACCCAGCACGAGTCCTTGGCGCGACTCGGCATCGCCGTGGAGATGGGCGTCGTGATCACTCAAGCGCTCGTCGCGCTCTGGTTCTACCGCCTCTTCAAGGGCGTCAACGCGTTCGCCGCCGGCTCGATCGCCGCGTTCGGCCTGGTCAACTCAGTGGCGATCCTCGGCAGCGCGGCCATGCTCGCGACCGCGCTCGACGTCAGCCAGGACGCCACGCTGACCATGACCGGCGCGGCGGCCGCGACCGCGCAGCTGCTGTACGTGGTGAGTGGCAACCTGTGGATCGTCGGCGGGATCTTCTTCGGGCTCTGGCTGATCCCCATGGGCTGGCTCGCCCGACGGTCCGGTTGGATGCCCAACCTGCTGGGCTGGATCCTGATGATCGGCGGGCTCGGGTACGTCGCCAACGCGCTCCTCAGTTACCTGCTGCCCGACGCCGGCCCCGCACTCGACCTACTCACCGCGCCCGCCACCGTCGGCGAACTGTGGATGGTGGGCTACCTCTGCCTGCTGGGCATCCGCAGGCCGTGAGCCCCGAGACCCAGACCAGGCGGACGTGACCTAGCTCTAGAGGGCTCCACCGGCGGCCTGCGGGGCCGTGGAATCTTGCCCACCGTCACCGATGCTCTCTCGGGCGACGTAATTCTCCAGGTCGAACAGGTTGTCCCCGGCCCGCTGGGCGACGTTGAGCAGGGTGGCCATGGAGGCGACTTCCTCGACCTGCTCCTTGAGGAACCAGAGCATGAACTGTTCGCCCAAGGGGTCACCCTCGGCACGGGCGGCGGCGAAGAGAGCCTCGACGTCCGACGTCACCTGCCGCTCCTGGGCAAGCGCGAGGGCAATGGGCTCGGTCGCGGCAGCGAAGTCGTTGCGGACGGGGTCGATCCCGGGAATCTCGACCGCGAGGCTCCGATCCAGCATGTACTGGACCATCATCATCGCGTGGTTCCGCTCCTCCAGGGCTTGGCGATAGAAGTGGCCGGCCAACTGCGGAAGATCCTGCGCCGCAAACCACACGGCGACTGCGATGTACTGCTGGGACGCGGCGAACTCGTTCTTGACCTGGGTTCCGAGGAGCTGTGTGAAGGTGGCCATGCCCTCAGCGTAGGAGCCATGGCGCAACTGCGCGAGACCCC
>CAYUWV010000078.1:0-10426 GCA_964448385.1 uncultured Propionibacteriaceae bacterium | reverse complement strand
AGCTCGGCCTTCACCGTGGGGTTGCGACGCAATTCGGCCTCGGTCACCAACGACAGGAACGGCAGCAGCAGCTGGTTCAACGCCGGCACCATGGAGTGGGTGTAGATGATCGTGCGGCTCGGATCCAGGCCGATCGCGAGGTAGTCGGCCATCATGCCGAGGACCCGTTCCACGATCGGACCGGTACCGTCCCGGTCGGTGATCACCTGATAGTCGGCCACCAGGATCAGGGTCTCGACCCCAGCGTTCTGCAGGCGGACCCGATTGGCGAGTGACCCGAAGTAGTGGCCGAGGTGCAGGTTGCCGGTCGGCCGGTCACCGGTCATGATCCTGAAGCGGCTCGGGTCGCGCCCGATCTCGGCCTCGATCTCCGCGCTGCGCTGCTCGGTGCGCCGAAGAGACGCCTCCGAGGTCGACGTGGCCAACTGTTCTCCGGCGTCGAGGACGTCCTCACTCATTGTCTGCCATCCACCTTCGTCGTCTCCGGAAACCGCCTGCCGACCTTATCACCGCCCGCCTTCGCCCCGGTCTCAGCGGGCGCCGCCGGAAACGTCGATCCGTCGCTCGATCTCGGCCAGGACACCCGGCGCCGTGGTGTTGCCGCCCAACGGGTGGTTGATCTTGCCCAGGCCGTGGTAGTCGGACGCGCCGGTGGCCAACAGCCCGAGTCGGTCCGCGATCTGGCGCAACGCCCGCCGGTCGGCCGGGGAGTGATCGTTGTGGTCGACCTCGATCCCGTCCAGCCCGTGCCCGGTCACCAACGCGGCCAGGATGCCTTCGGTGACCCGGGCAGCTGCCCCCCGGCCCCACGGGTGGGCGATGACGGCCACTCCCCCGGCGGCGTGCACCAGATCGATGCCGGTGGCCAGGTCAGTGGCGTACCGGGACACGTACGCGGGCCCGTCGTCGGCGAGGTACCGGGCGAAGGCTTCATCCCGGTCGCGGACGTAGCCGCGCGCGACCATGGCGTCCGCGACGTGAGGACGGCCAACCGACGGGCTGTCGCCGGCGAACCGGGCCACCTCGGACGCCTCCAGGGGCATCCCGAGTCGGGCCAGGGCTGCGAGCATCGCAGGCACTCGGCCGCGCCGTCCCTCACGGATCCGCACCAACTCGCGTGCCAACGGCCGATCGTCGGTGCGGCAGCCGTACCCCAACAGGTGCACCGAGTCGCCTCGGAGCCTGGCGGAGATCTCGATACCCGGCAGCAACGACACCGAACTGTCGCGAGCCGCGGCGCGCGCCTCGGCCAGTCCGTCAAAGGTGTCGTGATCGCACAGCGCGATGACGCTCAGTCCGGCCCGCGCCGCGGCGGCCAGCAACTCGGCCGGCGAATCGGTGCCATCCGAAACGGCACTGTGCGTGTGGAGGTCGATGGTCATGGTGTCGCCAGCTTAGGCAGCCCGGCGGGTGAGAGTCGTCACCGCGGCGGTTCGAGGTGTGCTGGTGGGACGCTACGGCCGGATCCGCGGTCTGCCGTGCGCGCTGGGCGGTGCGGCTCCCAGCTAGGGCAACAGGCCCCGGACCAGCCCCAACCCGACACTCATCCGGGCCAGGTCCGGCTCGCCTTCGCACACCTGGCGCACCGTGGCCACCCGGTCGGTGACCGCCGGGTGGCTCGCCAACCACCGCTCCACCACCTGCTCGGCGTCGTCCCCCGGCTGGCGCGACCCCAGCACGTCCGCCGTCAGCTCGGCGTGGACGGCCAGCAGTTCGTCCCGCAGGGCGGCACGGGCCATGGCGTCCCAGCGTGACTGTCGTGGCAGCACATCGATGCGATCGACCAGGATGTCCAGACCGAGCCGCTCGCCGGCAATGAAGAACACCCCGCAGACCAGGGCCACGTCCAGCCCCAGGCGCCGCGCGATCGCCGCGATGCCCAGGGCGTAGTGTGCGTGCGCCACCGTCGCCATCGTCGCCGCCAGTTCTGGCGGAGCGCCCCTGCCGACCCAGTTCTCGTAGTCCCGTTGCGCCACGGCTTGTTGGGTGGGCGTGACGCGCCGCCGCAGCCCGTCCCGAATCGCTGCCACCGGCTCGGCGAACTCGTCGATGGTCGCCCGGATGTCCAGCCGGGAGCGCTTGTTGTGCAGCAGCCAGCGGGTGACCCGCTCGACCATCCGCCGCAACTGCACGCGGAGTTCGGTGACCAGTTCGGCGTCGAGGTCGTTCATCCGTTCCAACAGGACCTCGGAAAGCCCCACGTTGTAGATGGCGCGGGCCGCCAGTTGAGCACGGATCACATCCGCGACCCCCGCGCTGGTCTCGGTCGACAGCCGGTGGAAGGCCGTTGAACCCTGGGAGTTGACGAACCGGTTGATCGCCACCGTCGTGATGATTTCGCGCGCCAGCGGGTGCGCGGGCATGGCATCCGCGAACCGCTCGCGCAGTTGCCGGGGGAAGTAGGTGACCAAGCGATCGGCCAGGTAGGGGTCGGCGGGCAGGTCCGTTGCCAGCATCCATTCCTTCAGCGCGATCTTGGTGTGCGAAAACACCACCGCGAGCTCCGGACGGGTGAGCCCGCGGCCCGCCGCGATCCGCGCCGCCATGTCGTCGCTGGTCGGCAGGCACTCGAGTTTCCGATCCAGGAACCCTGCCCCCTCCAGCGTCCGCATCCAGGCTTCATGCTGGCCAGCCAGCGTCACCGATCGGGACATCGCGTTGGCTAGGGCCAGGTTCTGCTCGATGTTGTGGCTCAACACGTGTTGCGCCACCTCGTCGGTCATGGCGGCCAGCAGCGGTTCGCGCTCCTCACGCGGCAGCCGGCCGCTGCCCAGTTCGGCGGCGAGCAGGATCTTGATGTTCACCTCGTGGTCGGAGGTGTCCACCCCTGCGGAGTTGTCGATGAAGTCCGTGTTGATGCGACCACCCGCCAGGGCGTACTCGACGCGTCCGGGCTGCGTCCAGCCGAGGTTGCCGCCCTCGGCCACACAGCGCGCCCGCACCTGCGCACCGTCCACCCGGACGGCGTCGTTGGCCTTGTCGCCCACCTCCGGGTGGGTCTGGCCGGCACCCTTGACGTAGGTGCCGATGCCGCCGTTGAACAGCAGGTCGACCGGTGCGGTGAGGATGGCACGGATGAGTTCGGGGGGTGACAGGCGCCGCACGACGTCGTCGAGACCGAGCGCCCGGCGAACCTGCTCGCTGATCGGGATTGACTTCTTCGTCCGCTCGAAGACTCCGCCACCAGGGCTGAGCAGTGTCGCGTCATAGTCCGCCCAACTCGAGCGGGGCAGGCCGAACAGGCGCCGCCGCTCGGCGAAGCTCGCCGCCGCATCGGGATCCGGATCCAGGAAGATGTGCTGATGGTTGAAAGCCGCCACCAGTCGGATGTGTCGGGAAGCGAGCATTCCGTTGCCGAAGACGTCTCCGGACATGTCCCCGATGCCTACGCACGTGAAGTCGGTGCTTTGGCAGTCGACTCCGAGCTCGCGGAAGTGCCGCTTGACCGACTCCCAGGCGCCACGGGCGGTGATGCCCATCGCCTTGTGGTCGAAGCCGGCCGAGCCGCCTGAGGCGAACGCATCGCCGAGCCAGAATCCGTGAGCCAGGGCGATGGCGTTCGCGAGGTCGGAGAAGCTGGCGGTTCCCTTGTCGGCCGCCACCACCAGATAGGGGTCATCGCCGTCGTACCTGATCACTCCCGCAGGGGGGACGACCTCGTTGGCCACCCGGTTGTCGGTCACGCTCAGCAGTGCCTCGATGAAGATCCGATAGCAGGCTTGGCCTTCGGCCTGCCACGCGGCGCGGTCAGTGCTCGGATCGGGCAACCGTTGCGGCACAAAGCCGCCCTTGGCGCCCACCGGGACGATCACGGTGTTCTTCACGGTCTGAGCCTTGACCAGGCCCAGCACCTCGGTGCGGAAGTCCTCCTTGCGATCCGACCACCGCAGCCCGCCACGGGCCACCCGCCCGAACCGCAGGTGGACGCCCTGGACGCGCGGCGAATAGACGAAGATCTCGAAGGCGGGTCGGGGCTCGGGCAGCAACGGGAGCTCGCCGGGGAGCAGCTTGAAGCTGAGCGCCGGCGAGTCGATGAACGCGTTGGTGCGAACCGTCGCCCGGATCAGCGCCACGAACATCCGCAGGATGCGGTCATGGTCGAGGCTCGCCACGGCGTCCACGGCGACCGCGAGCCGGTCCCAGGTGGCGGCCAGCGCGGACTGTCTGGCGGCGGGGTCGACGAACGCCGCAGGATCGAACTTGGTCTCGAAGGCGTGCACCAGAGCGACGGCAAGATCTGGATGGGCGGTCACGCAGTCGGCGATGTACTGCTGGCTGTAGCCGACCCCGGCTTGCAGCAGGTAACGGGACAACCCGCGCAACCAGCTCACCTGCCGCCACGTCAACCCTGCTGTCAGGACCAGCCGATTCAGTCGTCCGGGCTCGCAGGCACCGCGGTATGACGCTTCGAAGGCCTGGACGAACCGCTCCTGGTCGCGCGTCTGCCAGTCTTCGACGGCGACACTGCCGCGCGGCAACCGAAGGCCGAAGTCGAACAGGTTCAGGCGACGACCTCGCAGGTCCCACTCGTAGGGGCGCTCGTCCACCACGTCGACCCCGAGCACGCTCAGGTGGGGCATGACCCGGGTGAGCTCCATGGTCTGGGAAGTGAAAACCTTCAGCCGAATGTCGGCGAGGTCGTCGGGATCGTCCGGGCGGTACAGCGCGAAGCGCAGGTCGGCCGGGTCGACGAGTTGGTTCGCCAGGAGCAGGTCGCTCACGGCGACCTGTGGGCTGAACGCCGCTTCGTACGCCTCGCTGAACTCCACCCCGCGGGCCTGGCTGGGCACCCCCAGCACCGCCTCGTTGAACCCGTCCTCCCAGGTCCTGGTGGCAGCATCGACCTGGGCAGTGATCCTGGCCTCCTCCCCGACGGACTGCTTCGAGCCGCTGGCGAGCCGAACTACGAAGAAGAGCCGGGTGAGCGCCGATTCGGAAACCAGCGAGGTGTACTCCAGCGACTCTCCCGAGAGCTCTGACAGCACCACGTCCGAAATCCGCTTGCGAACAGCAGTGTTGAATCGGTCCCTGGGCAGGAACACCAGCACCGTCGCGAACTGCGCGTGCCGGTCGCGACGGACGAAGGCTCGCACCAGTCGCCGCTCCCGGAACCCGGCGATCGCGGTGACGATGGGGGCCAGTTCGTCGAGATCGGCCTGGAACAGCTCGTCGCGCGGGTACGTGCTGATCGCCTGCCAGACCGCGTTCCCGCCGTAGGAATTGACCGCGAACCCGGTGCGCGCCAGCAGCCGCTCGACCTTCGTGGCCAGCACCGGGATGCGGGAGACCGATTCGGTGTAAGCGGTGGCCGCCAGCAGTCCGAGGAACCTGTACTCGCCGACCAGGAGCCCGTCGGCATCGAAGCGCCGGACGCTGAGGTAGTCAAGGTAGGACCCGCGGTGGACGCGGGAACGGCGGGGATCCTTCGTGATCACCAGCACCTGGGGATCGCCCATGGCTGGTAGGGCGTGGAAGGTGCCTACCGGGTCGGTGTCCCCCCGCAGGATTCCCAGCCCGGAACCAGCGACCGGGCGGAAGCTGGTGGAGTCGTAGGAGTACTCCCGGAAGCCGAGGAAGACGAAGTGACCATCGGCCAGCCACCGCAGCAGGGCGATGGCGTCACGGACCTGCACCGCCTCGACGGGGGGCGGCGTCGCCTCCAGTTGGCTTGCGGCCGCACGAGCCGCCGTGAGCATCGGCTGCCAGTCCTCGACAGCGATCCTGACCTCGTCAAGGGTGGTCCGTAAACCGGCTGCGAGCCCTTCCGCCGCAGGCTCGGCAGCGAGCCCCAACGGGGGGAACACGACCATGGTGATCCACGACTCAGCCAGGCCCCCGGTCGCCTCGTTCGCCAACCCCAGGAATCGCCCGGTCTGGTCGCGGTGGACGCGAAGCTGCGGGTGGTAGAGCTGGCGCAGGCTCCAGCCTTGACGACCCAGCTCGATGCCGAGGCTGTCCACCAGGAACGGACGATCGCTGGTGACAACCTGCACCAACGTTGAGCCGTTGGCGTCCCACCCCTGTTCGCTCGTCGACGGGGTGAACACGCGGACGAGGTGCTGGTCGCCGCTGCGCACCTGTCCAAGCTCGAGGTGGGCCCCGATGATGCCTGCCATCGCGGCGGGGCTGACCGCGGCCAGTTCGTCGTCCGGGACGTGCTGGCAGTAGGCGTCGACGAGCCTGGCGGGCGCCGAGGCGTCCACGCCGAAGAGGGCCGAACGGACGACAGCATCAAGTCGGGCTTGACGCGTCAGGTCATCGACGGGTTCCACAAGACTGCCGGGCATGAGTCCTCACTGACGCAACGCACTACTCCCACCCTAGCCGCTGGGAACCTGGATCCGGCCGCGGCGCCCGCTGCCCCCAACGCGGGTGCCCCTAGTCCCCGGCGACCCCCTGTGTGTACCCCTTGCGGCCATGCCCCAGAATGGTCGCCATGCACATCATCGCCACGCACGACCTGCCGCAGGCGCCGGACGCCGCCTTCCGGATGCTCACCGACCGGAGCTTCCTGGACGCGGTCTGCGCGGCGACAGAGCCCCTTGAGTACACCGTGTTCGTGAACGGTCTCCAAACCGGGTCACGCCGGGTGATGCCCAACCACCCCTCGATCAAGCGCTTCACGGGCTCCACGATCACGGTCACCGACGAGATCGCGTGGGAGCCCGACCCGGCGACGGACGGGAGCCGTCGCGGCAAGACCCGCGTGGCGGTCGCCGGGATGCCGGTTGAGTTGCTGGGCACCGCCACGCTTTCCGCGAATGGCGCCGGCTCGCTGCTTGTCTATGAGGGCGAACTGACCGTGGCCATCCCGCTGCTCGGCCCGGGCCTGGAGAAGCAGGCCGCTCCCCTGCTCGTCGAGGCGCTCGACGTGCAGCAACAGGTGGCACAGACCTGGCCGCGGTGAGCACGGCTAGCCTTTCCAGATGAGCGAGTTCCACAGGCCGCGCAGGCCCAGTGTCCGGGAGCCGGCCGCCGTGGAGGTGCTGGGTGAGCGATCCGACCCGATCGCGGAACTGCACGCCGCCCACGAGACGGCCGCCGTTCTGCTTCACACGGGACGAGCCGCGGACGACCCCGCGGTGACCGAGCGGCTGCTCGCCCTCGGCGATGAGATCGGCTTGTCCACCATGGCCGATCTGTGGGCCTCCCGACCGGCGCGGACCCTACCTGGGGTCCTGTGGCGGCTGTACCTGCTGCGGGAGTGGGTGGCGATCGACCCCAGGGGCGCGGCCCGCGAGTACTCCGCCGGCATCCGGTTCACCGAACCCAACCATGCCGTGGCCGGAGTGGACCCTCCCGGGCCGGACGAGATCCGCGGGGTTGCCGACGAAATCCTGCGCGGGGTCTTCATGGGGGACTTCGCGGTGGCGTTGGAACGCGCGGCCGCCTTCTGCCATGTCGTATCGTCGGGTCGCGCCGACATCACCCATGGCGCACGGGCGGTGGTCCAGGCCGGCCGGTTGCAGACCATGGCCGAGGACCTTGCTGCCAGCGCTCGTTTGTGGCGAGCCGGAACCCTGGAGTGACTCGGCCGATTTGGGTGGGTCGCCCTTGACGCCTATCCTCGATCCGGGTGTCGGGCCGCGGTAGCCCCGGGCTCCAACTATCGCCGCTTCGAGCGGCCTCGCGCCGACAGGCGCTCCCGGCCCGACACCGCCAGTTGGGTGCCGCTGAGGTTCCGCCTCATGGGTGGCGCTGGATTGCCTTGAGGCGCTCGCGCTCCGCGACCACAGCCCGGTAGCGCTCGCGTTCCTCGATGAGCCATGCGGGCGGGTCTGTGATGAGCGCCCCGATCTGGCCCGCGTCCAGCGCCGCGTCGATCCCCGCCCTGACCAGTCCGGAACGCGAGACGCCAAGCTTCTGGGCCACCACGTCGCGGGGGAAGGGCCCGTTGCGGCGTAGCTCGTTCAGCCACTGCGGCGGGTCGGCCCGCAGCGCATCCAGCTCGTCCCGGGTGATCGGTGAGCGCTGGAACTCCTCGGGAGCGGCCGGCAGGTAGATGCCCAGCTTGCTGGCAGCTGTGGTCGGTTTCATGGTCTGGCTCACCTGCGCAGCTTATCCGTCGGCCAGCCGAAGGCATCGATCGCCGCCGCGTACTAGCCTGCGCTCGTGACCATCCCCGAACCTGCCGATCCCACCGGCCCCGCTGGGGCCCCCAGCTTGCGGGTGGGCTTCGTGCCCGGGGTCACACTCGCCAAATGGCGCAGGATCTGGTCGGAACGGTTTCCGCGGCAGCCCCTGGTGGTGGTCGAGGTCGCGCCGTCGGGCCAACGCGACGCGCTGGACCGCGATCTGGTGGACCTGTGTTTCGTCCGGCTGCCGTTGGCTACGCAGCGGCTGCATGTGATCCGCCTGTACGACGAGGTTCCGGTGGTGGTGGTGCCCAAGGATCATCCGATAGCGGCGTTCGACGAGGTCACCCGCGCCGACGTAGCCGGCGAGACGCTACTCGACGCAGACGGCTCCGCCGACTCGATTGATCGGGTGGCGTGGGGAGCCGGGGTGTTGTGCGTGCCCCAATCCGTTGCCCGTTCGCACAGCCGACGCGACCTGGTTTACCGACCCATCAGTGACGCCGAGCCCACGACGATCGCGTTGGCCTGGTTGGCCGATAACCCGCACGGGCTGATCGAAGAGTTCATCGGCATCGTCCGAGGACGGACGGTGAACAGCTCACGGACCGCCCAGGCCAGGGCGGCGCACTCGTCGGTGGAAGCGCCGCCGCCCCCTGGCAGTTCGGAACGACGCACGGTCCCGCGGCGCACCGGCGTGCGGCGCACCGGCGGCCGCCGGCGTAGTCGCTGAGCCCTCGGACCGGTCGCCGCGCGCCCGCTACCTGCCCTCAGCGCTCCGGCTGCATGTGCGGGTAGGCGACCTGGGTCGGTGGCACGAAGGTCTCCTTGATGGAACGCGGGCTCACCCAGCGCATCAGGTTCCAGGCTGACCCAGCTTTGTCGTTCGTTCCCGACGCCCTGCTGCCACCGAACGGCTGCTGGCCGACAACCGCGCCGGTCGGCTTGTCGTTCACGTAGAAGTTGCCCGCCGCGTGGCGCAGCCGAACCGAGGCGAGTTCCACCGCCGAACGGTCGGTGGCGAACACCGCCCCCGTCAGCGCGTAGGTCGAGGTCTGGTCAATGAGGTCGAGCACCTGCTCGTACTGGTCGTCGTCGTAGACGAAGACGCCGAGGATGGGACCGAAGTACTCGGTCGTGAAGATGTCCTGATAGGGGTTGTCGGACCTGATCAACGTGGGACGCACATACCAACCATCGCGGCGGTCGTACGTCCCGCCGGCGAGGACCGTGGCGTCGGCCGACGACCTGGCCCGCTCGATGGCTCCTGCCAGCTTGTCGAAGGCGCGCTCGTCGATCACCGCCGAGGTGAAGTTGCCGAAGTCGCGCACGTCACCGACTGCCAGTGCCTCGATCTGGTCGATCAGCAGCTTGCCGTGGTTGAGCTTCTGCTCCCAGATCGACCGCGGGAGGTAGCAGCGCGACGCCGCAGAGCACTTCTGGCCGGAGTACTCGAAGGAGCCTCGCACGAGGGCGGTTACCAGCGCAGCGACATTTGCGCTCGGGTGCGCGACCACGAAGTCCTTGCCGCCAGTTTCTCCCACGAGCCGCGGGTAGGCCCGATAGCCCGCGATGTTCTCCCCGACTTTGGCCCACAGCCCCTGAAACACCCGGGTCGAGCCGGTGAAGTGGATGCCAGCCAGATCCGGGCTCCGCAGCGCCACCTCGGAGAGTTCGGCCCCGTGGCCGGGAAGGAAGTTGATGACGCCGTCGGGCAGTCCGGCCTCCCGCAGCACTCGCAGGAAGGTGATGGCTGAGGGCGTCTGGGTCAGAGCCGGTTTCCAGATGACGGTGTTGCCCATCAAGGCCGGCGCGGTGGGCAGGTTCCCACCGATCGCCGTGAAGTTGAAGGGTGTGATGGCGAAGACGAAACCGTCCAGCGGTCGATAGTCCATCCGGTTCCAGACGCCAGGTGCGCTACTCGGCTGGTGAGCGTAGAGCTCGCGGGCGAAGCCGACGTTGAAGCGCAGGAAGTCGATCAACTCACAAGCCGAATCGATCTCCGCTTGCTGGACGGTCTTGCCCTGACCCAACATGGTCGCGGCATTGATCTCGTCGCGACGCGGACCTCCCAGCAGGTCGGCAGCTCGCAGGAAGATCGCGGCGCGTTCGTCGAACGGCAATGCCGCCCACGAAGCCTTTGCCTGCATCGCCGCATCGATAGCCGCTGCGGTGTCTTCGGCGTTCGCTTGGTGCACCCGGGCCAACACGGTGGCGTGGTCGGACGGCATCCTGACCTCGAGCACCGCACCACCCACGACTTCATCCCCGCCAATCAGGGGTGCGACGTCGTCGACGTGCCCGGCGCGCGCGCTCAGCACGTCCTTCAGCGAAGCCCGCTCGGCACTGCC
>CAYUWV010000077.1:0-10545 GCA_964448385.1 uncultured Propionibacteriaceae bacterium | reverse complement strand
CCCAGGCGACCGCGAACAACCCGACCATCAGGAAGCCGACGTCGCCCAGGTCGAGCGCGGCGACCGCGGCCAACGGGCCGGAGTCGATCCCCAGCTTCTCGGCGAGCACCGAGATCAGCTCGATCCCGCCGATCACAAGGGCGACCGCCACCGACAGCCCCGTGATGGCGATGTTGTAGTAGACCTTCCGCACCGGACGCAGGTTCGCCCAGCCGTAGGCGTAGTACATGAACAGCCCGTCGATGGTGTCCAGCAGGCTCATCCCCGCCGCGAACAACAGCGGCAGGGTCAGCACGGCGTACCACGGCAGGCTCACCGCAGCGCCGCCGGCGAGCACGAGCAGGCCGACCTCGGTGGCGGTGTCGAAGCCCAGGCCGAACAGCAGCCCTACCGGATACATGTGCCAAGGCTTGGTGACCGCCCGGGTGGCCCCCTTGATGAACCGGGTGACGAAGCCGCGGTTGTCCAACTGGGCCTCCAACTCGGCCTCGTCGAACCCGCCCCGACGCATCCGCCGGAACACCGAGAGGATTCCCGCCAACACGACCAGGTTGAGCACGCCGATGAGCACCAGGAAGACCCCGGAGATCACCGTCCCGGCGACCCCGCTGACCTGCTGCAGCGGCGAGGACTCGTCCGTCAACTGGCCGGCCAGGGAGCGCACCCCCAGCGCCAGCAGCGCCACCAGCACGAACACGACCGAGGAGTGACCCAGCGAGAACCAGAACCCGACCGAAACCGGACGCCCGCCGTCCGCCAACTGCTTGCGGGTGGTGTTGTCGATAGCGGCGATGTGGTCGGCGTCGAAGGCGTGCCGCATGCCCAGGGTGTAGGCGGTGAGTCCCAGGCCGAGCCCGAAGACCCCACCGGAGCCGCCGGGCAGCTGCTCGGACGCGACAAGGCCGGCCAGGATCCCCCAGCCGGCCACGTGAAGCACCAGGATGAACCCCGCCATCCCGACGATGGGCCGCCACTCTTGAGCAGTGGCGGCCCGTCGAGTCACAGTTTGGCCTGCCACTTCTCGGTCCACACCAGGTCGTTGGGCGTGCCCTTGAACTCGCTCTTGCCTTCGAGCTTGTCCAGGGTGGCCAGGACGTTGGCCTTGTTGGGGTGGTAGGCGTTGACGTAGCACTTGACCATCGTTGCATCGTGCAGATGCGTGGTGAAGTTGTGACTGACCATGAACGTGGGCACCTCCCACACGTACCACGGGCACTCGTTGCTCATCGCCGTCTTCCACTGGATCCGGTAGTTGTTCTGGGCGCCGTAGCCCACCACCTCGGCCAGGATCAGCGCGGCGTCCACCTGGTCGCGGTACTTCAGGGTGGCGCCCTTGATCCTGCTGCTGCCGTCGTTGACGCTGACCTCGTAGCCGCGCTCGGTGAGCGCCGCGATGTAGGCCTTCAGCATCTCGGGCTCGCCGCCGCCGGTGATGCCGCCGACCTCACCGGTGAGGTGGTAGATCCGGATGCGACGGTGATCCTTGGGGTTGAGGGGCAACTGGTTCAGGGTGTTCTTCACCAGCGTGATGCCCAGATCAGCCGCGTTGGCCTGCATCGCCAGGTGCTCCTCGCAGCCCACGACCTCGAGGTCCGCCGGGGCCCGCAGCAGCGTGCCGGCCTCCTTGGCCTGGTGCAGGTTGAGCTTGGCCTTGAGGCCGAGGACGCGGCGGTTGGCGTCGTCGAGGCGCTCCTTGCTGATCACGCCCTTCTCGACGCCGGCCTTCATGAAGCCGAAGTCCTCCTCCAGGTCGTTGAAGAACAGGAAGGCGTCGCAGCCGGCGGCGATCGCGGCAGGGACGTAGTCTTCGCGGCGCATGGCTGAAGTCATGCCGAGCATGTGCGAGGCGTCGGTGATCACCGCGCCGTTGAAGCCCAAGTTGGTCTTCAACAGGCCGTTGATCAGCTCGGGCGCCAAGGTGGCCGGCAGGATGTCGGCGTCGCTGAGTTCCGGGTTCAGCTTCTGCTGGTAGTACGGCAGGGCGATGTGCCCGGCCATGATCATCTCGGTGCCGTTGGCGATGTGGGCTCGGTAGACCTCGCCGAAGCTCGCCTCCCATTCATCGGGCTGCAGTTCGTTGACGCCAAGCACCAGGTGCTGGTCGCGTTCCTCCGTGCCGTCCCCGGGCCAATGCTTGATACAGGTGAGGACGCCGGACTCGCGCTGGCCCTCCACGAACGGGATCGTGTACTTGATCACGTCGGCGGCGTTGGTGCCGTAGGCCCGGGTGTTGACGATGGTGTTTCGCCAGTTGTAGAGGATGTCGACGCACGGGTCGAAGTTGAGGTTGGCTCCGATCGCCCGCATCTCCCGTCCGGACACGTAGCCGGCGTCGTGGGCCACCTGGGTGGATCCGGAGGCCTCGGTCTGGGCCCCGGAGGCGACGTAGGTGCCGTCGTTCATCGCACCGTTGCCGCCGGAGTCGCAGTTGGCCGCGATCAGCAGCGGGATCTTGGACGCCGCCTGCAGCCGGTTGAGCAGACCCTGCACCTTTTCGGCGGTGCCGCCGTGGTAGCGGGCGATGCCGATGTGGAACTTCTCCAAGATCTCCTCGGCGGTGTACGGGTTCCCCGAGAAGGAGTCGGGGCCGAAGAAGAACAGGTTGGTGAACAGCTGGCCGACCTGTTCGTCCAGGGTCATCGATTCCAGAGTCTGCTCGACCCAGGCGATCTGGTCGGCGTCAAGGTGGTAGGGCGCGGCGGCGAGGTCTACGAGCGCGGGCATGGTGGATCCCTTCTTCACTTGACCGTGGGCATGATGACGATGCGACTGCCGGAGATGGTCTCCCACGGGACGACATCGGGCAGCTTGGCGTTGAACTCGTGGATCAGGGAGTCCTGGTAGGCACCCTCGAACTCGTCGTTCAGGAACTTCGGCAGGGCCTCGGCGGTGAAGCGCAGCCAGGACTTCTTCTCCTCGCCCGGCAGGATCGGGTAGTAGAGGCAGCCGACCTTGGCGGCGGCGTCCCGGTCGCCGGGGGCATCGCCGATGAGCATGATGTGGTTCGGCGCGTACTTGCCGACGGCGGCGTACTGCACGTGCTCAGCCTTGCTGCCCATCTCCTGGCCGGCGATGACCTGCATGTACTGTGCCAGGCCGTGCTCGGCCCATTCGCGTCGCAGGGCCTCCATGGGGGTCGCCGAGACGGTGATCTCGTCCACGTCGTCGTACATCGCCTGCATCGCCTCACGGACGCCCGGGAACGGCCCGCAGCCGTGCACCATGTCGGCGATCGCTGCGTTCACGCCGTCGCCCCAGGCGATCATGCGGTCGGCGGTCGGCGACGGATTCTCGGCGGCCCAGGCGGCGACGCCCTTGTCGGAGAGCGGGTACGACGATTCGATGAAGGCGGTCAGTTCGGGGTACTCGGGAATGGTGACACCGCGCTCGGCGACATCGGTGCGGTCGCGCAGCAGGTCGAGCAGCTGGCGGAGCGCCAGCCAACGGTTCAGGCCGCGGGTCACCGAGCCGAGATTGACGAACAGTGCGGTTTCGCGCGCAATCGTCGAGATCGGCTGCAGGTCCCAGTACTTGATGTAACAGGGGGTGAAACACTCCTGGTGCTTGATGTCCATGGCGTCCATGGCACAACCGTCGGAGTCGATACCCACGAAGAAGGCCTTGGACGGCGCGAAATCGACCAGTACCCGCGCCACGTCTGAGACGGGAGGTGCGGACTGATTGGCAGTTGCTTCGGGGGCGGTGGCTTCGTTGCTCACGGGATCTCCTGGTGCTGTTGTCTGGTAATCCGAGTACATCGGGATTGGCCGGGCAGCGGCAACGAGTTGCCAGACCTTGCCCGGCCCTCCGATCAGATCAACGTGATCCGTTGACTCATCAGGTGGGTTTCGCCTGGCTCCAAGATAATCGCGTGGTCGAGGGCGTTGGCGGCTTCGATGCAGATCATCTGGGTCCATTCCTCGTCGCCGAAGTCGGGCATCGCCGCCGCTTTGGCTTCCCAGGGGTTCCAGACGACAAGGTTGGCGGCCCCCTGGTCAGTGATGCGCAACGACCGTCCCCACTCGGGGTCGTCGAGCACCACAGCCTGGTGCTCCTCATAGAGCCGATCCGTTTCGCCGGTGATCGTGACCAGACCGTCCTGGACGCAGTGCAGCGTGGTGGCACCCGCGGCGCGGTCGAGGTAACTGACCCCCTCCAGCCCACTGACGCTGACCTGCCGGACATCGCTCACTGCGAGGTAGGTGTGCAGCGCCTCCTCGAACGTGAACGCCCGCGTGTCCGCATTGCGGATTTCGAGACTGATCTCCAGGTATTCGGGCGTGAAGTCCACCCGAAGCTTGGCGACGTAGGCGAACGGGAAGGCGGGCTGCTCGCCGGTCTTGGTCTGGTCGAGCTGTGACTCCACCACGAGCCGGCCGTCCACCTCGGTGGTGTCATCGACGAGGGTGCGGTTCCACTCCTGAAGGCGGACGAATCCGTGCGGGGGCGTCCGGTCACCACCCGGCCCGGTCCCGAACCACGGGAAGATGACCGGGACCCCGCCACGGATCGGCTGGCCGGACTCGAACATCGACTTCGTGCTCAACCACAACACCGGCCGCTGCCCGTCGGGCTGCCAAGCCCACGCATGGGCGCCGTGGTCGAAGCTGCCGTAGTGCCCCGCTCCGGGCCGGGCCTCCACCCCGCTGAGGGGGTTCTTCGTCACCTGGTAGCTCATGACACGACCTTGGCGAGGGCAGTCTTGGCGTGGGTGGCGATGTTGTCGGGGGTGAAGCCGTACTTGGTGAAGAGCCGGTTGGCGGCGGCGGATTCGCCGAAGTGGTTGATGGAGATGATCTCGCCGGTGTCTCCGACGTAGTCGCGCCAGCCCTGCGGGACACCGGCTTCGATAGCGACCTTCGCGACACCGGCGGGGAGCACGGACGTCCGGTAGGCGGCGTCTTGGGCGTCGAACCATTCGGTGCAGGGCATGGACACGACCCGGGTACCGATGCCGTCGGCCTGGAGCAGGTCACGGGCCCCGAGAGCCGGCTCGACCTCGGAGCCGGTCGCGATCAACACGACCTGCAGGTCACCGTCGGCGTCGACCAGGGTGTACCCGCCCATGGCGACCTGGTCGGCGGCGGCGTAGCCGGGCTGGCCACGGTCGACGGTCAGCAGGTCCTGGCGGGACAAGATGATCGCCGACGGCCGGTCGGCATGCGCCAGCGCGGTCGCCCACGCCTGCGCGGTCTCGTTCGCGTCAGCAGGACGGATCACGTCCAAACCGGGAATCGCCCGCAGGCTGGCGAGGTGCTCGACCGGCTGATGGGTGGGGCCGTCCTCACCCACCCCGATCGAATCGTGCGACCACACGAAGATGGACGGCACCCCCTGCAGCGCCGCAAGCCGGACCGCGCCCCGCATGTAATCGGCGAACACGAGGAACGTGCCCCCGTACGCCCGGGTCAGGCCCGACTGGGTGATCGCGTTCAGGATGTTGCCCATCGCATGCTCACGGATCCCGAAATGCAACGTCCGGCCCGTGTAATCACCGACGAAATCGTGCGACGACTGCTCCGGCGGCAGGAACGACTTCTGCCCCTTCATCGTGGTGTTGTTCGACCCCGCCAGATCAGCCGAGCCACCCCACAACTCCGGCACCACATCGGCCAACGCGGTCAAGACCTCACCCGAGGCGGCCCGGGTCGACTTCTTCCCCGCCCCGAACACCGGCAACGCAGCAGCCAAACCCTCCGGCAGCCCACGCGCGACCAGCCGCTCGAACAGAGCGGACTGGTCGGGGTTGGCCGCCTGCCACGCGTCGAACCTCGGTTGCCACGCCGCCTTCGCCGCAGCCGCCCGGGCGGCGGCCTGCCCACGGGTGTACTCCAAGACCTCCGGCTCCACCACGAAACTCGCGGCCGGGTCAAACCCCAGCGCGGTCTTCAACGCCGCAACTTCGGCGCCGCCCAACTTCGAGCCGTGCACCGAATGATGCCCAGCCTTCGTCGGCAACGGCCACCCGATCACCGTCGTCAACTTGATGAACGACGGCCGATCCGTCACCGCCTTCGCCGCCTCCAGCGCGGCATACAACGCCGGAACATCCTCGCGGTACTCCGTCCCACCCTGGGTCCAATCCACATGCTGCACATGCCAGCCATACGCGGCATACCGGGCAGCGACGTCCTCGGTGAACGCGATCTGGGTCTCCCCCTCGATCGAGATCCGGTTGTCGTCATAGATCAACGTCAGGTTGCCGAGCTTCTGCGCCGCCGCCAACGATGACGCCTCCGACGCCACACCCTCCTGCATGCAGCCGTCCCCGGCGATCACGTACACCTGCCGATCGAACACCGACGACTCACCCAGCGGCGTCGCCGGATCCAACAACGCCCGCTCCCGGCGGGCCGCCATCGCGAACCCCACCGCATCAGCCACCCCAGCCCCCAACGGGCCTGTGGTCGCCTCGACACCGGCGGTGTGACCGAACTCCGGATGGCCAGGGGTCAACGACCCCTCCGTCCGCAACGCAGCCAGGTCAGCCACCTCCAAGCCGTACCCGGCCAGGAACAACTGCGCGTACTGCGTCAACGACGAATGCCCGATCGACAACACGAACCGATCCCGACCCACCCACGTCGGATCCGCCGGATCACCGGCCATCAGCTTCTGATACAACACGTACGCCACCGGAGCCAACGAAATAGCGGTGCCGGGATGGCCGTTACCCACCTTCTCCACCGCATCAGCAGCCAACACTCGAGCGGTATCCACCGCGCGCTGGTCAAGGTCCGTCCAATCCAAACCGGTCATCATTGGCCTTCCTCGGTGCTCACACCGGGATCGAAGTCGAAGTGGGAATCCCCTGAACCTAGCGAGACCCGGATCACGGCCGAATGCCCTTTCCACAAGTTGCCGTCCGATCGCGGCGCCCGGCTCAACCCGCCACCTTTAGGGTTGGGACATGCGCGCTGGCGAAATCGCGGAACCGTACCCCACGGTCGGGGTGAACACCTCCGCCCTGGTGGCCGCTCGGCTGATCGCACGCGACAGATTGCCCGGGCTCGTGGTGACGGAGTCGGACGGAACCCCGAAGGCCGTGCTGCCGGCGTCCGAGGTGGTCAGGTTCGTGGTGCCGGACTACGTCCAGGCAGATCCGACCTTGGCTGGCGTGATCGGAGAGAACGCGGCTGACCGGATCGCTGACCGGTTGCGCGACGTCACTGTTGGGGATCTCTTGCCTCGCCGGCCGGTGGAGCTCCCGGTGTTGAAGGCCGACGACACGCTACTGGAGTTGGCCGCCGCGATGGCCCGGCTGCGGAGCCCGCTGTGCGCTGTGGTCAAGAAGGGCAAGATCATCGGGGTCGTTACGGCGTCCCACCTGCTTGAGTTGCTGTGCGGGGAGCCAGTCGGATGATGATCGCCGCGATCATCGTCTTCACCATCGTCTACATCCTGATCGCCTCCGAGAAGATCAACCGGGTGGCAGCCTCGCTGGCCGGGGCAGGGGTGATCCTGGCGATCGGAGTCATGGGGCCGGACGACGCGTTCTTCTCCCAGGAGACCGGGATCGACTGGAACGTCATCTTCCTGCTCTTCGGGATGATGGTGATCGTCGGGGTGCTCCGCCAGACCGGGGTGTTCGAGTTCGTCGCGATCTGGGCGACGAAGAAGGCCAAGGGCCAACCGTTCCGAGTGATGACCCTGCTGTGCCTGATCACCGCGATCGCCTCCGCCGGGCTGGACAACGTCACCACCGTGCTGCTGATCGCCCCGGTGACGCTGCTGGTGTGCGAGAAGATCGGCGTCCGCCCGGTGCCGTTCCTGATCGCGGAGGCGTTGGCGTCCAACATCGGCGGTACCGCGACGCTGGTCGGCGACCCGCCCAACCTGATCGTCGCCAGCCGGTCGGGGCTCACGTTCAACGACTTCCTGGTCAACCTCGCCCCGATCGTGGTCGTGATGCTGGTCGCGTTCGTCGGGCTGTCCCGGTTCTTGTTCCGGAAGGACTTCTCCGCCGACCCCGGTCAGGTGGCCGAGGTGATGAAGCTCGACGAGCGCGAAGCCATCCAGGACCCGGCGCTGTTGGTGCGCAGCCTGATCGTGCTCGCCCTTGTGCTCGCCGCCTTCACGCTGCACGGCATCCTCCACCTCGAACCGTCGGTGGTCGCACTGCTCGGAGCGGGGGTGCTGATCGCCATCAGCGGGCTGCGTCCCCAGTCGTACCTGGTCGACATCGAGTGGGAGACGCTGCTGTTCTTCGCCGGGCTGTTCCTGCTCGTGGGGTCGTTGGTCAAGACCGGGGTGATCGGTCACCTCGCCAACGGACTGGTCGCCGCGACCGGCGACAGCCTGCCGTTGGCCATGATGCTGCTGCTGTGGGGATCAGCCGCCCTCTCGGCGATCGTCGACAACATCCCCTTCGTCGCGACCATGGCCCCTGTGGTCGACCAGCTCGTCAACGGGGACGGACCGTTCGCCGGCCAGAACGGCTTGTGGTGGGCGCTGCTGCTCGGTGCCGATCTCGGCGGGAACGCCACCGCCATCGGCGCCAGTGCGAATGTCGTCGTCACCGGGATCTCGAAGAAAAGCGGGCACCCGATCTCCTTCCGGGAGTTCACCCGCTACGGCTCAGTGGTCGCCGTCGTCACCCTGGCCATCGCCACGCCGTACCTGCTCCTGCGCTACTGAGTGGCGGACGGCGACGCGAGTTCCCAACCAGGGCGTCCAGGCGCGCGGGGACCCGGTGAATCACCTGGTGGTGTCGTAGGTCTGGTTGAGTTCGCGCTCGACGCGGGTTCGCAGCGCCGGCGCTGAGCGGATCGTCCAGACGAGCAACACCACGGCCACGACGGTGACGGCGGCGGCCACCACGAGCGCGATGGTGTAGCTGCCGGTGCGGTCGTACGCGAAGCCCCACAGTGGGGTGCCGATCGCGATGCCGGCCGGCACCATAGCGATCGCCGGACCAAGGATCGTCGGGTAGTCCCGGACGCCGAACAACTGCATCACGAGGATCGGCACGAGGATGCCAGGGAAGGCAGCGCCCATGGCGAACAGCGCCGTGCTGGCCGCCAAGGGCAGGAAGCCGGCGGAGAAGATGTAGGCCACCATGGACAGGGTTTGGCAGGCCAGGGCCAGCAGCACAGCCGCCAGGGTGCCGCGCCGGTCGTTGAGCATGCCGAGCACGACATTGGAGACCACCGACGCCAGCGCCATCAGGGACAGCAGGGTGCCCGCCACCGGGAGTGCCACGCCACGCTCGACCATCATCGGCGCGAAGTGCTGCTGCACCGCCAGGACGCTCGAGAACAGGACGATCCCGAGGGCGAGCGCCGCGAACTGCGGCGTCCGGAACGCCATCCGGGCCGGCACGCCGGGCAGGAGCGCCTGCGTGGTGACGGACTCGGGTGGTTCGGCCCCCGCCCCGAACGGGCGCCGGCCGACCTCGGCGGGCGTCGATCGAATCAGGACGAGGCCCGGCAGCACGACCAGCAACAGCTGCAGCCCCGCGATCAGCAGGAAGCCCGACTGCCAACCGCTGGCCGACACCAGCGCCGGCAACACGAGGCCGGCGCCGATCCCACCGAGCCCCGAGACGGCGAACACCCCGCCCATCACCGTGCCACGACTCGACTCGAACCAGGTGTTGACGAGCATCGACCCGGCCATCGTGGTTGCGACGCCGAAACTCAGACCGGCCGCGAAACCCAACACGTACAGCACCACCACGTTCGTCACGAAGGCGACAGCGCCCATCGTCGCCGCCAGCCACAGGCCACCCACGATCACCGCAGCCCGCACCCCGATCGTCCGGAACAGCGCCGGGGCGAGGAAGGTCATCGCGAGGACACCCGAGACGCCCATCAGGGAGTTGTAGATCATCACCTCGCTCAGGCCAACCCCCAGGGCGCGCGCCAGCGGCGGGTTGAGAATGGACGGGCTGAGGAACACGAACTGGGCGGAGGTCATCATGCAAGCGGCCCCGGCAGCCACCACCCAGTGGCGGGCGTGTCGCCCCCGGCGCGGTTCGGTCACGTCACTCGACCCAGGCCCGGGTGGAGCGCTGGCTGCCCCGGAGTCCGTCATGGGATCCATCGTGAACCATCAGCCCTCCCTCAGGGGTCGCTTGCCTCACGTTGCACTCGGACGACCTCCCCGCGGCGTCACGCCGCTACCCTGATGGCGGGCCAACAGACCGGGAGGCGAGTTCATGACAACTGCCTGGACCATGCGCCCGGTGGTGACGCTGTGGGAGACGTACGGCTCCGGCGCCACCACCGTGGGACGCGCCGTCGCGTCCGAACTCCAGGTGCCTTTCCTCGCCCAACACCTCTCATCGGAAGAGCTGGAGGCCGCTGCGGAGCCGCGCGCTGGGACTGACAGCCTCCTCACCCGCATCCTCGGCACGCTGGGACGAACCGCCCCGTCGGCTGACGCGGGCGTCTTCTCCGGCGCCGTGCTGACGCGCGAGGTCGCCGACCACGTCCGCCGACTGCGCGAGGCGGTGGCTCAGGGCGGGGTCGTGGTCGGCCGCAACGCGACCGTGATCCTCGCCGACATCCCCACCGCCCTCCACGTGAAACTCGACGGCCCGCT
>CAYUWV010000076.1:5077-11035 GCA_964448385.1 uncultured Propionibacteriaceae bacterium | reverse complement strand
GGCGTCGTCAGCCTGGTGAGGTTGGGAGTCGGTCACGTCCGGAGCCTACCTGAGCACTCGTCACGGCCCCTGTCCGTGGCTCCTCGGGGACGCCGCGCGGGGGCGTGAGGCGTCCTACAGGGTGGGAAGCCGGGAGGCAGTTTTCCCCAAAATGTGAAAAGATGCTCACGGTCGCGATTGCGACCGCAACTTCCACTACGGATCGTCGGGCACGTACCTGCCCGTGGAAAGGATGTGTGGCATGGCCACAGTTAGTTTCAAGGACGCCTCTCGCGTCTACCCCGGTGCCGATCACCCGGCCGTCGACAAGCTCAATCTTGAGATCGGCGACGGTGAGTTCATGGTCCTCGTCGGACCGTCGGGCTGCGGCAAGTCAACGTCACTGCGCATGCTGGCCGGCCTTGAAGAGGTCAACTCCGGCAAGATCTTCATCGGCGAGCGTGACGTCACCGACCTTCCGCCGAAGGACCGGGACATCGCGATGGTGTTCCAGAACTACGCGCTGTACCCACACATGACCGTGGGCGACAACATGGGCTTCGCCCTGAAGATGGCCGGCGTCCCGAAGGCCGAGCGTGATGCCCGCGTCCTCGAAGCCGCCAACCTGCTTGGTTTGGAAAGCTTCCTCAATCGCAAGCCGAAGGCCCTCTCCGGTGGCCAGCGCCAGCGCGTCGCTATGGGTCGCGCGATCGTGCGCTCGCCCCAGGTCTTCCTGATGGACGAGCCGCTGTCGAACCTGGACGCCAAGCTGCGCGTCTCCACCCGCACCCAGATCGCTGCCCTGCAGACCCGGTTGGGTGTCACCACCGTCTACGTCACGCACGACCAGGTCGAGGCCATGACGATGGGCGACCGCGTCGCGGTGATGAAGGACGGTCTGCTGCAGCAGGTCGATAGCCCGCTGAGCCTCTACGACGCCCCCACCAACCTGTTCGTGGCCGGCTTCATCGGTTCGCCCGCCATGAACCTGCTCACCGGCACGGTCGTCGAGGGTGGCGTCAAGGTCGGCGACTACACCGTCCCGGTCCCCCGCGCCACGCTTGCCAAGGCCGCAGGCGAGAAGACCCTGGTGGTCGGGATCCGTCCGGAGAACTTCCAGATCTCCGACGAGGGAATCAGCCTGGACGTGGACGTCGTCGAGGAACTGGGCGCTGACGGCTTCGTCTACGGCACGCTGTCGGGCCTGTCGACGGATCAGAAGATGGCGGCGCAGCAGATCGTGGCCCGGGTCTCGGCTCGGACGCCACCGCATCGCGGCACCTCCGTCAAGCTGAGCGCCAAGGCCTCTGAGTCGGTGCACGTCTTCTCTGAGAAGACCCAAGCCCGCATCTCCTGACGCAGCGACGCAGCAGCGCCGGTCGACCTGAGGGTCGACCGGCGCTGCTGCGTTGGCGGGCACCGCCTCGCCCGTCGCCAGGCCGACCGCGTTCCCTGGTGAAGCGTGCTGACCGCGAGCGGCGCTGACTGGGGTCCAGCAGGTTTCGCATGATGGTGTACAAAGGGGGCGTGCCCAGGTTCCTGTCGTCCCGGCCAGACTCCCGGCTGATCCCGCTGCCCTGGGACGTGCCGTTGGCCGAATGGCCGGCCGAACATCTGGTGGCCCTGCCCCGTGGCATCTCACGCCACGTGGTTCGCTTCATCCAGGTGGGCGGCTCGGTGTACGCCGCGAAGGAGGTCATCGAACACCTCGCGATCCACGAGTACACCATGTTGAAAGACCTGCACCGCACCGATACCCCCGCCGTCGAGCCGCTGGCAGTGGTCACCGGCAGGGCCGATGACCACGGCGAGCCCCTCGATCCAGTCCTGATCACCCGCCACCTCGAGTTCTCACTGCCCTACCGCTCCCTGTTCGACCACGGCGTTCGCCCTGACACCGTGTCGAGGTTGTTGGACGCGCTGGTCGTCCTGCTGGTTCGGCTGCACCTGATCGGCTTCCTGTGGGGTGACGTCTCGCTCTCCAACGTGCTGTTCCGCAGGGACGCGGGACAATTCGCCGCCTACCTGGTGGATGCCGAAACCGCCGAGATGCATGAATCCCTCACCAACGGGCAGCGGGAACACGACCTCACCATCGCCACCACGAACCTGTACGGCGAGTTCAGCGACCTCGAAGCCGGGCAGATGTTGGATCCCTCCCTGGATCCGCTGAAGCTGGTCGAATCGATCCTGAGCCGCTACCGCGACCTGTGGGCGGAGTTGACCGACGCTGAGGAGTTCTCGGGCCAGGAAACGTACCGCATCGAGAACCGGGTCCGGCGGCTCAACGCCCTCGGCTTCGACGTGGCCGAACTGGACATCCACACCTCTGCTGACGGGTCGACCATCCGCATCCAGCCGAAGGTCGTGGACGCCGGCCACCATTCCCGGCGGCTCCTGCGACTGACCGGCCTGGACACCGAGGAGCACCAGGCCCGGCGCCTGCTCAACGACTTGGACACGTTCCGGGCGAGGACGAATCAGGGTCACGTGGACGAGGCGGTCGTCGCACACCAGTGGCTGACCGAGTGCTTCCAGCCCGTGGTCACCGCCGTCCCGCATGACCTGCGCGGCAAGCGCGAAGCTGCCCAGATCTTCCATGAAGTGCTCGACTACCGCTGGTACGCCTCGCAGCGGGAACAGCGCGAGGTGCCGCTCCTGGAGGCCACCTGGGGGTACATCCAGGACGTACTGCAGGCGCTGCCGGACGAGGCGATGGAACCCACCACGCAGGCGCTGATCAGCAACGAGCATCGCCAACTGGCGAACCCGTTCGACCCGTCCCAGGGTTTCGCCGACGATTCCGGTCCGATGCCGGTCGATCCCTGGGAGACCGACGAGGCGGACGTTCCGGATCCAGGCTTCCTCGACATCGAGGCGCTGCGCCGGCGAGGGCGCTGACGCCGCGCAGATTCCGAACGCCCGCTTCGGCCGCAGCCGGCCGGGCCCGACCGTCCACGAGGATCGTCCCGCCAGCCAGCCACTAGACTGCCCCGGGTGAGCTTCCACCTCTATGACAGCGCAGCGCGGCAGGTCCGCGCGTTCGTTCCCCTGGTTGCGGGTGCGGTGTCGATCTACCACTGTGGGCTCACCGTCCAGTCAGCACCCCACGTGGGGCACATTCGCAAGGAGGTCGTTTTCGACGTCCTGCGCCGCTGGCTGGCCCACAGCGGCTACGAGGTGCGCGTGGTGGCCAACGTCACTGACATCGACGACAAGATCCTGGCCAAGTCGGCTGAGGCCGGCGTGCCGTGGTTCGCGCACGCGTACCGCTTCGAGCGGGAGTTGCACGATGCCTACAGCGCCCTGGGCTGCCTGCCGCCAACCTACGAACCCCGCGCCACCGGCCACATCACCGAGATGCTCGAACTCGTCGAGGCACTGCTGCAGGCGGGCCACGCCTACGTCGCGCCGGACGGCTCCGGCGACGTCTACTTCGATGTCCGCTCCTGGCCGGCCTACGGGGTGCTGTCGGGCCAGAAGGTGGACGAGATGGAGGCTGCGGCAGACGCTGACGCTCGGGGCAAGCGTGATCCACGTGACTTCGCGCTCTGGAAAGGCCACAAGCCCACCGAGCCGATCACGGCATCCTGGCCCTCGCCGTGGGGACGCGGACGGCCCGGCTGGCACCTGGAGTGCTCGGCCATGGCCGGGAAGTACCTCGGCGACGAGTTCGACATCCACGGCGGTGGCATCGATCTCCGCTTCCCCCATCACGAGAACGAACTCGCCCAGTCGCGGGCAGCGGGGCGTCCGTTCGCCCGGTACTGGATGCACAACGCCTGGGTGACAGCGGCTGGGGAGAAGATGAGCAAGTCCCTCGGCAATGGGGCGCTGGTTTCCGAGGTGACGAAGGCCTACCCTGCCCGCGCGGTCAGGCTCTACCTGCTCGCCCCGCACTACCGCTCGGCGCTGGAGTTCTCCGACAGTTCGCTCGCTGAAGCCACCGCCCAACTGGCGCGCATCGACTCGTTCCTGGCGCGCGCCGGGGAGCTGTCCCCACTCGGGGCGGACGCCTGGCCAGTGACCGGAGCGATCCCTGCCGAATTCACCACCGCCATGGACGATGACCTGGGGACTCCCGGGGCCATGGCCGCCTTGTTCGGGGCGATCAGGGAAGGCAACGTCGCGATCGATGCCGGCGACACCCCTGCTGTCGGCGCCGCCTACCGGGCGGTGCGTTCCATGCTGGGCGTACTCGGGCTCGACCCCGGGGCCTCGGAGTGGGCCGCCCAGAGTTCGGGCGTCGACGACCTCAAACCAGTGGTGAACGGCTTGGTGGCGGCGCTGTTGGCGCAGCGCACCGATGCCCGGGCACGCAAGGACTACGCAGCCGCCGACGCGATCCGCGACCGGCTCACCGAACTCGGCCTGAAGGTCGATGACACCCCCAACGGCCCTCGCTGGTCGCTGGTGAAGTGAGGACATGATGCCAGGCAACAGCCAGCGCAAGGGTGCCGTGCGCAAGAAGGGCAAGACGACCCCGGCTGGTTCCGGCGGCCGGGTACGCCGGGGCCTTGAAGGCAAGGGACCGACCCCCAAGGCCGAGGATCGCCCGTACCACAAGTCCTATCGCGACCGGCGACCCGACGAGCCGGGCCGCTCGCCCGAACGGCAGCGGGGTGCCCGCAAGCCGCCTCAGCGCGGTTCCGGGACGGCCACCGCCGGCGCGGACTGGGTGATCGGACGCAACGCCGTCCTTGAAGCACTGCAGGCCGGGTTACCGGTGCGACGGGCCTTCGTGGCCGAGGGAGCCGAGCGTGACTCGCGGCTGCGCGACGTGCTCGCGTTCGCCGCAGACCACGGCATCCCACTGCTCGCAGCCACCCGCGGGGAGCTCGATCGCCTCACCGGCGGTGGCGTGCACCAGGGCGTGGCCGTGCAACTGCCCGAGTTCGCCTACGCCGACCCCGAGGACGTGCTGGCTGACGCCATTCACGCTGAGCCGGCGGGGCTGGTGATCGCGCTGGATTCGATCACCGATCCCCGAAACCTGGGGGCCATCGTGCGCAGCGCAGCGGCGTTCGGCGCTCAAGGCGTGATCATCCCGGAGCGACGCTCGGCCCAGATGACCGCAGCCGCCTGGAAGACCTCAGCCGGGGCGGCAGCCCGCGTCCCGGTCGCCCGGGTGACCAACCTGAATCGAACGCTGAAGAGCTACGCCGCCGCCGGGTTCACCGTGGTCGGGCTGGCCGGGGATGCCACCGAGGATGTCGCTGGCTTCCCGGGGATCGACGGGCCGGTGCTGCTGGTCGTCGGCTCCGAGGGTGAAGGCCTGAGCCGCCTGGTTCGCGAGAACTGCGACGTGCTGGCGTCGATCCCGATCGGCTCGGGCGTGGAGTCGCTGAACGCCTCGGTCGCCGCGGCCATCGCGCTGTACGAGGTCAGCCGCTCACGCGCCTGACCTCTTCTGCGATACGGCGAGTCAGCCGGCGGTGCGCAGCAGCGCCGCCTCGGCGGCCGGGCCCCAGCGTCCGTCCACCATGGCGGCGGCGACGTCCGGGAGCTGCTCGGCCAGGTCGGCGAGCCGCACCATGCCGAGGTCGTGCAGCATCGGGTAGACCATGATCTTGCCTCCCGAAGTCCGGTTGGTCACCGCAGCGATGGCGTCGGCGACCCCGGCCATGCCGGAGACCGCATCCAGCGAGACGTTGGTGTCCAGCGTCCCGGCCTCCACCTTGGCGAGCACAGCGACCATGTCCTGAATCCGCGAGCCTGAGGTTCCGACCAGGTAGATGCCCTTGGTCACGATCGCATCCATGTCGAGGCTGGCCATGGTTCCAATGGCGAAGCCGGCGAACGCGTTGACAATCGCGCCAGCAGAGGCCAACTCCACCGCCTGGGTGACCAGCGCGGGCGCCGGCACCATGACCGCCACGTAGCTGTAGCCCGGCTGCAGCGGTTCACTCCGTGAGTTGCGGAACGTCGCCGGCACGCCGTTCGCCGCCGCCACGGGTGCCACGACGGCTGCTAGGTGGG
>CAYUWV010000076.1:0-4977 GCA_964448385.1 uncultured Propionibacteriaceae bacterium | reverse complement strand
GCCAGCAGCGGCCCCAGTTGCTCGATCACGTCGGCGTCATGACCCACATAGACGATGTCGTCGAAGCTCTGCCCTGCCAACTCGGCCAGCCCGCGCACCGACCGCGCGTCTCGGCCCACCTGCTCAGGGCTGGCATCGCCGATCACCGTCACCTCCCCCGGCGCCGAGGCGGCCCGCAGTTCGGCGACGCCCTCAAGGGACTGGCCGGGATCCACCACCACCAGCAGCCGACCACCAGCCTTGAGAGTGCGTCGCTCGCCCCAGGCGTAGGCCGCCTCGACGCACGACCACGGTTCGATCAGCGCCACCGCCGAACTGGTCGGGGTATCGCTCACCGGAATCAGGAATCGCGCCCCAGTAGCCGGATCCATGATCACCCGCTCGTCGAGCACCACGTACTCCTGCAACGCACCCTCGAAGTTGTAGCCGAAGGCGGCTTTGGAACTGGCGGTGGGCAGGTGGTGGTAGTCGGTCTCCACCAGCACGCGCTCTCCCACCCGGTGGTGCTTCACCTCGGCTCCGACGGCCACGATCCGGCCCACCGGCTCGTGCCCGGGCACGATCGGACGAGCACCCGGCTGGTAGCTGGGGATCTCGGCCAACACCTCGGCGGACAACCCCGACAGCACCTCGCTCTTGCGCGGATGCTGGTCGAACGCGTGCAGCAGCTTGGTGTCAGAGAAACAGATACCGACTGCTTCAGTCTTCAGCAGCAGTTGGTGAGGGCCGAGTTCATACATGGCCTTGGCCGGGTTGTGCACCACCTGGTCAGCGCCCACGAACTGGATCGCGTGCTGGGTGGCTGGGAATTCCTGGGTCACGGATGACTCCTTCATGACTGGTCTGGCTTGAGGGCTCACTTGAGCATGTTCTGGCCGCCGGTCACCGGGACGGCCTGTCCGGTTTCGTAGTCCTGGTCAACCAGGTAGTAGATCGCTTTGGCCAAGTCCGCGGGGAAGCAGCCACGCCGCATCGGCACCTGGGCCTCGTAGTGGCGCCGCACGTCGTCGACCGTCACCGCTCCGGGCACCTTCCCGGCCCGGAGGTACTGGACGAACAGCCCCCGCTCCGGATCCATCCACAGCGGACCGTCGAGGTAGTTGCCGGGGCAGACCGCGTTCACCTTGACGCCGTAGGCCACCAGTTCCAGGGCGAAGGACTGCGTGAGCCCGATGCCACCGAACTTCGAGCCGGCATAGGCGAAGTTGGCCTTCGAGCCGGCCAACCCCGACTTGGAGTTGATCTCGATGATGTCGAACCACTCGGTGGGACGGACGGCGTGCTGTGCGGCCATGACCGGTGCCACGGCCCGGACCCCCAGGAAGTAGCCGCGGTAGTTCACGTTGGTGACCAGGTCGAAGTCGCTCACCGACTGGCTGAAGACCGAACCGGCCCGAAGCACTCCGGCGTTGGAAACGAAGACGTCCACCCCGCCGAACACGGCAACCGCCTCGGCGACCGCGGCCAGCGCGGAACCCTCGTCCGAGACGTCCATGCGGATCGCCACGGCCCGCCCGGGACCATACTCCGCGCACATCGCGTCGGCGTTCGCCTGCGCGCCGTCGAGGTTCAGGTCGGCCAGGATCAGCTGGGCACCCTCGGTGATCAACTCCTGCGCGATGCCGAGGCCAAAGCCCTGGGCGGCTCCGGTGATCATCACCACCTTCCCGGTCAGCCGACCCGACACCTTGCTGCTGGCCACGGACTGGCGGTAGCTCTCGGCCTCCCAGTTCTCGATGAACCCGCGCTCGGCCACGTTCAAGCAGCGGACGGTGCCGATCCGGTTGGCGTCCCGGGCCACCCGCAGCGCGTCGGTGAACGTCAACAGGGCCGTGCGGGCCGCCGCCAGATCGGCCCCGGCTCCGAAAGCCACCAGGCCTGGGACGACGGTGATGATCGGGTTCTTGCCGTGTTCGGTCCGGTGAGCGGCGACCGCAGCAGCGAGTTCAGTGGCCAGGTCACCGCCGGGAGTCGGGGTGAACACCAGTGGGAACGAGCCGGCGTAGACGATCTGATCGGGGATCAGGGGTCCCTGCGTGAGCAGCGCGTCGCCTGCGGGTGAGGTGGTGGCCCAGCGCACCAGATCGCTGGCGTCTGAGGTGACCACCGCGAGCCGGTCCGGGCTTCCGAGGAGACCTCGCAGGGTCGGGGCGGCCACGTTGACGAGCGCGTTCAGTGCCTCCTGGTCAACCGGCGCGGCGACGGGTGCTTCGGTGGCGTCGATGGCGGCGGCGATGGTGGCGGTCAGCCACTCGGCCCGCTCGTTCAGTTCCGCGGCGGAATCGCCGGCCACGATGATCCCGTGGTTGCCCAGCAGCGTGATTCCCGGGGCCGGCCGGCCGGTGCGGACGGCATAGGCCTGTCTGGCCTGCGCGACCGCGCGGGCCAGCGGCACGCCCGGATCGGTGTAAGGCACCAGGACCGCCTCATCGCCGAGTAGTCGGGCCACCAGGGCTGCCGCGTCGGCGTTGCAGGTGAGCGCGTTGGCCACCAGCGGGTGGGTGTGCAACACCAGGGCGTCGGGGATGAGCGCATGGAACAGGATTTCCACGCTGGGCCGCCGCCCTCCGGCCTCGCCGATCCGAGCCGCGGCCGCAGCCACCTGCACGGGGTCGCCCGGCCCGGTGTCGTCGCCGGCCAGGGCCTCCAACAGCACGTCGATGCGCAGCGGCACCAGGTCGGCCGCGGTCAGCGTGGCCAGCGGCACCCCGCTGGGCTTGATGTAGAGCACGCCGTCGAGCTTGACCGAGGCGTTGCCGCCGCCCGCCCGGGAATACTCCGGGTTGGCACCGAAGTGATGGGCGACCTCGATCAGCTCATCAGCCAGCCGTCCGTGCGCCACGGGGGTCGCCTTCGTCATCGTACGTCTCCTGCAGTCTCCGCGGCCGGAGCGGCGATCAGAGTCGCGCCGAGCCTCACCAGTTCGTTTCTTCGGGCCACGGCGTCGCCACCGACCGGGTCGCCGGCCCCGTCCACATAGCCCGGTTCGCCGAGTTTGACCAGGTGCTGATGCGCTGCGACCACGCAGGTGCCCTCCCAGAAGGCACGGCGCGCTTCGTCCGACAGCGGCCCGTCGGCACACGCCACCGCGAGCGGGATCCGCTCAGGGGTGTTGTGCTCGGTGCCACCCATCACGATGATCCCGGCGTCGGTGAACGCCTTCACGTAGGCGTCCACACAGGCGCTGGTGTTGCGGATCGGAATCAGCTCCGCGGCGTAGATGCGACGCTGCAGCAGCTGCTGCGCGAGCTCTGCGGCAGGGTCTTCGAAGGGGCACACGGGCGTCACGCCGTCGGCGAGCGTCGGGTACGTCGGGATCCCGCCCATTGCGAGCACATAGGCGTAGGCGTCCGCGAAGTTCAGCGGCACTTCCGGGACGAAGCCCGGCGTGCCGACCTTGATCAGCCGGGAGCGCAACTCACCCTGCAGTTTCGCGGGGTCTGCCGGGTCCACCGCTGACGGCCCACCGTAGGCGCGGGCCAGCACCTCAGCACGCTCAGCCGCCGGGAGCGTCGCGAGGGCCTCCTGGAAGGCCTGGGCGACGTGGCGCTCCTGGAGCGAGACCCACTCGACCGGGACGCCGCCACGCTCGGCGACGACGGCGGCGATGGCGGCCGCCGTCAGCCCGGTCTCAAACCCGACCGAGGCGAAGTGCGCTGCCAGCTGGGCCACCATGGCCGCGGCGCGCTCGTCATTGCCGTTGCGGATCGCTTGGGCGGTTGCCGCGGCTGCCGCAGGCTTGTCCCGGAACGGGTCAATCCCCTTGCCGCACAGATACATCCGACCAGGGTTGGCCGGATCGTTGATCCGGATGCCTGCCGCCGCCAGGTCGGGGTCCAAGGTGATGAACTCCAGCCCGAACAGGGCGACGACGCCGGCGTCCGCAGCCAGGGACGCAAACCGTGGATAGACCTGCTGGTCGAAGAAGTTGGAGATCCCGACGGCCCGGACGCCCTGGGCGACGGCCGCCTCGACTACCTCAACGGCCGAGGCAAAGGCCGAGAAGTTCGGCGGCACGTGGACGTGCGTGTTGACCAGCTCCTGCCCTGTCGCCGCCATGCTCTCGCCAACCACGGCGGCCTCACCGGAGCGCGCCAGCTGATCCTCGAGGTTGAACACCTCGGGAACGAACTCCCACGCCTCGTCGGGCGACCCCGCTGTGCCGAACAACCGAGCCATCTCGGCTTGCCAGCGGGCATTCACCGCCGTGGCGGCTACCCGGCGCTGCGCTTCGTCCAGGTCGTCCGATTCGGCGTAGCCGATCAGCAGGCCATCAGGGCGAAGGAACAGCGAGTAGTTGCGCCAGTCGGCGTCGCGAAGCGCGACCAGGAGCTCAGGCCAGACGTCGGCATGCCTGGCCCGGTACTCCTCGAGGTTGGCCGGGTCGACGTGACCCAGAAAGCAGTAGCGGGCCACGATGCTCAGGCTCCCCAGCCGGCCTGGGTGCCGCCGGCACGGTCGGCGGCGATCCTGCCCAGGTAGCCGGACGCGGCGAACGCGGCCATCGGATCGGCAGGCAGCCCGCGCGACTCCCGCCACGCCGCCAGATCGGCCCGCACATCGGTGTAGAACGCATCCATGAACACCCCGCTGGCGCCCAGCACATCACCTGAGGCCTCCGCGGCGGCCAGCGCGTCCCGGTCGACCAGCAGCGCCTTGGCGGTCATCTCCTGGACGTTCAGCACCGACCGGATCTGGCCCGGGATCTTGTCCTCGACGTTGTGGCACTGGTCGAGCATGAACGCCACCGGCGAACCCGGACCGTAACCACCGCCACGGATCACCTCGAACAGGATCCGGAACAGCTGGAACGGATCAGCCGCACCGACGATCAGATCGTCATCGGCGTAGAACCGCGAGTTGAAGTCGAACGAGCCCAACTTGCCAAGCCGCAACAGCTGCATCACGATGAACTCGATATTGGTGCCCGGCGCGTGGTGCCCGGTGTCGAGGCAGACCAGCGCCTTGGGACCCAAC
>CAYUWV010000075.1:0-11062 GCA_964448385.1 uncultured Propionibacteriaceae bacterium | reverse complement strand
GCTGCCGCTACTTCAACGACGCGAACCTGATCGGTGCGCTCTACCACCACCTGAATCCCGACCGGTAGCGGCCACGACGTCGAAGCGTCCCTTCGTGGGTCTCAACTCCACAGTCGATCGATAGGCAGGACGTGGAGGCGGTCGTCCGCGCGGTAGCCACGGTTGCCGAGGTAGAGCGTCAGGCCGGTGACGAAGGACGACCCGAGCCGTCTTCGCAACTTCGACATGGGGGCTAGATCCGAGCCCTCGATGTGGTCGCTGGCCTTCACCTCGATGGCCACCACAGCTCCGTCGTCGCGTTCGATGATCAGGTCCACCTCGTCGTTGTCGCGCGTCCGCCAGTGCCCGACTGTGGCGGGGTCGTCGAGCCAGGACACCTGACGAATGAACTCCTGGACAACGAAGGATTCCAGCAGGTGGCCGAACTCGGTCAACGTGGCGGGATCACGCCGGGCGATCTTGGCGGGCGTGAGGCGAAGCAGATGGGCGCCGATTCCTGAGTCGAGGACGTGGATCTTGGGGCTACTAACGGACCTGGAAGCGACGGTCAGTCCCCACGAGGGAAGGCTGCTGACCAGGAACACCGACTCGAGCAGTTTGACGTAGCTTCCCGCGGTGTTGGCGGAGATGCCAATTCCTCCGGCGAGGTTGTTCACATTGAGGAGCTGGGCGGTTTGCCCCGCCACCCGTGTCAGCAGCGTGCGGAGAGCAGCCGCGTTCGCGAAGCCACGTGTCTCACGGGCGTCTCGCTCAAGCGTGAGTCGGACGTGGTCGGCGAACCACCGTCCCCGCGCCGCAGTGGTCGGCTGTGCAAGCGCGAGGGGAAACCCGCCGGTAGTCACACGTTCCAGGTACTCGTCGCGCGAGGTTTGGGACCGCAACGCCGTGTGGGGCACCTCGCCAGTGAAGGCAAGTTCCAGCAGCCGATTGCTCGTGGCATCGATCTCGGTCTGGGTGAACGGCATCACTGGGATGCGGTGCAGTCGTCCAGTGAGGGACTGGGCGACCCTTGGCAAGGCATCGAAGCGGGTGGACCCTGCCAGTAGATACCTGCCCGGGATGCTGGCCACGTTGAGTTGAGCCTTGATGGCATCGAGAATCAATGGGGCCTTCTGGTACTCGTCGATGCATACCGGCGCAGGTCCTGTCGCGAACAGCGTTGGATCAGCGCGCACGCTGGCGGCGGTCGCGGGATCATCAAGGTCGGCGATGCCGACGTCGGCGCGGTTGGCCACCTCACGCAGAAGGGTTGACTTCCCGACGCTGCGGGGACCTTCAAGGAGGATGACGGGCGCCTCGCCAAGCCGTGCCTGGACAATGGGGGTGAGACGCCGTCCGATTGGTCCCATCACTCCTGCCACCTCATGAGACTACCCCATCACTGAGAACCTGCCGAGCCCCGCTTTGAGAATCTGCCGCGGGGTGCGCTGAGAAATTGCCAGGCACAGAAGTGAGATGTTGCCGAGTCGCGGGTTGAGGATCTGCCGAACTTCGGGCAACGCCTCGTGCGCGATCAGCGCGGACGCGCCCGGTTGCGCTGCCGCTCATTGGCAACCAAGCCGCTGCCTCACTCTGGTGCTCGTCCTGGTCATCCATGCGCGTGGACAGCGGATGCCGCTGGCGGTCGGGGCGTTGGCCGCGGGGAGTGCGCACCCCCGGAAGGTGCGGCCAACGAGATACACCAGCACCTGTCGTGACGCGCGCACTTGGACTAATCTCAGCAGGGTCCAAGGGGGGAACATTGTCTGATATGGGAATCGCGGCAGTGCTCGACTTGGGTCAGCTCCAGAAGGTCCTGGAGGACTTCTCGGAGGCGACCGGCCTCGCCACTGTGGCAGTTGATACGCGGGGCATACCCGTCACCGCCACCTGTGCCTTCACCGACTTCTGCCGCCAGATGCGGTCCGACCCGTTGCGGGACAAGTTGTGTCACGGCTGCGACGCCCATGGCGGACTGCAGGCGCTGATCGAGGGCTCGCCCCAGGTCTACCGGTGCCATGCCGGCCTGGTGGACTTCTCGGTACCGGTCACCGACGGAGACAAGTACGTCGGCGCCATCCTCTGCGGGCAGGTCCGCGTCCCCAAGGCAGAGCGGCCGCACTTCATCACCGGGAGCACCCACTGGCGGGGCGACGGTCAACTGGAGGAGCTGTACGAGCGAGTCCCGGTGTCCACCCTGAGCCGGGTAACCGCGGCCGCCAAGACCCTGTTCGGACTGAGCCGAATGATCGACGGCGTCCGGGGGCCCAAGCCCGCCGACGTCGCCGGCCGGCCCGCCGGACTCTCTGTCGACCCGCAGCGCCCGCTGCTGAGCCTGGTTCCGCTGCCCCGAACCACCGGCACCCCGTCCGACGAGCCGCCGGTGGAGGCCCATGCCACCCTGCGGGACGCGATCGACGCCGAGGACCTGGCCAGCGCGTACGCCGAGGCCAGTCGGCTGCTCGACGAGGTCTTCGCCGCCGGTGGTGACGCGCGGGACGGTATCGCCCACGTCGAGGATCTCGTCATCGCCACCACCAGGGACTGCGCGCCCCGGCTGGTGCCGCACCTCACCCAGGCGATTCAGGGCCAACGCGACCGCCGGTCAGCGTCCTGCAACCGTTACCAGGTGCAACTCCATGTCGAGCGCTTGCTGGCGATGCTGCTGGACGAACTCGTCCGCTCCCGTCCGCACCGCCGGCGAGACCTGCGGGACCTGCTCAACGACATCGCCCGGCACCCGAACCGGGCACTGTCGCTCACCGAGGCTGCTGCGGCCACGCACTGGTCTCCCGGCCACCTGTCGAAGTTGTTCAAATCGGTCACCGGCTACACATTCGTGTCGTATGTGACCGCCTGGCGGATCTCTCGGGCGCAGCTGATGTTAGCTTCCACCCAGATGCCGGTTCAGAAGATCGCGGCTGAACTCGATTTCAACCAGGTCAACTACTTCTCACGGGTGTTCCGGACGCATACCGGGGTGTCCCCAAGCGAGTACCGGCGTCACTGTTCCTCGCGCGACGGGAGACCGGCCGGTGTATCGCTTCCAACTCACCACCACGCTCTGCTACGGGCCTGATTCGCTGCAGGCGCTGGCTGTGCTTGACGGCCGGCGCGTCCTGGTGGTCACCGACGCCTTCATGTCCACCACTGAACTGATGGGCAAGGTGCGGGCCCAGTTGGCGGGGGCGACCGTCGCCGTCTTCGACCAGGTGCAGCCCAACCCGGACGTGAACACCGTTACCGAAGGCCTGCGCAGCTTCCTCGCCTTCGAACCCGAGGCCATCGTCGCCCTCGGTGGCGGCTCGCCGATCGACACCGCCAAGGCCGTCCGCAAGCTCGCCCTTGAGCAGGGCCACGACCTGCCTGGAGGGCTGATCGTCATCCCCACCACCAGCGGCAGCGGCTCCGAGGTGACCTCGTTCGCGGTGGTCACCGATCCGGTCAGCCACGCCAAACTGCCCCTGACCTCGGTGGACATGCTCCCGGAGATGGCGATCCTCGACCCCGAGGCGGTACGGACGGCACCCCCCAGGCTCACCGCCGACTCCGGCATGGACGCGGTCAGCCACGCCATCGAGGCCTATGTCGCCAAAGGCTGCAACGACTTCTCCGATGCGCTGGCCGAGAAGGCGCTCCGCCTGGCCGATGCCCATCTGGTCCGCAGCTTCCGCGACGGTGCTGACGCCGAGGCCAGGGAGCACCAGCACAACGCTGCGACCATGGCCGGAATCGCCTTCCAGAACGCCGGGCTCGGGATCGTGCACAGCCTGTCGCACGCGATCGGCGGCTCGTTCCGGGTGGCCCACGGCCGGCTCAACGGCATCCTGTTGCCCAGCGTGATCGCCGTCAACGCCGGCGATCTCGGCTTCCGTCCCCAGGACGTCGGCCCCGTGGCACGCCGTTACGCCGCGCTGGCGAAGGCGGTGGGCCTGAGCGCAGCCAACGAGCGCAACCTGGTGCAGGCCCTGATCGGGTGGGTGGAGAAGCTTCGCCGGGAACTGGCGTTGCCGGCGACCGTCACCGCCGCCGGGGTGGACCGGGCCGCGTACGCGGCGGCGATCCCGGCCCTGGCAGCGACCGCCCACAAGGACTTTTGCACCTCGGGGAACCCGGTGGCGGTGACCGAGGCCAACCTGGTGGCGATCCTGCGGAAGGTCAGCTGACCGGGTCGCACGCCAGGCGAGCGCTCAGTTCGGCGATACCTTCGCCGGTGACCGCGGAGACCTCGAGGATCTCGGTGGCCCCGGCCAGCCGCAGGTGACCGCCGGCCACCGCCACCTCTGCCGGGGTGGCGAGATCGATCTTGGTGACCACCCCGATCGAAGGCGGCATGAAGAACGTGGCGAAGCCGGGCTGGAACCTGCCGTCCGAGACGGTGGCCGAGGCGATCATCACCACCAATTCCACCTCGAAGGACGCCAGTCGCAGCGCGTGCTTGAACCAGGGCAGCTCCAGGTATTCGCCGGGGGTGTCCAGCACGCCGTCCTCGTTGTAGATGGTCGAGGTCTTGGCGTAGGTGAGGGACGAGCCGTGCAACCGCTGCAGCAGGGTGGTCTTGCCGCTGCCGACGCCACCGACCAGCAGGAACGGCTTCACGAGCGAGTCAGCGGTGGCCTGGCGAAGCCGAGTTCGTCGCACAGCACCACCACGACGCTCTCCACCGCGGTTTGCACATCGGTCAGCCGGCCCAGCACCACCAGCGACCCGGAGAACCGGTCGACGAAGCCGAGCTCGACGTCGGCGGCCTTCGTGGCGACGTCGGCTGCGATGATGGCCGCCTCACTGGGCGTGATCGTCATCACTCCGATGGCCCCCGCGCCCGGCGGCAGGCCGACCTTGGGGTACAGCCGCGGATCGGGGTTCGCCACCACGTGGGCGAGCGTCACCTGCTTGCCAGGGACGAACTCCTGGATGAAGCGCTGCTTCTCGGCCATGCCCGCCTCTCGTCACCGGACGGCGCGCGAAACCGGTCCGGTCAGGCCCATGGTGCGCACGCGCGTGAGGAGTGTCAACCAGTTGGCCGGTCCTGTGCACAGGTGCACAAATTGGTCGTCGGAGTTGCACTTTCTGGTCGTCCGACCCCTGCGAAGACGACCCGAAACTGACGGTTGCAGGCGCGTTTAGTACCGCGGTTCGGACTTAGCCTCGAACCGTTCGGCCGCTGGTCAACTCGACCATGCGGTCCACCGACCCAACGGAGGAGTCTGGAATGCAAGAAGCCCTGGGAATGGTGGAGACGAAGGGTTTCGTCGCCGCCGTTGAAGCCGCTGACGCCATGGTCAAGTCGGCCAACGTAGTCCTGATCGGAAGCCAGCGGGTGGGCTCAGGCTTGGTCACCGTGCTGGTCCGTGGTGATGTCGGCGCGGTCAAGGCCGCCACAGATGCCGGCGCCGTCGCCGCCCAGAACGTGGGAGAGCTCGTCTCCGTCCACGTCATCCCGCGCCCGCACAGCGACGTGGAGAAGATTCTCCCGATCGCCGAGAAGTGAGGTCGTGACCCGCTATGGCAAGTGAAGAACTGGTCAACCAGATCATGTCCGCCGTCATGAAGAAGATGGACGCCGGCGCTGCCCCTGCCGCCAAGCCGGCCGCCAGCCGCCCGGCCGCGACGGAATTCGTCGGCTGCAACGCCCTCGGCGACACCATCGGCCTGGTCATCGCCAACGTCGACCCGCAGGTGCACGCCCTGATGAAGATCGACCCCAAGTACAAGTCGATCGGCATCGTCGGTGCCCGCACCGGCGCCGGCCCGCACATCTTCGCCGCCGACGAGGCTGTCAAGGCGACCAACACCGAGATCGTGACCATCGAGCTGCCCCGGGACACCAAGGGTGGCGCGGGTCACGGCTCCTTGATCATTTTCGGCGCGCTGGACGTCTCCGACGCCCGCCGGGCCGTTGAGGTCACCCTCAGCGAACTGGACCGCACCTTCGGTGACGTCTACGCCAACGACGCTGGTCACCTGGAGTTCCAGTACACCGCCCGTGCCTCCTACGCCCTGAACAAGGCCTTCAACGCGCCGCTCGGCAAAGCGTTCGGCATCACGGTGGGCGCCCCCGCCGCGATCGGCGTCGTGCTGGCCGATACCGCGGTGAAGGCCTCGACGATCGATGTCATCGGCTACGCCAGCCCGGCTGCCGGGACGAGCTACTCCAACGAGGTGATCTCGTTCTTCAGCGGCGATTCCGGCGCGGTGCGCCAGGCCATCATCGCCGCCCGCGAGGTCGGCCGAGGTCTGCTCGGTGCGCTCGGTAGCTACCCCGAATCCGTCACGACCCCGTACATCTGAGCCGAGGAACTTCGTGAAGAGCAAGCGTTTCGAGGCGCTCGACGCCCGGCCCGTCAACCAGGACGGGTACGTCACCGAATGGCCTGAGGTAGGCCTCATCGCCATGAACAGCCCGAACGACCCCAAGCCCTCGATCCGTATCGAGGCTGGCAAGGTCGTCGAGCTCGACGGCAAGCAGCGTGCCGATTTCGACATGATCGACACCTTCATCGCCGACTACGGCATCCGGCTGGACAACGCCGAGGCAGTCTGCAAGATGGACTCCCTCGACCTTGCCCGCAAGCTGGTCGACATCAACGTCCCCCGCGCCGAGGTGGTCAAGCTGACCACCTCGATGACCCCGGCGAAGATCACCGAGGTCGTCGGCAAGATGACGGTGCTGGAAATGATGATGGCCGTCGCCAAGATGCGGGCCCGGCTCACCCCGGCCAACCAGTGCCACGTCACCAACCTGAAGGACAACCCGGTCCAGATCGCCGCCGACGCCGCCGAAGCCTCCCTGCGTGGCTTCGCGGAAGAGGAGACGACCGTCGGGATCGGTCGGTACGCCCCGTTCAACGCCATGGCCATCATGGTCGGCGCCCAGGTCGGACGTCCCGGCATCCTCACCCAGTGCGCGGTCGAAGAGGCCACCGAACTCAACCTGGGCATGCGCGGCTTCACCGCGTACGCCGAGACGGTCTCGGTGTACGGCACCGAAGCCGTGTTCATGGACGGCGACGACACGCCGTGGTCGAAGGCCTTCCTGGCCTCCTGCTACGCGTCCCGCGGGTTGAAGATGCGGTTCACGTCAGGTACCGGCTCCGAGGTGCAGATGGGCTACGCCGAGGGCAAGTCCATGCTGTACCTGGAATCCCGCTGCATCTACATCACCAAGGCAGCCGGCTCCCAGGGCATCCAGAACGGTTCGGTCTCCTGCGTCGGCGTCCCCGCCGCCGTCCCGGGTGGCATTCGCGCCATCCTCGCCGAGAACCTGATCGCCATGGCCCTGGACCTGGAATGCGCGTCGTCCAACGACCAGACCTTCACCCACTCCGACCTGCGTCGGGTGGCCCGGTCGCTGATGCAGTTCGTGCCCGGCACCGACTTCATCTGCTCCGGCTACTCCGCAACGCCCAACTACGACAACATGTTCGCCGGCTCCAACTGGGACGCCGACGACTACGACGACTGGCTGATCATCCAGCGCGACCTCAAGATCGACGGTGGCCTGGTGCCGGTTCTGGAAGTCGATGTGGTCGCGGCCCGCAACAAGGCCGCCAAGGCGCTGCAGGCGGTGTTCAAGAACCTCGGCCTGACCGAGATCACGGACGCCGAGGTCGAAGCCGCCACCTACGCCCGCGGCTCGGAAGACATGCCGCCCCGCAACGTGGTGGAGGACCTGAAGGCCGCCGAAGACCTGATGAAGCGTGGGACCACCGGTGTGGACATCGTCAAGGCACTCTCCAAGGGTGGCTTCGAGGACGTCGCCGAGGCGGTGTTCGGCATGCTCAAGCAGCGCGTCGCAGGTGACTACCTGCACACGTCCGCCATTCTCACCCGCGACTTCGAGGTGATCAGCGCGGTCAACCAGCCCAACGACTACCGCGGGCCACAGACCGGCTACCAGATCTCCGACGAGAAGTGGGCGATCCTGCAGAACATCCGCCAGGCGATCAGCCCCGAGAGCATCTGAGGGTGATGACAATGGACGAGAAGACGCTCAAGAGCATCATCGAAGAGGTCATCAGGGAGTTCACCGCCGCCGGCGTGACCGGTGGGACGGCGACCGCGACGGCGACTGCGGCCAGTGTGGTCGGGGCCTCCGGCGCGCTGAGCATCAGTGAGTCCGGTCCGGCCGAGCGGGGCACCAACCCCCGCGAGGTGGTCATCGGGCTGGCTGCCGCCTTCGGCGGACGGCAGACCCGCACCATCATCGGCCTGCCGCACGACGAGGTCATCAAGGAGATTTGCGCCGGCATCGAGGAAGAGGGGCTGAGCTACCGGTTCATCCGCTCCTTCCGCACCGCCGACGTCGGCTTCATCGCGCACGAAGCGGCGAAGCTCTCCGGCTCCGGAATCGGAATCGGAATCCAGTCCCGCGGCACCACGGTGATCCACCAGAAGGACCTGCCGCCGCTGTCGAACCTGGAGCTGTTCAGCCAGTCCCCGCTGATCGACCTGGCAACCTTCCGGGCCATCGGCAAGAACGCAGCCAAGTACGCCAAGGGCGAATCGCCCAGCCCCGTGCCTGTCCGCAACGACCAGATGGCCCGGCCCAAGTACCAGGCCATCGCCGCGCTGCTGCACATCAAGGAGACGCAGCTGCTGGATCCCCAGAAGAAGACCCAGCAACTGCGGGTCGAGTACCGGTAGGAGGTGACCATGGATCAGGAACAACTCATTCGGCAGATCATGGCCGAGGTCATGACAAACCTCGGCAAGGACAGTGTGACCTTCCAGAAGAAGTCACCGGCCGCCGGCGGCGGCATCGGCCGCGACCAGTACCCGCTGGGCGAGAAGATGCCGGAGAAGGTGAAGTCGGCCACCGGCAAGGTGCTGGCGGACTTCTCCCTGGAGAAGGTGAAGAGCGGTGAGCTCAAGGCCGAGGACTTCCGGATCGCTCCGGAGACCCTCGAGCTGCAGGCTCAGGTGGCCGAATCGGTCGACCGCGGCAACCTGGCCCGGAACATGCGCCGGGCGGCGGAACTCATCGCCGTCCCGGACGACCGGCTGCTCAACGTGTACAACGCGCTGCGCCCGTATCGCTCGACCAAGGCCGAGCTCTACGGAATCGCGGACGAGCTCGAGCAGAAGTACCAGTGCAAGGTCAATGCCGCCTTCATCCGTGAAGCAGCTGACGTGTACGAGAAGCGCGGCCGCCTCAAGGCCGAGTAACCCGTCCCGCCCGTCTGAAGGGATTGCTGTTCCGACATGGCCTTGATCGCCGGTATCGACATCGGGAACGCCACCACCGAGGTGGCACTCGCGGAGTTGTCCGCGGGTGCCGCCCCGGTGTTCGTCGCGTCCTCGATCGTCCCCACCACCGGCATCAAGGGCACGTCCCAGAACACCCAGGGCGTCTTCCAAGCCCTCACCGTCGCGCTGGACGCGGCGGGACGCCACCTCGCCGAGCTGGACCTGATCCGGATCAACGAGGCGGCCCCGGTCATCGGGGACGTGGCGATGGAGACCATCTCGGAGACGATCATCACCGAGTCGACGATGATCGGGCACAACCCCACCACGCCCGGCGGCCTCGGGATCGGCGTGGGCACCACCGTCCAGATCGGCGACCTCGACCGGGCCCTCCCCGGCCAGCCCTACATCGTGGTAGCCGACCGGAGCTACAACTTCGAGGACGTCGCCGCCCGGATCAATGCCGCGGCCAGTCGGATCCACGTGACCGGCGCGATCCTGCAGCACGACGACGGGGTGCTGGTGCACAACCGGCTCGTCCGCAAGATCCCGATCGTGGACGAGGTCGCCCTCGTCGAGAAGGTCCCGATCGGCATGCTGGCCGCCGTGGAGGTGGCTGAGGTGGGTCGGATCATCGAGACCCTGGCCAACCCCTACGGCATCGCCACCCTGTTCGGCCTCGATTCGGACGAGACGGCCTCGGTGGTGCCGATGGCCCGCTCGCTGGTCGGGAACCGTTCCGCGGTGGTGATCAAGACCCCGAAGGGGGACGTGACCGAGCGCCGGATCCCGGCCGGCTTCCTGAAGTTCATCGGTGACCGCTCGGCCGAGGTCGACGTCGACCGGGGTGCCGCGGAGATCATGCGCGTCGCCGCGACGGTCGGCCCGCTCCGCAACGTCCGGGGCGAACCGGGCACCAACGTGGGCGGGATGATGGAGAAGGTCCGGGTGGTCATGGGCCGTCTCACCGAGCGCGACCCGGCGGGCATCGAGGTCACCGACCTGCTGGCCGTCGACACCGAGGTGCCGCAGAAGGTGACCGGCGGCCTCGCCGGGGAGTTCTCGTTGGAGGCAGCCGTCGGCATCGCCGCGATGGTGAAGGCGGACCGGCTCCAGATGCAGCGGATCGCCCACGACATGACCGCCCAGTTCGGCATCCCGGTCGAGGTGGGCGGGGTGGAAGCCGACATGGCCGTGCGTGGCGCCCTGACCACGCCGGGCGCCTCAGTGCCGATCGCGATCTTGGACATGGGCGCCGGCTCCACCGACGCCTCAGTCCTGCGAACCGACGGGGTGGCCCGCTCGATCCACCTGGCCGGTGCGGGCAACATGGTCACCCTGCTGATCCAGTCCGAACTCGGCCTGGAGAGCCCCGAGGACGCCGAGAACGTCAAGCGCTACCCCCTGGCCCGCGTGGAGACCCTGTTCAACATCCGGCACGAGGACGGCACCGTCGAATTCTTCGACCACCCGCTGCCGCCGCACGTCTTCGCCCGCACGGTGGTGCTGCATCCGGAGGGGATGATCCCGCTGCCGTTGCGCCAGCCACTCGAAGTGATCCGGCAGGTACGGATCAAGGCCAAGCAGCGGGTCTTCGTCACCAACGCGCTGCGCGCCCTGGCCGCGGTGAGCCCGACGAGCAATGTGCGCGACATCGCCCATGTGGTGCTGGTCGGCGGGTCTGCGTTGGACTTCGAGATCCCGCAACTGGTCACCAAGGCCCTGGGCGAATACCGGGTGGTCGCCGGCCGGGCGAACATCCGCGGCACCCAGGGCCCCCGCAACGCGGTGGCCACCGGGCTGGTGCTGGCGTGGGAGGCGCAGCGATGAACGCCGAGCGTCCCACCATCCGGTTGCGGCTGAACGACCGGGTCGACCCCAGCCGGATCGCCGA
>CAYUWV010000074.1:5234-11283 GCA_964448385.1 uncultured Propionibacteriaceae bacterium | reverse complement strand
GCCCGTTCGCGATTCGGGGTCGACCGGGCGATCGTGGTCAGCCAGCGCTACCACCTGCCCCGGGCGCTGGCGATCTGTCGCCTGTTGGGTCTGGAGGCATGGGGGGTGGGCGACGTGAGCGCCAAGGCCAGTCCCCGGACGTGGGCGCACGGCGCCCGCCGCGAGGTGGCGGCCAACCTCAAGCTGGTCTGGGACGTGGTCTCTCGCCGTCCGTGGCTGGTCGGGCGGTCCGGTCGAGCGTGAGAAAATGGCGACCATGTTGTCGCTGCCCGTTGAACTGACCGCCCGCCTGACCGCAGTCGCCGGGATCGACCCGGAACTGCGCCCGGCCACGCGTCCCCAATTCGGGCACTACCAGACCAACCTTGCGCTGCGGCTGGCGAACGCAGCGGGGCGCCCGCCCCGTGAGGTGGCTCAACGGCTGGTCGCCCAGATCGACCTGGCCGACCTGTGTGAGCCCCTCCAGATCGCCGGTCCTGGTTTCATCAACCTCCGGATCCGTGCTGACGTGTTGGCCCGGGTGGCTACGGAGGTTTTGGCCGACCCCCGGGCCGGCATCAACACCACCGATCGGCCGCAGATCGTGGTCATCGACTACTCGTCGCCGAACGTCGCCAAGCAGATGCACGTTGGCCACCTTCGGTCGACCATCATCGGCGACTGCTTCACCCGGGTGCTGCGAGCGACCGGTAACACCGTGATCCCCCAGAACCACATCGGTGATTGGGGGAGGCAGTTCGGGATGCTGGTGGAGCAGATCCTCGACGAGGGGATTGACGTCGCCAGCCTTGATCTGGTCGGGGCTGAGGCGCTGTACCAGCGGGCCAACGCCCACCTGAACGACTCCGACGAGTTCGCCGACCGGTCCCGCGATCGGGTGGTGGCGCTGCAGGCCGGCGACGCCGAGACCCGGCGGATCTGGCAGCAACTCATCGACATCTCGCTGGCGGGCTTCAACGAAACCTACCGGCGCATGAACGTGCTGCTCACCGATGCCGACATCGCCGGGGAGTCGATGTACAACCGTGACCTGCCGGTCGTGGCCGACGACCTGGAATCCCGGGGTCTCGCCGTGGTCGACGCCGGAGCGCTGGTGGTCTTCGTCGAGGGCTCCACCACACCGGCGATCATCCGCAACGCCCAAGGCGGTTTCGGCTACACGTGCAGCGATCTGGCCGCGCTGCGGCACCGGGTCGGCACGCTGCACGCCAACCGGCTGATCTACGTGGTGGGGACGCCGCAGGCCCATCACTTCGAGCAGGTTTTTGCCGTCGGGCGGCTGGCCGGCTACCTGCCTGAGGGTGTCTCAACCGAGCACGTCGGCTTCGGCCAGGTGCTCGGTGCGGACGGCAAGAAGCTGTCCACCCGGGAAGGGAATGCCGTCACGTTGAACTCGCTCCTGGACGCCGCAGAAGAGAAGGCTGCGCCGACGGTGGCGCTGGCCGCGATCAAGTACGCCGATCTCTCCAGCGGGTTGCAGAAGGACTACACCTTCGACGCCGACCGCATGGTGGCTACCACCGGTGACACGGGGCCGTACCTGCAATACGCCCACGCCCGGGTGTGTCAGATCCTGCGCAAGGCTGAGGCTGAGGGCTTCGCGTACACCGGCGTCAGCGTGCTCACCGAGCCGGCCGAGCAGACCCTGGCATTGGCCCTGTCGCGCTTCGGCGAGATCGTGGAGACAGTGGCGGACACGCTGCAGCCGCACCGTCTGTGTGGCTACCTCTACGACCTGGCAACGGCACTGAGCAGCTTCTACGAGCAGTGCCCAGTGCTGCGCAGCGAGGGTGAGGTCCGCGCGTCCCGGCTCGGGTTGTGCGCGGCGACCCGCCATGTCCTGGCGACGGGTCTTGACCTGCTCGGGATCGAGGCTCCCGACCGGATGTGAGCGCGGCCTCCCGGCTCAGGCCAGGGGGTCGGGGTGCTCAGCTTGGGCAACGGCGAGCGCCGCTGCGCCGACGATCCCGGCCTTGTTGCGCAGCAGCGCGGGCACGATGGGGGTCTTGAGCTTCAGCTTGGGCAGGAACCGGTGGGCGTTCTTGGAGATGCCGCCGCCGACGACCAACAGGTCCGGCCAGAACAGCGCCTCCACGGTCTCGTAGTAACGCTGCAGCCGCGGCACGTACTCGTCGAAGCTGAGCCCCAGCTTCTCGCGCACCGAGGCCGCCGCCTGCGTTTCGGCGTCCAGGCCGTCGATCTCGATGTGGCCCAGCTCGGTGTTGGGGATCAAGACGCCGCGGTAGATCAGGGCGCTGCCGATGCCCGTGCCGAGGGTGGTGACCAGGACGAGTCCCGGGTGGTCCTTCGCCGCGCCGAACCGCACCTCGGCCATTCCGGCCGCGTCCGCGTCGTTGACCAACACGACAGGGCGTCCGAGACGTTCGGCGAAGATCTTCTCTGCCGGGGCATCGATCCACGACTTGTCGATGTTGGCCGCTGAACGCGTGACGCCGTGGGTGACCACCGCCGGAATGGTGATGCCGATCGGTGAGTCACCGATCTGGTCGGCGAACAGGGCGACGATCTGGGCGACGACATCGGCGACGTTGGCCGGCGTGGAGGCCGCCGGGGTCGGGATGCGCACCCGTTCCGCCGTGAAGTCACCGGCGACGAGATCCACCGGAGCACCCTTGATGCCAGAGCCGCCGATATCGATTCCCAGGACGTTGGTCATGCGTCCCAGCCTATCGAGCAGCGCGCCGCTGACCAGTGCATTCACCTAGACTGACCAATCGTGACGACATGGTTGGTGACAGGTGGAGCAGGCTACATCGGGGCGCACGTGGTGCGGGCCTTCCAGGCCAAGGGCATCACCCCGGTGGTGGTCGACAACCTCTCCTCGGGCTTGGCGCGATTCGTCGGAGAAGGCGTGGCGTTCGTCGAGGGTGACATCCTCGACACTGACCTGCTGACGACGGTGCTCACCGAGCACGGCTGCTCCGGGGTGGTGCACGTCGCGGGCTTCAAGTACGCCGGGGTGTCCGTGCAGCGGCCGCTGCACACCTACGAACAGAACGTGACCGGGACGGCCAGCGTGCTGGCGGCCATGACGGCGGCCGGTGTCAAGAACCTGGTGTTCTCCTCCAGCGCGGCGGTCTACGGCACGCCGACGACCGACCTGGTCACCGAGGATTCCCCGCAGCACCCCGAATCGCCCTACGGCGAGTCGAAGCTGATCGGGGAGTGGCTGATCAACGACGTTGCCCGCGCCAGCGAAGGCTTCCGCGGGGTCAGCCTGCGGTACTTCAACGTGGTGGGGTCAGCCACCGACGAGGTGTACGACGCCAGCCCGCACAACCTGTTCCCGCTGGTCATCGAGGCCCTGCTGGCTGGACGCACGCCGCGCATCAACGGCGACGACTACCCGACCCCGGACGGCACCTGCGTGCGCGACTACGTCCATGTCGGCGACCTCGCGGTCTCGCACGTGGCTGCCGCGCAGGCGCTCGAGGCCGGACGGGAACTGCGGCCCGCGTACAACTTGGGCAGCGGGGACGGCCTCAGCGTGCGCCAGATCATGGATGCCATGGCGCGGGTCACCGGGATCGGCTTCACCCCAGAGATCGCCCCACGACGGGCCGGAGACCCGGCCCGCATCGTCGCGGAAGGCACCGCGGCGGCTGCGGACCTCGACTGGGCGATGCGCTACTCCGTGGACGAGATGGTCGCCTCTGCCTGGTCGGCCCGGCGGGCCTCCGGTGCGGCCACGTCCTGACCGCGTGGCTCGCTGACCAGGCCGATCAGGGCCTCCCGCGCCTCGCCGAGCTGCGCGGCGTCGATCCCCGCGGCGTGGACGGCAATTCCCCTGCCTGCGGTGTGGACGTGCAGGTCGGTCAGCCCCAGTGACCGCGCCACGAACCCCTGGCTCACCCGGAGCGACTGGATCCGGGCCAGCGGGACCACCTGCCAGCGCCGAACCAGCCAGCCGTGGCGCGTGACGATGATCCGATCGTCGAAGCCCCAGCCTAGGAACGCGGCGGAGAACGGGTGCAGCCAGCGCGCCCGCTGCGGTGCCGACGCCAGGGCGACGCCGGTGTAGTCGACGGCCGGCCACAGGGCGGTCAGGGCGACTCGTACCTGGTCGGCGTTGCCGGCTGGCAGCATGATCGTGCTGATACCGGACGTGCCCTCCTCATCGGTCTGTTCCCCCCAGCCGATGACCTCGAGGTCGATCCGGTAGAGGCCGAGCGCCCGCCAGGCCAGGGACTGACTGATCTGGACGGCCTGGACCCGCCGGGCGGGCAGCGATTGGCTGGTCAGACTGGTCAGGCCGCGGGAGATGCGCAGCCCGGTCGGCCGCCTGGTGAGGGTGTAGTTGAACTGCCCGGTGACCCGTCGTCCGATGAACCCCACCAGGGTGCTGATGGTGGGAATGGCGAAGCCGAGGGCGAGCCACGGCTGGTGGAGCCACCACGCGAACCAGGCCGCCAGAAGACCCGTGGCCAGGATGCCGAAGAATTCGTGTGAGGTGACGGCTGCCACGAGCAGGGTCTGCGTCGGGACGCGGACCAGGACCTCATCGCCGGCGTGGAGGTCAGCGAGGATCGCCGTGGGGGAGTGCTCCTGGGCGGTCTGCTCGGGCGTTACCTGGTGGCCCTGCGCCCGAGCCAACAGGAAATCGCGCAGCTCGTAGGCGCGCTGTCGGGAAAGGTAGCGAAGCTTTGTGGCCTCACCGCCCACATCGATCTGCACCTCAGCAAGGCCGAAGATCCGGGCTGCAAACGGCTGCACCACATCGATCGACTGGATGCGCGCAACGGCGATCCGTTTCGACGTGCGAAACACGGCTCCGGTGTCGATCCGCACTTCAGTCTGGTCGACGACGAAGCGGGTGAAACGCCAGGTGGCCAAGCCGTTGGCCGCGCCGACCAGAGACGCGGCGACCACCACCGGTACCAACCATTCCAGGGGTGGGAGCCGTCCCGGCTCGCGTCCGTCGGGGATCAGCTCGCGGCCGAACCCGATGGCGATGGCCAGCAGCACCACCCACCCACGGATCAGCGGGGTGAGCCAGTGCGGTCGTTCGACGAGCTTGCCTTCGCTGGGAGCCGCGAGGTCGCTGGGGGCTTCGCTGCTCACAGTGGGAGGGCCAGGGTCTCGCCAGCCTCGATGAGCGCGTCGCGCAGCTGGCTGGCTTCGGCTTCGGGCAGCCCGGGGATCGTCGCCATGCTGTCCGCGCTGGCGGTGACCAGGGTGACCCGAGCCAGCCCCCACAGCCGATCGAGCGGGCCTGAATGGACGCGGACGACCTGCATCCGTCCGTACGGGACGGCCGTCAGATCCCTGCTCCACAACCCGGAGCGAATCAGCAGGTCCTGGTCGCGCCGCAGGTAGCCGAACGCGTGGACCCACCGCCAGGCGCTCACCACTCTCCAGCCCGTCCAGACCAGCCCGGCCCCCCCGACCAGCCAGGCCAGCCAGGGCAGTGAGGGGGGCTGGAACCAGACCGTGACGACCACGGCCCCGGCGCTGAGCACCAGGTTGCTGAGCCCAGCGCTCACCGCCCGTGCCGGGGCGTAGCGGGGCGAGAGGCGCTGCCACTGCTCGCCGGTGTCGAACAGTCCGTCCATGCCGACCACTGTAGGGCGCTCAGCCGCGCCGCTTCTTGAGCTTGGGGTTGCGTACCTCGACGCCGCCGAACAGGGCGACGCCCTTGAGGATGACGACCGGCGCGCCGGGCGCGGGCGCCGTGACCTTCACGTCGACGCCGCCGAAGATGCCGGCGACCTGGTTGTGGATCTCGACACCGTGCGGCACCTTCACCTCGACGCCCCCGAACAGGCAGAAGCAGTTGATCGTGATGGTCTGGGCTTCGAAGATGGCCTCGGTGAGGTCGAGCTGGGCCCCGCCGAATGCCGCCAGCACGGACGTGTTGGCGCGGGCCCGCCAGGTGCCCTTGCGGTCGGCGCCGCTGAAGATGGCGATCACCTGGTCGGCCACCTCGGTGGAGTTGGCGGCATCGACGCTGACGGCCGGGGACGGCCGCGCGATCTGACCGTCCGGGCTCACCAGGTCACGCGTCAGCGGGACGAGGTCGTCGAACGTC
>CAYUWV010000074.1:0-5134 GCA_964448385.1 uncultured Propionibacteriaceae bacterium | reverse complement strand
CTGACCGTCCGGGCTCACCAGGTCACGCGTCAGCGGGACGAGGTCGTCGAACGTCGCTGCGGTGCGGGCAGCGGCGATGCGCCGGTCGCGGTCATCGCGTGACAGCAGACCCTCGTGGTGCGCCTCTGACACCAGGGTGACGACGTGGTCGCGGTCGAGGTCGGTGGCGGCGAGGTGACCACCCACCGCGGGTCCGACGTCGGTGGGTTCGGGTTGGACAGCGCTCATGTCATGAACCTACGACCCGCCTTCCCGAGGTGGCCAGCCTCCGTCGGCGAGTCCGGGGACGGGTGGGGGCCCTCCCTGATGAGTCAGCCGTTGCGCCGCTTCACCACGACCCAGGCGCCGGCCGCGGCGGCCACGACGATCACCCCGATACCCAGGACCCATCCCACCGGAAAGGATCCGGCCTGGGGCTCGCCCCCCGGGGCCGTCGGCGAGACCTCCGGCGTCGGCACTTCAGAGCTGGCCTGGGTGCTGGTCGGCTCTGCGCTGGGCGAGGCCGTCGTCGGCTCAGCGGAGGGTGTTGGCACCGATGTGGTGGCCTTCGGATTCGGGTTGCGAATCACGTCCGGTTCGTCGCTCTGGCCCGACCAACTCGAGGCCGGGACGGTGGTCCAGGTTCCGGGCCCGTAGGAGAACTGGAAGGCCCCGCCCTCCGGCTGCCCGTCCGGGCGATCGACCCGGTACAAGACAGTGAAGGTGTCCTGCTTGAGGTCAGGGCTCAACTGGGTGGTGACGTTGGTGCCCTCGACGATCAGCGGACCAACGGTCACGTTCTGGCCGGAACTGCCGAGCACCACGATCTTGGCCAGACTGACGTCCACGTTGCGTTTGAAGACCAGGGTGACCCAGCCCGGGCGGGCCGATAGCTCAGCGTGTGGTTCCGGGTCGCTGACCACGATCAGGGAATCCGAAGCAGCGATGGGTGCGCTGGTGAACGCCACCAAGACCGCTACCGAGGCCGCGATTGCGGCCCGAAGAAATCTCATGAGGAGGCCCTTCCTTGGCCGGCTGCTGACGTCTTGCGGAACCCACACGATGTGCCTTTCGGCAGATGAGTCCCTATCCTATAGCGGTATATCTGAAACCACTGGCGCAGGGGTTGCATGCCCCGAATAGCCGCGCTGAGATCAATGAGAGACTGCTGATGAGGGAACTCCGAGAACGCACGAGGGCTGGCCTGTCCGTCCTGCTGGCCGTCCTGCTGAGTGTGGCGGGTGCTGGGGTGGCCCAGGCGATCACCTTCGACACCGACGGCACGGGGCAAGTGAAGCTGGCCAGTTCCAGTGCCTGCCCCACCATCGACAAGCCGGCTCCCTTTGAGACCTGGTTCAACATCGACGACATGAATCGACGCGGGTTCGTCGATCCGACGAACCAGACCCCGTGGCCCTTCGCGGCGAAGATCGCTCAGGTGATCTGCGGCGCCGAGACCAACGCCAAGATCAAGATCGGCATGTACTTCATCAGGGCGCTCGGAACGATGACGGACACCGAGTTGGGCGACCGGCCGGAATCCGACCCCGAGGTGATCTACCGGGCCCTTGAGTACGTCCACGAGAAGCGGAACGTCGAGGTCGGCTTCGTCCTCGACGGGGGCACCATCAACCCCAGCTCGGCTCGGAACCTGATCAACAAGCGGCTGACCTTCGCCAAGGTCTACTGGTGCAGCAACGGATGCCTGAACACCAACGCCTCCTCGGTCTACCCCTTCGCGATCAACCACGAGAAGTTCCTGACAGTCAGCAACACCACGTGGGCATCCGGCGTCGACCCGGCGGTGTACTCCTCGTCGGGGAATTTCGCCCGCAGCCAGATCAGGAATTACCTGCAGGAAGGGTCTCTGATCTACGACGACCACAAACTCTTCGACCTATTCGATCAGCGGTATAACGCGATGACTGCCTGTGCCGCGAACGGCTGCTCGTCGGCCAGCAGTCTCCCCTCAGCCCTGAAGCTGGTCAAGGATCGCGGGATCTGGGTGGATCCGTTCTACCGCCACTGGACCGACGCCGACCGCGGCACCGCCGTGACGTTCAGCCCCCAGCCGTCCACCGCCGTCGACCAATACGTCCAACAGTTCGACGGGGTGGACTGCGTCGTCGACAAGAAGATCCGGATCGCGATGTTCAAGATGACCGACTCCAAGGCGACCCAAATGGTCAATGCCCTCGTTCGGCTCAAGAACCGCGGCTGCGATATCAAGATGCTGCTGACCCAACAGGGCGGGTCGACCACGATCTCCCCGACCGTCGTGGCGGCGCTGAAGTCGGCGAATATCCCTGCTAAGTGCACGGCCATCGCCATGCACACCAAGATGATCCTGATCGGCCCTATGACGAACAACTTCGGAAGGGTGCTGTACGGCACCGCCAATATGTCAACGTCGGGGCTTCGGTATAACGAAGAGCATGTCATCACCATCGACAGCCGGCGGGCGACCCCCGTATTCGCCGAGTCGATCCGGCGGGTGTACGGCGAGTACATGGCCGGCTGGACGGAACTCAACAAGACCAGCAAGACCTGCGTGTGAGGCCTCAGACGATGAACCGAAACACATCAACACCCACCATCCAGACGTCGCCCCGAGCCTCGGTCGCGCTTTTCCGCTCATGGCTCAGCGTGGTGCTGGCCAGCTGCCTCCTAGTGTTCGGCACGGCGCTGACAGCCGTGGCCGCTCCCTCGACGCCGGCGAAGCCGACCGCAACGGTCGTGGGCTCGGAGGCGGTCAAGTTGCAGTGGACCGCCGCGACGGGCGCGGCCTCCTACCTCGTGCGCTACTCGAGTTCGTCGAGTTTCACCTCCCCCACCGATCTACCGGCAACCCAGAACTCGGCTGTGGTGACCGGCCTGACCACCAACACCACCTATTACTTCAAGGTGGCCGCCCTTGACTCGGCCAAAGCCACATCGTCGTTCAGTGCGGCGACCAGCGCGAAACCGGTGCACACCTTCGCAGCTGCCACCGGCCTCAACGCCGACAACGTCGGCGGCAGCAGGATTGAGCTGACGTGGGTCGCGGTGCCCAGTTCGCCCGGCTACCGGGTCCGGGCGGAGTCGTCCGGCAACCCGACGGTCTACTTCTCCACGATCACCGAACGTGCCACCCTGACCGGCTTGAAGAAGGGCACGACCTACTCCATCAGCGTCAACGTCGAACAGCCCGCGATGAACGGCCTGCCTGCGGTGATTCAGGGCCCTAGGTCGACAGCGATCAAGGTCACCACGTCCACCTACGATCTGGCCGCACCCAGCGAGGTGGCCCTGACGGGACAAGCCTCGTCCAGCGTCAAGATCGGCTGGACGGCCCCAGACGGCATGCAGGACGACTGGCGCTACCAGATCAGGTACGCCTTGAACCAGGCGATGACCAGCGGGGCCGCCTGGTCGAGCCCCATTCTGGGCACGAACACCACTGCCACCCTCAGCGGGCTCAACGTCGACACCGCCTACTTCGTTCGGGTCCGGGTGATCGACGCAGCTGGGGTACAGCGCAGCGATCTGTCCGACGCGATCACGGCCAAGACGATCGTGGCGACGGGGGTGCTCAAGGGCAAGGTCACCGGGGCGCCAGCGGGCGATGTCGTGGTGGCCGCCTACGACAGCGCGGGAGAACTGGCCCAACAGGTCGACCTGAAATCCGACGGTAGCTACTCCTTCGTGGTGCGGCCGGGCACCTATAAGGTGCAGGCGGTCTATGTCGGCACTGGGAACTTCACCAGCAAGTGGGCCAGCGCCACCAATTCTGGGACGATGGTCCCCTCCGGGGCACAGGCTTTGGCTGTTTCGCTGGACGGCACTACCACGGCACCAGAGGTGAAACTCGGCGAAGGCGGTATCGTCCGGGGCAAGATTTCCGGCCCGGACGGCGTCGCCATCGCGGATGTGAACGTGGCGGCCTTGTCCGCGGTCACCAGCGAACGCGAAGTGCTGGCTCAGGCGGAGACGGACGGTTCCGGCAACTACAGCTTGAAGGGCTTGCCCACCGGGACCTACTGGCTGCGGATGATGTACTCAACCGACGGCTTCCTGACCCGGAGCATCAACGTGTCGGTGGAGGAGGCAAAGACCCTCACGACCAACGCCGTCCTGGATAACGCCAGCTTCCGGACCACCTACAAGGCCTACATCTCAGGCACGAAGTCGGTAGGTAGGACCTTGACCGTCACCGCGACCGCCTGGTTGGCTGGCAGCTACCCGACGACACGCGCCTCGATGAGCGTGCAGTGGAAGCGCAATGGTGTGGCGATCCCCGGAGCCACGAACTGGACCTACAAGCTGACTTCCTCCGACAAGGGCAAGAAGATCTCGGTCACCGCAACCGCGGTCCGCTACGGCTACGCGACGGGGACCACGACCTCAACCGCCTACACCGTCTACTGACCGGCGTCTGCTCACCGCGGCTTGGCAAACACGTAGAGGTCACAGCCAGATTTCCGGCCGATCTTGGCTGGCTCGAGCCGTGCCAGGGTCGACTCGCTGATGCCGGTGTTGCGACGGCAGCTGACGCTGGCTTCCGCGCTTGTCAGGTAGTCGTAGATGACCTGCTGCCAGATCGGGTTGTCGGTCCGCGCGCTTTGGCCGTTCGCGGCGTAGTCGTAGGTGCGACCGCTCACGTCCACCCAGATCTCGGGGCAGCCGGCCTCGAGTTGGGGGCTCAGCCGGTTGGTGGCGATCAACACCACTGGATCGTCGGTGACGACGCAGCCCACGCCGGAGAGGTGCTGGTTCAGCCACTCCACCGGCAACGGCTTCCCCACCGGACGGGCGGCGCCGGCCGCAAGGATGGTCAACCACACCAGCGCCAACAGCGCTCCGATCAGGGCCTTGACGCGGGTACCGGCCATGAACGAGGCCGCCACCCCGGCCAACACGGCCAGCCACGGCGCGAAGAGCTCCCCGTAGTTGCGCAGCGCCAACGCCGAGGTCATCACCAAACCGACTGAGACCACCAGCAGCACCACGTACACCAGGTCCACCTTGGCCCGGACGGCCAACACCGCAATCGCGGCTACCAGCGCCAGGAAGGCCGCGGTGGCGGCCAGCCCCAGGCCCTCGACCTGCAGATCAGTCGTCCCGCCGCTGGCATAGCCCAGGAAGTTGGCGACTTTGGCGATCGGGTTCAGCTCAA
>CAYUWV010000073.1:0-11286 GCA_964448385.1 uncultured Propionibacteriaceae bacterium | reverse complement strand
TCACCGCGGCGCCCCGCAGGGTGCTCCGCAGGGCGCACCGCAGGGCGCACCGCAGCACGCGGAAGCGCGGTGACCCGATGACGGCGACAGCTGCCGCCAGCGGGACCGTCAACACGGTCCTTGGCCCCATCCCCGCTGACACCCTGGGTGTCGTCGCGGTCCACGAGGCACTGCTGTCCGTGCTTCCGGGCGCCCAGTTCGCGCCGGACATCACCCTCGACCGGGCGGAGATCTTCGAGATCCTGGCCAGCAAGCTGACGGACTTCCGCCGCCACGGCGGGTCGACTGTCGTCGACAGCACGGGCATGTTCCACGGCCGTGACCTCCGGCTGTATGAGGCGCTTGCCAAGTCCACCGGAGTGCACATCATCGCGTCCACGGGGATGGGCCCCGAGGAGCTGCTCGGCGGCTACTTCCTGACCCCGCAGACGAATCCGCCGACGCCGTGGCCAGCCGAGAAGTTCGCCGACCTGTTCGCCCGTGAGGTGACCGAGGGCATGGTGGTCCCGCGGGTCGAGCGGCGGGGCGCTGCCGGGCTGGTGACCACCACGGCCACGCGCGAGGGAATGACCCCCACCGACGAGAGCCTGTTCCGTGGCGCGGCGCGCGCCGCGCGAGACACCGGAGTCGCGGTGTCCGTCCGTTACGGCAAGGACGCGCTGCGGGAACTGGACGTCGTCCTGGCCGAGCAGCTCCCGGCAGACCGGGTGCTCGTCGGCGGGCTGGACCGGAGGGACGCCGTCGCCGCTGGCCTGCCGCTTGAGGTGGCGCGCCGTGGCGCCTATGTGGGCATCGACCACGTGGGTTTCGAGGCGGACGCCGAGCACGTGGACGACCGCGAGCGCGCCGCGTTGGTGCTCGAGCTCGTCCGGGCCGGTCACGCCGACCGCATCATCGTGTCCAGCAACGCGATCGGGGTGGCCAAGGGGCTGCCGGAGCGCGACCTGCCGTTCAGCCACGTGCTGACTGCGTTCGTCCCGCTGCTGAAGTCCCAGGGCCTCAGCGACACCGACGCCGAGCGCATCCTGGTGGACAACCCGCGCCAACTGCTGGCAGTGCGCCGTCCCACCGGCCACGCCTGACCCATTGGTTCCTTTCTTGAGACGTCGAGGTGAATGAGTTGTCGAAGGTGAACACCGTGCTGGGGACGATCCCGGCCGAAGAGTTGGGCATCGTGGCCGTCCACGAGCACATCGGGTATGGCATGCCCGGCAGTGAGCTTGACACCAGGTGGTGGAAGACGCCGGAGCAGCGGTACGCAGAGACCGTGCCGAAGCTCCGGAAATTCCACGAGTACGGCGGCGGCACCTTCGTGGACGCCACCGGCATCTGCAACGGCCGCGACGTCAACTACTACCAGTCGCTGTCCGAGAAGACCGGGGTCCACATCGTGGCCGCTACGGGTTTCGTGGGCGGCGACACGGCACTGGCTCACTTCGCCCGCGCGTCCGTGGCGTACCTGGCCGAGGTTTTCGTCCACGAGATCACCGTCGGGATCGGGAACACCGGTGGCAAGGCCGGCATCATCAAGGTCGGCGTGAGCCGCGGTGGTCGCATGACGGAGCTGGACCTGCGGATCTACCGCGCCGCAGCCCAGGCTGCGGTGCAGACCGGCGTGCCGATCCTGACCCACCTGGCGATCGACGTCGAGCCGGCGATTGCGATCTTCCACGACGAGGGCCTGCCACTGCACCGGGTGCTGTTCGGCCACGCCGACGACGGCCTGAACTCGGTGAACACGCGCGACCTGTGGATCGCGGAGCAGGGCGGCCGCGTGGGCTTCGACACCTTCGGGTACGAGACCGAGCTCGAAGACCCGCCGTTCTGGGCCCGTCCGCGCAAGGAACGGCTGGACCACTTCCTCCGCTTCCTGACGGCCTACCCGGACATGGCGCTCGCCGGGGTGGACGCCAACTGCAGCCCGCTGGGCTGGCCCGGCGTGAAGGGCCACACCGTGAACTACCTCTTCGAGGACCTGATTCCCGACCTCCGCGTGGCCGGGGTGGACGAGGCGACGATCACGAAACTCTTCGTCGACCTCCCCGCCCAGTTCCTGACCATCCAACGCTGACCCACAGACCACAGCAAGCCCCATCACCAACCGGGCGCAGGACGCGCCCCCCTTCGAAACAGGAGAGACCACCATGGACATGAAGAACGTGAAGGTCGCCATCGTCGGCGGCGGCTACGGCGGCGCGAGCGCGGCCAAGGCCTTGAGCCTGCTCGGTGCCGACGTCACCGTCTACGAGCAGGCGAGCCAGATCCGGGAGGTTGGTGCCGGCATCGGGCTGCGTCCGTCGTCGATGGACATGTTCCGCCAGTGGGGGATCTTCGACCAGATCGCCAAGGTGACTTCGCCGAGCGACTACTTCGAGATCCTCACCGCCGACGGCCACCCGATCATGAAGGACTCGTGGCCGGGCATGGACGACTACGAGGTGAAGACCCACACCCACCTCATCCACCGTGGCGACTTCATCGAAGCCCTCGTCGGCGTGCTCCCCGAGGGCATGGTCCAGCCGGGCAACAAGCTGGAGACCACCACCGACCACGGGAACTCCGCGACGCTGACCTTCGCCAACGGGAAGACCGTCGAGGCAGACCTCGTCATCGGTGCGGACGGCATCAAGTCAACGGTGCGCAAGCAGTTGTTCAGTGACCAGAACCCGGTGTTCGCCGGTGAGCACGCCTACCGAGTGGTCGTCAACGCCGACGACGCGCACGGGCTGGTGACCGACGACAACCTCCGCATGTACCTCGGCCGGGGCACCAAGGTCTACGTGCTGCCGCTGCGCCACCGCAACCAGATGTCCTTCGACGTCACCGCCCTGAACGCTGACAGCACCTGGACGCCCAACGTCACCAAGGAAGACCTGCTGGCGACGGTGGCGGGCTTCGACGAGCGGATCGTGAACCTCGTGCGTGACCTCGACATGGCCAAGGTCAACGTCCGGGCCGTCTACGACATCGATCCGGTCGAGGTCTGGCACTCCGACTGCGTCGCGCTGCTCGGCGACGCCGCCCACGCGATGTGCCACCACCAGGGCCAGGGCGCCAACTCGGCGATCATGGACGCCGGCGGTCTCGCCGAGGCGCTGCAGCAGGCGGACTCGATCAAGGAGGCGCTGGCCCGCTACCAGGCCAACCGCAAGCCCGTCACGGACGAGTTGCAGCGGATCTCCCGCCAGGGCTGGAGTGAGGACGAAGTCAATGACGTCTTCCCCGGCCAGAAGAGCGCCGCCGGTCAGGTGGGCTCGGTCGAGGAATGACGCTGCATCCCGAGATCGCCAGGGTGCTGGCGTCGCTGCCAGCCCCTGGTTTTCCCCTCGACCCGGTGGCCATGCGCGCGGGTGAAGCCGCGCACGTGGCCCCGGTCGAGGAGCGCCCGCAGGTCCTCGCGGTCGAGGACGTCACCGCGACCACGCCGTCCGGGGAGGTGCCGGTACGGATCTACACCCCGGGCGCCGCTGAGTCCTACGGTCTGCTGGTGTTCATCCACGGCGGCGCGTTCTTCCTGGGCAGCCTCGACACGCACGACCACATGGCGCGGTCCCTGGCGAGGGAAACCGGGTACAAGGTGATCTCGGTGGGCTTCCGGCTGGCCCCGGAGCATGCTTTCCCGGCTGGGCTGCGGGACTGCTACGGCGTGGTGCGGTGGGCCGTGGCGCAGGGGGAGTCCCTGGCCTGGGACGGCACGAACCTGGCTGTGGCGGGCGACAGCTCCGGCGGGAACTTCGTGGCCGCAATTGCCGCGATGGCCCATGACGAAGGGTTCGACCACATCACGCACCAGGTGCTGTTCTACCCGTCCCTGGATCTGGACTTCGACGTCGACCGCTACGCCTCGCTGCGGGAGAACGCCACGGGCTACGGCCTCGAGACGGCGGGTCTCAAGCCCTTCAACGCATTCTATCTGGCCTGCGGTGCAGATCCTGCGGATCCGCTCGTCTCGCCCCTCAAACGCGAGGACCTCACCGGGTTGCCGGCCGCCCTGATCATCACGGCGGAATGCGACCCGCTGCGTGACGAAGGGGAGCGGTACGGCCAGCGACTGCGGGAAGCCGGAGTGGACGCCACGGTCAGCCGGTACGCCGGCGCGAACCACGGTTTCGTCGCCAACTTCTCCTGGATCCCGGAGTTCCACCGGGCGTTTCAGGAGACGGCCGAGTTCCTGAATCGAAAGTAGTGGAGCACACACCATGACACGCGCTGTTGACATCCACCCCCTGGTTTCTCCGTGGGGTCGATTCGGGCTCTACAGCTTCTTCATCGACGCGCCGGAGCCGGCCATCGTCGACACGGGGATCGCGTCGTCGCCCGCCGAGGGCATGGTTCCAGCGCTCAAGGCGCTCGGTCGCCGGATCGAGGACGTCCGCTGGATCCTGCTGACCCACGGTCACATCGACCACGTGGGTGGCGCGCACGCCCTGTGGGAGTTGACTGGCCGGCGCGCCCAGGTTGTGGTCCACGAGGCCGACGCACCCCTGTTGCGGGCGCGGCACGCCCATGTCGACCACTACGTGCAGGTGCGCCAGCAGTACGTGCCTGATCCCGACGGCGTGGCGAAGCAGACGGCGACCGCCAACGCGGTCATCTCCGGCGAACTCGAACCGTCCGTGCTGCTCAAGGGTGGCGAGACGCTCCGGCTGGGTGGTGACGTCTCCATCACCGCGCATTCGGTGCCGGGCCACACGGCGGGATCCGTTGCCTACGTCGTGGACGGTCAGCGTGACGCGTTCGTCGGGGACGCCGTGCAGATCCACGGGGCTGCCAACGGCTTCCCCGGCTACGAGGATCCGGATGCCTACCGCTCGAGCCTGCAGCACCTGCGCGACGTGGTCCGTCCCCAGCGCCTGTACCTGGGGCACCCCTACCGCGGTGCGGACGGGGTGCCGTACGGGGTCGAGCTGGATCAGGAGCAGGCCCGGCGGGCGCTCCAGGAGAGCCTGGACCTTGAGGCCCGCATCAACGACGTCGCTGGCCGGTACCTGTCGGGTGGCCGGCAGCAGACCGACTCGGTGTACTCCCCGTTCGCCCGGGTGGCCGAAGAACTCGGGTACACCGGCGACCCGACGCTGGAACCGTCCCCCTTCTTCACCACACTGCACGGCTACGCCCAGCGCTTCGAGGCCGTTCGGTGACCACGCCCGCAGGAATGTCCCCACAGCAGAAGGAGCCGCGTACTCATGGCTGACTATCAGACGCTTGCTGCCGGAGGGCAGCAGATCGCCGTCCGCAAGAACCTCCGGGTCCCCATGCGGGACGGGATCACGCTGGCGGCCGACGCGTACCACGGCATCCAGGACAAGCCGCGGCCAGCGCTCGTCGCCCTGAGCCCCTACGGCAAGGAACTCCAGGCCCTCGCCCTGACCATGCCGCCGCAGCGGCGTCCGTCCCCGATGTGGGACGGCTGCATCGAGGCCGGCGACATCGCCCGCGTGGTCGCAGAGGACTACGTGCACGTGATCGGCGACCTGCGCGGCTCGGGTGCCTCAGCGGGTGAGCACATCGGCAACTACAACGCCGGCGGCGTCTCCCTGGGTCAGGACGCCTACGACGTCATCGAGTGGGTCGCGGCCCAGCCCTGGTGCGACGGCAACGTCGGCATGATCGGCATCTCCTACTTCGGCTCGCTGCAGGTGCTGGCCGCCGCAGAGCGCCCGCCGCACCTCAAGGCGATCTTCGTCTCCGGTGGCCACTTCGACTTCTACGAGACGACGTACCACGGTGGCGTGATGTGGTTCATGCCGCGGGCCGCACGCGAGGGCCGCGGTGGTGACTCCGGCTGGGCGTTCACCGACAACGTCAAGTCCCGCATGCTGGAGGCGTTCTCCGCCGACGAGGTCGCAGCGCGCGTGGCCGAGCGCCTCGCCGACCCGGATGTCGCCGCTTGGCCCAACCTGGTGCACGTCCTGAACTATCCGAAGCACCACGAAGCGTGGTTCGACATCGTGCTGAACGAACTGGACGGCGACTGGTACGAGGAGCGCAACCCGATCACCCTGGCCCCGAACATCGACATCCCGGTCTGGTTGCAGCTCGACCAGGGCCGCGGCTGGACGCTGGACGGCACCATCGAGCTGTTCGACGCGCTGTCGGGCCCCAAGAAGCTCGACATCGGACCGTACCCGCCCATGCAGTCGCGCCCCTTCATCGAGGAGCACGACAAGATGTTCCGCTGGTACGACTACTGGATCCGCGGCATCGACAACGGGGTCATGGACGAACCAGCCGTGACCGTCTTCGTGGAGGGCTCGCGTGAGACCGTGACCGGCCAGGCGTGGCCCCCGAAGGACGTGGTGTACCAGCCGCTGTACCTGCGGCCACGCGGCACACTGTCGGCGGAACCCGAACCTATGAGCGCCGAGTACGCCGCCCCGGACGGCTTCTACCAGGCCCCGCTGACGGTGACTGACAAGGTGGAGATCCTCCGCTGGGACACGGCTCCGTTCGAGGTGGCCACCCAGATGATCGGCACCGGGGCCGCCCACCTCTTCGCCGAAATCGACCAGCCCGACACCAACTTCATCCTGCGCCTGTGGGACGCGGCCCCGACCGGCAAGCGCCAGCTCATCACCACGGGCTACCTGAAGGCGTCGCACCGTGAGCTGGACGACCGCACCACCGAGGGCAACCCGTACCACCCGCACACCCGCGCGGTGCCGGTGGAGCCGGGCACGATCCAGGAGTACGTGGTTCGCCTCTACCCGTTCGCGAACACGTTCAGGCCGGGCCATTGCCTGACCTTGGAGCTGTCGAACAACGAGCCGCTGGCCGACGAGCACAACGCCCTGCTCCCCCCGGACGCCTTCCACCTGCCGGTGGGTCGACCCGTCACCCACAAGATCTACCGCGACGCCGCCCACCACTCCCGACTGCTGCTGCCCTTCACGACGCCCACGCCGTCGGCCGGGCAGTAGCACACACCCAACCGCACCCGCACTAGGAAGAACGAGATGCCGAACACGCACCCGACGCCCGTCCGCCTCGAGGCCAAGGACGCCCCCAACCAACCCCGCGTCACCCCTGAGCTGATCGCGCTGTACCAGGGGTTCGAGCAGGAGATGCTGATCCCGCTGTGGTACGAGATCGGCGACCTGATGCCATTCCACCCGCAGAGCAAGGCCGCCCCGCACCTGTGGCGGTGGCAGAACCTGATCAAGCTGGCCGAGAAAGCGGGCGAGATCGTGTCCGTCGGCCGCGGCGGCGAGCGGCGTGCGATCGCGCTGGCGAACCCGACCCTGGGCGGGCGCCCGTATGCCACCCCCACGCTGTGGGCAGCGATCCAGTACCTGTGCCCGGAAGAGGTCGCGCCGTACCATCGCCACACCCAGAACGCGTTCCGGTTCGTCGTCGAGGGCGAGGGCGTCTGGACGGTCGTCAACTCAGACCCGGTGCCCATGCGCCGCGGTGACTTCCTGCCGCAAGGCGGCTGGGCGTGGCACGCCCACCAGAACCCGTCGCAGCACGCGATGGCGTGGATCGACGGCCTGGACATCCCGTTCCAATACGAGGTGGAGTCCACCTTCTTCGAGTTCGGCCCCGAGGAGCTGGACGCCACGGAAACCCCGGACGTGTCGCGCGCTGAGATGCTCTGGGGGCGCCCCGGCCTGACCCCGCTGCGCTTCCTCGGCCCGACCCCGAAATCCCCGTTGCTGGCCTACCGCTGGGAGTACACGGACGCCGCGCTGCGCGACCAACTGCAGCTCGAGCGCGCCGGCCACCAGGTGACCGTCGAACCCGGCCACGCCGCCGTCCGCTACACCAACCCGAACACCGGTCTGGACGTCCTGCCGACGATCCGCACCGAGATCCACCGCATCGCGGGCGGTTCCGCGACCGCGCCGGTCAAGGAAACCGGGTCCTCGGTCTACCAGGTGTTCGACGGGGCCGGCACGGTCACCGTCGGCGACTACAGCTGGAACGTCGAGCGTGGCGACATGTTCGTCGTGCCGAGTTGGGTTCCCTTCTCAGCCCAGGCGGACGCCGGCCAGGACGGCTCCGACTCGAACGCGTTGGACCTGTTCCGCTTCTGCGACGCCCCGATCTTCGAGAAGCTCGACCTGCATCGCGTGGAGGTGTCCCGGTGAAGCTGGCCACGCTGCGCACCGCTGCGGGCACCCGCGCCGTCCGCGTCGACGGGGACACCCTGGTCGACCTGGGCGCCGCCGACCTGGGCGAGTTCCTTGCCCGCGACGACTGGGCGGAGGCCGCGGCGTCCGCCGCCGGCCGCACCTACCCGGCCGAGGGCGCCGACTTCGCCACGCTCATCGCCCGACCGTCCAAGGTGGTCTGCGTGGGGCTCAACTACCGCACCCACATTGCCGAAATGGGCCGACCCATGCCCGAGTACCCGACGCTCTTCCCCAAGTGGGCCGACACCCTGATCGGCGCGCGCGACGACATCCGGCGTCCGGAGGAGACCAGCGAGTTCGATTGGGAAGTGGAGCTCGCGGTGGTGATCGGCAAGCCCGTGCGACGCGCCAAGGGCGCGGACGCCGAGGCTGCGATTGCCGGGTTCACGATCCTCAACGACGTGACCTGCCGAGACTGGCAGTTCCGCACCCGCGAGTGGACCCAAGGCAAGAACTGGGACGCCACCACGCCCGTCGGGCCCGTGCTCGTGACGCCGGATGAACTGCCCGGCGGAGTTCGGCCCGCGCTGCGCGTCACGACCAGCGTCGACGGCCAGCTCATGCAGGACGACAACACCGGCGACCTGCTGTTCGACCCGGTGGCGCTGGTGGAGTACGTCTCGACCATGATCCGGCTCAACCCGGGCGACATGATCGCCAGCGGGACGCCGGGAGGCGTCGGCCATGCGCGCAAGCCACCCGTGTACCTGGTGGGCGGCGAGACCGTCACCTGCGCCATCGAGGGCATCGGGGCGACCGTGAACAAGGTGGTGGCCGGATGACACGCACTCTCGCCGACGCCCTGCGCTGGACGGCGGAAGGGACCGACCTGGTCCGCCGGGCCCTCACGGCGTCCGGCGCCACCGACGCCGGCCTCGAGGCGGCCAGCGCGCTGCCCGGCTGGACGCGCAAGCACGTGCTCGCCCACCTCGCCGCCAACGCCGACGCGATCGGGAACCTGGTTCAGTGGGCGGCGACTGGCGAACGGACGCCGATGTACGCCTCACCCGAGCAACGCAACGCCGACATCGCGGCGGGCGCGCTGCGCCCGGCTGGCGAGCTCGTGTCCTGGTTCGAACGGTCCGCGGCGGCGCTCGATGCCGGGTTCGCCGGGCTGCTGGAGGAGGCTTGGCGCAGCGAGGTCGTGACCGCGCAGGGACGCACGGTCCCGGCGTCCGAGACCCCCTGGATGCGGGCGCGCGAGGTGATGGTGCACGCGGTCGACCTGGACGCGGGACTCTCCTTCGCCGACCTGCCCGCCGACTTCCTGACGGCGCTGGGCGCCGACATCGCCGCGAAGCGGGCGGCGTCCGGCGGCCCAGCCGTGGCCGTCGAGGCGACGGACGCCCTGGTCACCTGGCAGTTGCCGGGCGAGGGCTCCGCGGTGCGCGTCACCGGGCCGATCGCCCAGGTCGTCGCGTATCTCGCCGGACGCCCCCACGTCGACGTGACCGCGGCCGACGGCTCGCCGGCACCCATCCTGCCCCCCTGGCTCTGAGGAGACGAAGACATGACTGACAACTCCCCGAAGGCGTCGCCCGACGTCGATGCCCGCCGCGAAGCCACCGAGGTCGCTGAGTTCACCTCGGGCAGTCGCGCCGACGTGATCATCATCGGCGGCGGAATCGGCGGCCTGTCGACCGCGGTCAACCTCACGCGCGCCGGCTTGCGCGTGAAGCTCTACGAGCGTCAGGCCGACTTCGGCGAGGTGGGCGCGGGCATGCAGATCGCGTCCAACTGCACCCGAATCCTCGACGACATGGGCCTGTTGGACGAGGCCAAGACGCTGGGTGTCCTGCCCGATCGCATGGTCATGCGCGACGCACTCGACGCGCGCCCGCTGCTGACGCTCGACCTGAGGCGGGTTGAGGCGAAGTACGGCTACCCGTACATGGTGATCCACCGCAGCGATCTCCACGGGATCTTCCTGCGAGCCGCCATGCGGTCAGGGGTCGAGCTGCACGGCGGTATGAAATGCGTCGGGTATGACAACACCGAGGCGGGCGCCCGGGTGACGTTCGCGGACGGGACCGTCGACGAGGCTGACGTCGTCATCGCCGCGGACGGGCTGCACTCGGTGGCCCGAGCGCTGCTGGTGTCGGACCAGCCCGTCAACTCGGCCTACGTGGCCTACCGTGGCGCGGTGCCGATGGCCCAGGCCCGCGACAACGGCATCGACGAGCGGGCGGTGCAGGTCTACGTGGGGCCCGGCTGCCACTTTGTGCAGTACGGCCTGCGCGGCGGCCACATGTTCAACCAGGTGGCGGTGTTCGAGTCGCCGAAAGCGCTGCGAGGCGAGGCGGACTGGGGCACGCCCGACGAATTGGATGCCGCCTTCGCCGCGGCCTGCGAACCGGTGCAGAAGGGCCTGCCGCTGATGTGGCGGGACCGGTGGTGGCGCATGTTCGACAGGGACCCGATCATGAACTGGATCACCGGGCGGATCGCGCTGCTCGGTGACGCCGCCCACCCGCCGCTGCAGTACATGGCGCAAGGGGCGATCATGGCGATCGAGGACGGCTGGGTGCTCGGCGAACACGTCAAGCGCTGCCGGACCGCGGCTGGCACGCTCGACTGGGACGCGGTGCTGGCCGCCTACAACGCGGTGCGTCCTGAACACTGCCGGCGCATCCTGACGACCGGCCGGGTCTGGGGCGAGCTGTGGCACGTGGGCGGCCCCGAGCGGCTGCAGCGCAACGCCGTGTTCGACTCGATCGACCCCCACGACTGGGCCTTCACCGACTGGGTCTGGGGGCCGACCGCCCTCTTCCCCGCCGACGAGCCGCCGATGTTCCAGCCCGTCCCCCTCGGCTCAGCGTCCGACTGAGGCGTCCGACTGAGGCGTCCGACTGAGTGGGACAGGACGCCTCAGGGCAGGGCGAAGCGGGGAAGGATGAAACAGAGCGGCTAGAACCGAACTGGGTCAAACCGGGCAGGTGAAACCGCGCGGCTTACCCGGGGTTGAATTCTCCCCACGCGGCGTCGAGCTTGGCCTCGGCTTCGTGGAGCCGGGCATGAATGCCCTCGTGCTCGTTCTTGGCTTCGGCGAGTTCTTTCTCCAGTTGGTCGATGCGGTGCTTGAGAGCATCGAATTCTTCTTGGTTGGGCATGCTGGTCTGCCTCCCCGGGTTGGACACGGCGACGTCGTCGG
>CAYUWV010000072.1:9564-11292 GCA_964448385.1 uncultured Propionibacteriaceae bacterium | reverse complement strand
ATCGGTTGCCCCAGCGGTCGCGGAGGTCGACTCTGCGGGCGCGGCCAGCGGCTCGGCAGCAGCGGGTACGGCGCTCTCAGGGGACGACCCGCCCCCACCCCCGGCCGCACCCGCGGACGAGTCGTCGGTCGGCGCTGCCGCCGCATCGCCGGGGGGCGCCAACTCCGCGACATCGGTGAGAACCGGGTCGGCCATGCCATCCTCCGGGGAATGGGCAATCTCATTCGGCTCGAGGTAGTCTTCCGCGGTCCCGGAACCGTTCAGGTCACCGTCGTCGAGCTTCATCTCGATCGTGTCGCCGCCCTCTCCCCGCAGGATCGCGAGGATGTCATCTGGATCCTTGGGATCGGCGATCAACTCAACGTCGTAGCCCGACTCCTCGACTCCTTTCAGGCTGGCCAGCTCTCGCTCGATTCGATCACGCACCGACAGGTCGTCACTGGTGCCTGGGCTCGCTCCAGAACTGCCCCCCAGCTTCTTGCCGTCCTGGATCCCCTTCCAGATGGTGTAGATGGCGCCGACGACGGCTGCGCCCATCAAGGTCCCTACCACCGGTGTGGCAACATCGCCGCTGCCGACGGCCCCTCCGGGGGATTCAGTGCCCGGCGTGGCCTCGGGGGCAGGGGCGGTGGCTGCGCCGCCGTCGCTCCCAGCCGAGCTACCATCCGTTGCGGTCCCCTTCGGTTGTGGCAAGGTTGGCGTGCCTGGCTGCTGTTTCGGGGACGAGTCGCCGTCGGTCCTTGAATCCTGGTTGGGTTCTGGGATGCTTCTGCCATCGAAGGGAGGGCGTTCCGGCTTTTCCGGTACCTGTGAGCCATCCCCTCCGAGGTCGTGATCCAGCTTGTCCCAGGTTTCGTACTGCGTCTTGATTTCCTTTGCGAGCGCCTCAAAAGTCTTCTGCATCGCCTCCCGCTTAATTCGCCAGGAATCCGAGAACGTCGTGAACTCGGCGGCGAGGCCAGCGTGCCCGAGCGCGTCGCGAACGTCCTCCACCACCTGCGCGTTCTCGGCAAAGCCGCGTGCGATTCGCTCCAGGTTCTGGTACGCGCCGGTGTAGTTGGCTCCGATGACAATCAAGTCATGATCGGTGGCCATGTTTCCTCCGCTTCTTGGGTTGTGACCATGAAATCGTCCTTCGAGGGGGGCGTCGATGGGAATCGGCTCCCATCGTCAGTCCACCAGTGGTATCTGAATCTTCACGCTGCGCCCTGCTTGGACCCAGTACCCGCGTCCTGGTGGTGGATCACCCCTCTTGAAGCGGGGTAGAGAGGTCCTTAGCACCAGATCACCGTCACCGCTCTCCGGCTGGAGGAGCAGACCAGTCCTGGCATTGCGGATCTCCATCAACAGCGGCCAGGAGCTGTTCCACGTGCTGGATTCGCCTTCGGCCATCACGAAGTGGTCGTTGACCCGACAACCCTTCACAACGTCGGCCAGCAGGTTCTCCACACGACTTGAGAGGAAGTCGGGGTAATTCTCGATCAGCAGCGCCACCTGGGCTGCGCCGGTGCCGTTCTCATCGGTGACGATCTTCTTGATCCGCTCCAATAACTTCTCGCAACCATCCAGCCCGGTCGCGCTCATGCTCCACAGTGCGGACGTGGACAGGGGGGTTCGCTTCGGGGCGAGATGAACAATCGGTAGATCTGGCTTCCACGCCCTCAAGGACGTGGCGAACCACTTCAGGGCGTTGGTTCGTCCGGATTGGATCGGACCCCAGACAATGGC
>CAYUWV010000072.1:3354-9464 GCA_964448385.1 uncultured Propionibacteriaceae bacterium | reverse complement strand
GGCCGTCGTCCGCTATGCCGAGCGCTGGACGACCATTGACCTGAGCAGGCATCCCGGCTGCGGCGATCTCGAGGGGAAGCGACCGGATCCGCACTGGCTCTGGTGCCTCCAACCCGCGGAGAAAGTCGCCGAGTTGCTCGATCATGCGGTGCTGAGCGGCGACGTTCACGTTGTCCCCCAGAATCACGAGCTGCAGCTCGTGGGGGCGTCCGACCTGCATGGCGCGACCGGCTGGAGAGGTGGCGTTGAGCACGTCACGAGGGAGGTCGAGGTAGCGATAGCCGTCGTCATCGGTCTGGCGCAGCACGACTTTCCGCTGGAAGGCTGTCCCAATCGACGCAGGAATGGCGGACGGTCGATCCGCGGTGACCGCGAAATGGATTCCGACACCCCGCCCGTCGACCAGGAGCTGCTGGAACAACTGCAGGATTGCCGCCTTGTCCACAGAACTCTCGTACTCGGTCTTGAAGGCACCCAAGCCGTCAATGAGCACGAGAATTCGCGACTCGCGCTGGTCACCCGCAATGCGCCGGTACTCCGTCAGGGTGGGTGCTTTGGCCGCCGAGTACCGCACCGCGCGTGAGTCTGCGGTCTCACGAAGCCAGCGGAACAGCCGCATGACCCGTTCGTCGTCCCCTCCGTCGATGATCGAGCCAACATTCGGGAGCGGTTCGAGCAGGGAAAGCCCACCGCCGGAGAAATCGACCCCATAGATATGCACGCCGCCCGATCGGGGGGTGATCGAGGCAGCCAGCGCTAGCGAGCGCAAGGCCGTCGTCTTACCGGCGCCACCGGCGCCGTAGTAGGCGATGTTGCCCTCGGCGTCAGGACGGAAGTACTCGACGCGCTGTTCTTGATGATCTGGGTCGTCGATGACGCCCAGCGCAAGTTCGCTGTCACGACGCTGGTCGATCTTCCGCAAGTCGTACGTCGTCGCCAGTGCGTCCAACCACGGCTTGCGCGGCTTGGGGATACCTGCCGCCAAGGCCGCCCGCGACATGGTCGCGACCAGTCGGTCGATGTCGGTGTCAAGGTCCTCGAGATTGACCTTGCGTTCTGGCACCTGCCAGGCGACGCCACCGCCGAAGTTCAATTCGACGACGTCCACCGGAGCGGCCAGCGCGACCTCGGGGGTCTTTGCCCCGGGGTAAGCCGCCTGAAACTGAACGATTCGTCCCGGGCCGGTCTTGGCCGCAGCGCGTCCCGGGGTTGCGGGATCGAAGAAGGCGGCGGTCTTCTCACCAAGCACGTCGGCGGAGTCATGCTCGTCGGCCATCCGCAGTGCCACCCGCAGATTCGTGTTGGCGCGCAGGTTGTCCTTGATCACGCCGGCGGGACGCTGCGTCGCCAAGATCAGGTGCAACCCGAGCGAACGGCCGCGCTGGGCCACGTCCACGACGCCGTCCACGAACTCCGGCACCTCCGAAACCAGCGCTGCGAACTCGTCCACCACCAGGACCAGGCTCGGTGGGCACTCGGGGTCACCGCGTTTCTCCAGTTCGGCCAGGTCCTTGGCGCCCTTGTCGTTCAACAGGTGCTCGCGATAGCGCAGTTCGGCCCGCAGTGAGGTCAGTGCCCGGCGGACGAGGTAGGGCGACAGGTCCGTCACCAGACCGACCACGTGGGGCAGTTCAAGGCACTTGGCAAAGGCCGACCCGCCCTTGTAGTCCACGAAGAGGAAACTGACCCGGTCCGGCGAGTTGGCCGTGGCCATGCCGAGCACCCACGCTTGGAGGAACTCCGACTTTCCCGCACCGGTCGTTCCCCCGACGAGCGCGTGGGGACCCTGGGTTCGCAAGTCGAGAGTGAAGGTGTCCGTCCCACCATGTCCGACGAGTGCCCGCAGGCTGACCGGGTGTTTCAGCGGCGTGATCGGTGCTTCCGGCCGCCGATCGATGATCGACTGGTTCTCGCGCCAGCGGGCCACCTGGGCCTCAGCTCGGCTGGCCAGTTCCTGACCCGTCAACGAGACCAGGCTCACCGACTTCGGAAGGTCCGACGAGTCCTCCACCGGGATACCGGCATCCAACACCGGGGCAAGGACGCGTCCCAGTCGGTCGGCAACCGCTGCATCGACCGTCTCAACGCGAAGCGGCGTCACGGTCTGTCCGTGGCGAACCTGGCCGGCCAGCGAGCCCCCGGACTCAACGTCGAGGAAGCTTCGGCAGGCCGCGGGGATCTGTGCCCTGCTGGTCGCACACCAGATCAGGTGGACGCCCACGTCCGGTCCCCGTTCGGCCACCCGGGTCAGTCGAGCCTGGTCGACGAGAGCATCGTCCACCAGCACGATCACGCTCGGCAGGGTTGGCGGCGCGACCCGCTCGGACTTTGTGACGGGTCCGCGCGGGGTCGGGGTGCCGCCGGAGGCCGAGCGCAGCTCGATCAGCTCTTCTAAGTGCGCCAGCAGGACGGCGGCGGTGGCGGGGTCGGACGCTAGGTGCAGGTCGCCCAGCGGCGAGTGCGGCGACGACGTGTGCGGCGTCCATTGCAGCCAGTCCCATCGCTTGACGCCACTGCGGGACGTCAGGCAGACGACACTGACCTCCGCCGGGGAGTGCATGCAGATGAGCTCGACCATCAAGCCGCGCGCGACACCGTCCAGCACCGATCGGTCTCCGCAGAGGCCCAAAGAGCCACACACGCGAAGGTCCGCGACGACTGGTACGTCCTCAAGCTGGACGAACTGGGACTCCAGGGCGGTGAGCCTGTCCTCGAACTCGGCGACTCCCTCCGCGCCTCCGGTTCGCTTGCCGGACGTGACCGCGGGGAGATCCCCCAGGCCCAACCGCAACTGGAGGAACTCGGGGTGCTCGGGACGCCGCCACCACAGCACCGTCCCCAAGCGGGCCGCACTGTTCCAGGAATCCTCGACACTGGGGTAGATCCGCAACAGGTCGCGGCGATCAGCCTCATGCGCGCGAGCGAGTTCGTCGGCCACCCGGCTCAGGTTGGCTTCGAAGTTGGCAACTTCGGTTTGGTACTGGTTCTTGCTGCGGATCCGTTGATCGATGTAGCTGCCCACCATGATGATCGGGCTAAGCGCTATGAAGACCAGGCTCTCCGGCATATGCGTGATGGTCAGCATGGCCGCTCCCATGACCAGCGGTGCCACCAACGCCAGGAAGGGGAACCGCTGCTTCTCCTGGGGCTTCGGTGCTGCCGGCAACTCGATCTCGCGCGGCACCACTCGTGGCAGGACGGAGGGCGACCGGGTGAAGGCGATGTCGTTGGTGGTGGGCGTCTCCACGCCGGATCGGCGGATCTGGACGATGCTGAGGTCGGTGTCTCCGATGGTGACGACGTCGTCGGGACCGACCCTGATGCGGCCCACGCGCTGGCCGCCCACGAGGATGCCGTTCGCGGAATTCTGGTCGATGACTTCGACGGATTCCCCGATCAGGATGCGAGCGTGCTGCTTCGATACGAGCTCGTCGCGCAGCACGACATCATTGCCTGGCGTCCTGCCCACCGTTGACGATCCCAGCGGAAGCGGGATCTCCGTACCGGAGGCCGGGCCGGACAGGATGCGTACCACGGCCGCGGCGACGCTCTTCTCCGTCGCGCGCGTCGTGGCCGGAGCCGCCAACTCCACCGTCATGCCTGAACGCACTCCCGAGTCGATCAGGGAGGTCTCCGGGTCGAGGACGCGTTTCACCCCCACGCTGGCGACCCGCAGGCTCACCTGGGCCGGGTCCACCGCCGGGCCGGGCGTACCAGGATTGGCCGCGCTCAGGGCCGCGGCGATGTCACCCACCGTCGCTGTGCCGTCGGCCGTGACCTGCAGGTTGCTGGCCACCCCGTTGCGGACCACGGTCAGTTTGAGCTTCATCGGCTGGCTCCATCGGCAAGGGTGTCGCGGTTGGCTGCTGCCTCGGCGTCGAGCATCGGAAGGTCAGCGGCGGTCACCAACAGGGACGTCACGGCGTACTCGACCAGCCGCACCCGACGATTGACGGCATAGCCGTCGGCACCGCCGCGCAGGCCGTCCACGCCGATCCGGTCGAACTTGTCACAGACGTTGTCGAGTTTCCGCGTGAATCTGGTCTGCGACCAGCCAAGCCGCCTAGCCGCGTCGGTCGACGAGGGCACCTCCACCGCCCCGGAGCCGGGTCGGCGCAACCTGGTCTCTGCCAGCGACAGGATCAGCAGCTTCTGGGCCGGAGTCAACGGGACCTGACCGATGGTGGCGTCTCCCGGCGTGTACGGGACGACGACGGGCATCGGCGAGAAGGCCGGGCTCGAGGTGAACAGGTTGACCTCATAGGTTGTCGAGCCGGCCGAGAACGTCAAACACATGTGGGCGAAGACCAGCGGGACGTGCGAGCCGGGCGCCAACCACGACTGCATCCTGCCCTCGCCGTCCGACAGGGTCGCGGCGAGTCGGCCGCCGTCGTTGATCAACCACCACAGGCCATTGCCGAAGACGAGTCGCAGGAACGTGCGGTGCAGGTACGGGTTGTCGTCGATGGAAAGGTCGCCTTCGCGCCCGATCACGAACTGCTCATCGGTCGCGGGCGAATACCATTCCCCCGCGAACTCGACCCGGAGTTCGTTCGGACCCAGCGGGCCACCTTCGAGTTCCACCAGCATCATGACAGCAGCTCCCCTCGTCCCAACGTCACGGCAACCCCACCAACCGGACGGTGCAGCCCAAGCCCAGATCGAGCACATCGCCGTGCCGCAGCCGCCGCGGTGGGTCCTGCGTCAGCGGAACGGGCGACTGGCCGAGGCGGATCAGCATGGTGCCGTTGTTGCTGCCGAGATCACCGCCGACGACGAGTCCGTCGACGACCCGCAACACGACGTGGTTACGGGAAACGCTTCGATCCGGGCTGGGAACCCGCAGCAGTTGGCAGTCTTCCCCTGGTAGTCCGGAGGGCGCCCGTCCGATGACCACGGTGCCTCGGATCTCCACCTGCTCACCGTCCTGCGACACGGCGCGGCCATAGTCGTCCAGGTCGGACGGTTCGTCGACGATGGCGGTGATCAGCGTCGCATCGCCGATCCGCTGGGGGCGTTGGGCCGGTGCCCGCACGGGTGGCACCGGCTCAACCGGGGTTGCTTCCTGCGGTTCCGGGACGGGGTGCAGCGGTGCGGTTGGGGCTGACCGGACCACCGCGGCTCCTTCGACGCCTCCGGCACCTGGGGTGTGGTCCGCGGGTCCATCGTCGTCGGGACGGTCATGGTCGCGGACGTGGCGCACCGCGGCCGCCTCGACCGGGCGGCGCATGGTGTGCCCCCACAAGTCGGCGAACGGGTTCGAGCCAGAAACCTCGCGGGGGTCGGGAGTTGGCCGCGGCTGAGGCTGGCCCGGGACGGTCGCTGCTTCCCGAACGGCGTGACCGGGTGGCGCCGATCCGGACTTCTCGCTGGGGACGGAGGTATCGCCCCAGGCCAGCCCACCACACTGCGCCACGCCGTCGGCCAGCGGCATGCCTGGCCGCGGTTCGCACCCTCCCACCGCCGCCGACCAGCCGACCGGGAGGTCACACGCGTCGGCCCGCCCCCTGGCACCTTTCAACTCCCGAACCTCGCCGCTGCCGGTGGCGCGAGCCGGTACCCCCATCGTCACCAAGAACCGTCTCGACCCGGCGCTGACAAGGGCGAACCCCCTGCCGGCAAGGCCTCCGGGCTCGAGAAGGCCGATCACCTCGTCGGGGTTGGCGTTCGCTGCCAGCAGCGCATGGCAGGCCGCCACGTCCGCGGCTGCCCACGTGGGAGCCAGCCACGCGAAAGCGTGTGGCCCGACCACCCCCCAGCCGGATCCGGGAAACCAGGTCACGCCGTCCATCGCGGCACCCCCTCGCCGACGGCGACCGACCGCTGCAGGCGCATCACCCGATCACCGAAGCGCACTCTGGCATCGGCATCGACGGCCGTCCGTGCCCGGATCGGCAGGGCCTTGACGCGTCCGTTGGCGAGGACGACTTCGCTGCCGTTGGTGGAGCCGAGATCTTCGACCCAAACCCCCACCTCGTTCGGATGCACCGCCAGATGGGTGGCCGAAATGGTGCGCGATGGGTCATCGACCACGACCAGTTCCGCCCCCGGGTGGGTGCTTCGGGCGGTGGGCTGGCGGCCGAGCAGCGCCACCGACCGCAGTTCGTGGG
>CAYUWV010000072.1:0-3254 GCA_964448385.1 uncultured Propionibacteriaceae bacterium | reverse complement strand
GTGCTTCGGGCGGTGGGCTGGCGGCCGAGCAGCGCCACCGACCGCAGTTCGTGGGTCTGCCCCGTGTCGAAACACAGCAGCCAGGCCGGCTGCCCCGCCGACTCGGCGGCCCTCGGCGTCAGGGCTGTCGGCCCGGCCTGCGCCACGACCCTGTCGCCGCTTGCGGTGATCGGCTGAGGGGCAGGCAGGGGCGGCTGAGTGAAGGCGGGGTCCGGCCGATGCTCTGCCGGACGAACGTGAATGATGGCCGGACGCGGTGCGCGCGCCGGGGCGAAACGCGACGACAACTCCGCCTTGGTCACCGGGTGCTGCCCCACGTCGCGACCGCTGCGGACGTCGAGCACGCTGAGCCCGGCCCAGCGATCCTGCCAGCAGCGACCGTCGGCATCGCGGGTCAGGACGGTGAGGAGCAGGGGCACCACGCCCGCCGAGGGGATAGCTAGGAGCCCCATCGCCGAGGCCCGTCCCAGACCACGCCACGCCGGGTGTCCCCCGGTGTCGACTCGAACTGTCCGCAAACCCAGGAGGTAATCGGGGAGCGTGCGTCCGGACACGGCGACCCAGGCGGCCCCCACGAGCGCCACGAAACCGACTCCGGCGGCGACAGCAGCCGCGTACCACCACGCCTGCGCAGTGGTGTCTGCTCCCAGCAACTGGAGGGCGGCTACCCCGATGACCCAGCCCGTCACCACGACCAGGGTGAAGCTCAACAGCGCGCGGGCGACCCGTTGCCCCAGGGCAGCGGGGACGGTGTCCAGCAGCTGTGGCCAGCGCGGCAGCGTCGTCACAGCCCGTCCCCCTTCGGTTCCTGTCGGGTCATCGTTGCATCCGTTCGGGCCCCGCGTTGCCAGAACGGACTCCAGCGCGACGGGTTCGCTGGCCCGACGAGCTTGGCGGGCAGGAGCGACCGCAGGCTTAGCCGCGTCAGCCAGCGCTGTCGGCGCTTCAGCGGGGCCACCAACTGCTTCCTGGTGGAGTCAACCGTGGCCCAGTACGCGGACACACTTTCGGGCGTGGGGTCGCCCGGGCCGAAGATGGCGCGGTCGGCCGCGCGGGCGACCGGCACGAGGTCGGCGCGTCCGACGGCGAGGGTTTGTTCGTGGCGCGTCGCGAGCAGCGGGACCGAGTGACCGAGATCCCGGGCAAGGTCGACGACCTCGCTCCAGCCGCCGGCGATCCGGGTGGTGGCCGGGCCCCGGGTCCGACGCCGCCGACGCCGCAGCGCCTTCGCGCCGGTGATGCCCCCGACCACCAGCAGGACCAGACCCAGCGGCGGTCCCACCCAGCGCAGCACCGCGTAGAGGATCTGCAGGAGTCGGTCCAGCCCCGCGGCGTTGGAGATCAGGCCAGCGTTCAGCTCGAACCAGGAGTCGAGCGAGCTTGGAGCACGCACCGGGTTAGGCGGCGGCACAACCTCTGCGGCAGCATCCTGCGGGTTCTGCCGCGGAATATCCTCGGGGCTCCTGGTCGGGATGAACGCGTCTGGCGGGATCGTGCGCCAACTGCCGTCCTTGACCTGGATCTCCACCCAAGCATGGATGTCCTTCCCCTTCACCACCCCGTCGGCGGGGACCTTTGCGCCGAAGATCACGCGGGACGGAAAGCCGAGCCTGGCAGCCACCAATCCCAGCGTGGCCGCGTAGTGTTCGTCGCTGCCGACAAACTCCTTCTCGGTCAGGAACGTCGTGAGCCGGAACAGGTCGTGCCCTGAGTGGTACTGCAGTTCAGCTGGTTTCGTACCGTCGCTGTAGTAGCCCTGACGAAGGCTCGCCATGGCTTGGCGAAGCTGGTCGCCGGGACTGGCGTCGGCCTTGGTCACCAACTTGTCCACGGCACTGCTGATGACATCAGATTCGGCGTCACCGAGCAGGGGTGTGCCGCCTGAGGCCAACGGCCCGTCCCCGATGAGGTCCAGCTGAACGCCGGTCTCCTGGAGTACGTCACCCGAGCGCAGCGAATCTGCCACCAGACCCTGGCCGGTCGCGAGGTTGTAACGGAAGGTGCGGGCGTGGTTCCGCGCGTTGTCGCCAGAAAAGCTGATGCGCTTCGACGGGCCGAGATTCGGCACCCACGGGGCCAGTTCAGGGATCTCGGCGTACGCCGGGCTGACGGTGATCGTGGCCTCCACCAGGTTCGTCGTCGGCGCCTGGGGCAAGGTCGAGCCGACCCGCTGGAAAGCTGTGCCCGCAGGCCCGCTGCCACCCGACGTGGCGTCCCAGGCGATACCCGAGTAGGAGTCGAGCACAGCCAGCCGAAGCAGGCTCACCGGCTTCGAGGACGTGAGCCGCAGCAGTTCCTGGTCGTGGTAGCGCTTCCGGCGGGGATCTTGGCTGGAGTATTTCGGGAAACCGACGAGCGGGCTGGTGTAGCTGGGTAGATCCACCGGCGGCTCCACGAACGAGCGTAGGACCAGCCGATTCGGCAGTTGCCCCCCGGTCAGCCAGGGTCCGAGCAGCAGACCACCCCCCACCGCTGCGATCAGCACCCCAGCGCCCAGGCCGACGCGGGTCAGGCTGGGGGATCCGGTGCCTTTCAACCTGCGTCGACGTTGGGCGCGGCTTCCCATCCACCCGAACAGCAAGGCGGCGAAACCAAGGCCCTGAGGCGGGGGCAGCAGCGCGGCCGGCTCATAGGTGCCAAGCAAGATCGAAGCCGCCAGCACCAGCGTCGGCACGATCGCTGCCGTCCACGTGGACCGGGACCGCCGCGCCACGCTGAACCCAGCGGCCCCGGCCACCAGACCCACCAGATAGACCAGCAACACCTGCGGACTGCTTCCCGGCAGCGGCGGCAGCGTGGTCAGGAGTTCCTTCCACCCGTTGACCACGAGTTGGGCCAAGTCGACGAACGTCGTGACCGACGGGATGAAGCCGGCCAGCAGATTGTCGGGCAGAGCCAGGAACCCGCCCAGCAACAGGTAGCTGACCGCGGCCGCCACCAGCGGCAGAGCCCAGTGCCACCGCAGGACGTTGCAGACGTGGGCCAGAACCATCCCGAGCAGCGTCCCGACCAGTCCGAGCACCAGGTAGCGGGAGGAGTCGAAGGAGGTGGCGAATCCCAGCAGTCCGAGCAGTACCAGGGCCAGCAGGAAGGCTCCGTCAAAGACGTCGGTCGTCGAGGGACGCAACGCGACCAGCCGTGTGGTCATGGTGCGGGTGCGGCCGGTGCTCTCCCCCTGGGGGTTGATGACTCTCATTGGACGCCTCCGGTGGCCAGGACCGGGGCGAGGTCGGCCAGGCTGCCGATCCCGATCA
>CAYUWV010000071.1:0-11420 GCA_964448385.1 uncultured Propionibacteriaceae bacterium | reverse complement strand
GTGGTACGGGCTGAGGCGGTGGCGCTGCGGTCCGTTGACACTGTCGAGGCCGAGCCGCCGAGCGACCAGGATTCCGCGGCAGCTGAGGTGCGGCCCGCAGTGACGCCGGCCGCTCCGGCCCCGGTGACCATCGCGGCTGCCGCCGCGGCGTCGGCGCCAGCGGCCTCCGTCCCAGTCGAGGTGGCGTCCGAGCTACCCGTCCCAGTCCCTGAGGTGGCCGAGTTACCCGTCCCTGCGGTCCCGGCGTTCGGGTTCACCCCGGCGGAGATCGAGAGTGAAGCCGGACGCCCGGAGGTACCGGGCCACCCGGAGCCCTCGCCGGCGGGCAGTTTCGTCGAGGAGTTCGAGGCGCCAGCGGCCTGGCAACCGGTCCCGTTCGAGACGCCAGCCCGAGGGCCTGTGTCAGAACCGCTTTCGGCCCCCGCGCTGGCCGCCGGGGGAATCCCGGCGCCGATCGACGGACCGGCCGACGCGGACGGCGGGCTGCTGATCGAGTTCTTCCCGTGGGCGACGAACGACGACGAGGAACCGTGGAACCCTGCGCCCTCGGCGGCCGTGCCCGCGGGGGCGCGGCGCGCCTCGCCTCCCACGCCGCCTCCGCCGATGCCTGCCTATGATCCGGAAGCGGCCGAAATGACGGTCGACCGGCGCAACCTGGTGGGGCACATCGGACCGTCCGACACTCTCGTGGTGGCGGCGCGTTGTCCGCAGGGACACCTCAGCCCGGCTTACGCCGGAGGTTGTCGGGTGTGTGGCCAGGCGTTGCCGGCGCAGCAGCCGTTTGAGACGCCTCGTCCACCGCTGGGGGTGCTGAGGCTCTCCAACGGGGACGTCGTCACGCTCGATCGCGGCCTGATCATGGGACGTAACCCGCGGCTCCCGGCCGGGTTCACCGGCGATCAGCCGAACCTGCTGAAGCTCAACGACCCCGGCAAGGACATCTCGAGCCAACACCTCGAAGTCTCCCTCGACTTCTGGCACGTCCTGGTCAAGGACCTCGGCTCCACCAACGGGACTGAGGTGATCCTGCCCGGTGAGCCCCCGGTGCAGCTGCGGGCGAACGACCCGATGATGATCGAGCCCGGCACGCGGGTGGTGCTGGCCGGAGTGCTGGACTTCGTGTTTGAGGTGACGGGTTGAGCAAGGCCCTCCCACCACCCGACATCCCCGGACTGACCTATCTGCAGAAGCTCGGAGCTGGCGGCTACGCCGACGTGTACCTCTACGAGCAGCAGATGCCGTCGCGCCGGGTCGCGGTGAAGGTGCTGCGCGAGACCGGGCTGTCGGCCTCAGCGGTGGCCCGGTTCACGGCTGAAGCCAATGCCATGGCCAGACTCGAACACCCGCACATCGTCCCGGTGTATGCCGCGGGAGCGACGCGGGACGGGCGTCCCTACATCGTCATGATGTATTACCCCAAGGCGACGCTCGCCGAGCGGGCGCGCGCTGAGCGGCTTCCTGTCGACGAGGTGCTCCGGATCGGCATCCAGATCGGGAGCGCGGTCGAGACCGCGCATCGCGCCGGACTGCTGCACCGCGACATCAAGCCTGCCAACGTGCTCACCAACCAGTACGGCACGCCGGGGCTCACCGACTTCGGGATCGCCGCGCAGGTAGCCGAGTCCGATGACGACGACACGGGCGTGTCCGTGCCGTGGTCACCCCCCGAAGTGCTGTACGCCACCCAACCGGCGTCGGTGCGTTCCGACGTGTTCTCGCTGGCCGCCACCTTGTGGCACCTGCTGGTGGGCCGGTCACCGTTCGAGCTCCCCGGTGGCGACAACTCGCCCTTCGCCCTGATGCGACGGATCCGGGACAACCCTGCGCCGTCCACTGGGCAGGCGAACGTGCCCGCCTCGCTGGACCGCCTGCTCCGGTCGGCGATGGCGCGGGATCCGGCCATGCGGCCGGCCAGCGCGCTGGATCTGGTTCGCTCGCTGCAAGCGATCGAACAGGACCTGCGCTACCAGCGGACGCCGGTGGTGATCGCCGATGAGGCCAGCGTGAGCGCGACCGACCCGGACCGGCCCGCCGGGGATGCCACCAGGGTGCAGGCCGCCCAGGTGATCCCTGCCCAGCGGGGGCTGCCGCCCGTCGGCGGGCGGCCTGCCGCTGCGCCGGAGGGGGGAGTTGCGGCGCCGGAGCCGGCTGCCGGAACCGTGCGACGGGCCGCGGTTCCGGTGGCGGAGGGTGCGCCGGCCGGGCCCGCGATGGCGACTCGGCAGCGAGCGGCTGCGGTGGAGCCCGTGGCTGAACCGCTGCCGGAGGAGCCGCTGGAGCGGCGTGCCTCCCTGCCGATGATCGGACTGGTCGGCCTGGTCGTCGCGGCCATCGTCGGGGTGGGCTATTACCTGGCCGCCAGCCAGCCGAAGGTCGACCGGGTTGGCGACGAGCCTGTGGCGCTGCCGACGCCGCAACTGGGTGAAGGTGTTCTGCCACCGGGGCCGCTCTCGTTCAGCGCTACGTCGGACGGGGAGACGGTGACATTCTCCTGGGACGGCTACGACCACTACTTGGCTAGCGACACCTACACCTGGCGGCTCGACGACAAGAAGGTCCGCGACCCGCTCGACGACCCTGCCGTCACCGTGCCCGTGGGCAAGAACCCCACCTGTATTGAAGTCAGGGTCGATAGGGCGGACGGCTCGCACGGCGGGCAGCCGTTCTGGCCAGGGTGCACCAAATAACACAGAATGTCGCCGCAGTAGTTGACAACTAAATGACCTTCGGTCCCGAAACACAGTGGGACTCGAGTCCCATGTCCAGAAACTGTCGAGGTCATCCAGCCTCCGATAAGCCGTCTATCATCAGACTCGCTTGACACGCCCGCAGCATTTGGAGGGGACAGAGAAATGCGCGTTGGCCGGACCTTGGTGCGCCTTGCGCCGACCGTGGCAGTGGTGACCATCGTTTCGGTGGTCGCCGCCATGGCGGTCAACGCGACCGGCCAGAAGGTGCAGCGGGTCGAAGCCAATAACGCCGCCATGTGGGTCACCAAGAATGACGGTGAGTCAGATGGCACCGGTGGGCTTTATGGAAGGTTCAACAAAGCCGCCTCGTCGCTGGAACTCTGGAATCGGGCCGGCGCGGTCACCCCCACGGGGGACGTGGACATTCATCAAGACGGCAATACCGTCCTGGTGCAGAACCTCGCGAACCAGAATCTGATCGCAGTGGACAGCGCGAACGGCAACCACGATAGGGATCAGGCGCTGCAGGTCTCCAAGGCGACCCTGGTCGACCTGCGGGGTGGCACGCTGGCGGTGTTCGACCCGGTGACCGGCAAGCTCTGGGGGTTGCGGACGCAGGGCACCGAGCACCAACTAGACCTGTCCACGGTCGATCCGGCCAGTCCTGCACTGGCCGAGCTTGGACCGGGCACCGCTGGGGCCGGCGCCGCCGGACTCAGCGTGGGCAGCGACGGTTCCATCCATGCCGCCACCATCGCCGGCAAGCACGTCAGCATCGCCACCACCGAGCAGGGCTTCCAGGCGCCAGCGTATGGCCAGCTGCCCGCAGGGCTGAAGAGCGTTCAGGTGTCAGGCTTGGGGTCGCAGTCGGCTTTCTTCGACGCGACCTCGAGCACCCTCATCCTGCCAGGTGGCAAGTCCCAGCAACTGCCGGGTGTTCCGGATCCGAAGGCCCAGCTGCAGCAGGGTGGTGCCGACGTGGGAAGCGTGGCGGTCGCTACGTCCACCAGCCTGTTTCGGGTCGCCTTCGACGGGACGGTGACCGCGGTGTTCACCGAGGGCGGGGGAGCGCCGGCCGTCCCGGTCAACCTTGGGACGTCGGCCCTGACCGGTTCGTGCATCCTGGGTGCCTGGGTGGGTACCCCCGGCACGGTCGTCCGCTCGTGCAACGGCGAACCGGCGGCTGACGTCTCTGGAAAGAAGCGCGAACCCCTGTATCGACCCGCCTTCCGCGTGAACTGGAATCTGGTGGTGCTCAACGACCGCCAAGACGGCCGGATCTACGACATCGACTTGCAGGAGAGCTTCAACCCTTGGGAAGCCCGCGAGAAGGCGGACAAGAACGACAAGGAGGAGCAGCAGGACGAGTCCACCAAGTCCACCGAGGAGAAGCCGAAGGCACAGGCCGACGAGTTCGGCGCGCGTCCGGGCCGGATCTCGGTCTTGCACGTCCTCGACAACGACGAGGACCCGAATGGACGGGTGTTGTCGATCACGAAGGTCGATCAGCCCAAGCCCAGCAACGGCGCCACGGTATCGATCGCCCCGGACGGGCAGACCCTCCTGTACCAGCAGCCGAAGGATGGCAAGGACGCCTCGTTCAGGTACTCCATCAACAACAACGTGGCCGAGGCCAGCGCGACCGTCACCATCAAGGCCCGCGGCAGCGAGAACGATAAGCCCAGGCCGTGGCTGCACTATAAGGTGCCGACCTACGCCGTTGCCGCGAACGGCACTGTGACGCTGCAGGTGGTCGGTGACTACCGTGACGATGACGGTGACCCGATCACCCTGGTCAGTGCCAATGAGGGCGCGGAGGCCGTCCCGGTGACCTCGGACGGCCAGATCGAGTTCACGGCCCCGGATGCCGAGGTGACCAAGAATCACCAGGTGAGCTTCACGCTCACCGATGGCACGGACACAATCGTCGGCCAGGTGACGATCAAGGTGAAGGGCACGGAGGACATCACCGGCATCGCTCCGATCGCCAAGGCGGACGCGGTCAAAGGGGAGGTCAACAAGCCGATTTCGGTGCGGCCGCTGGCCAACGACATTCCGGGAGTGACGCCCGACGGGGACGACGCCAAACTGACACTGGCCGGCGGCATTCAAGGCTGGAAGGGCGGGGTCAGCCCAGACCCCGACGGTAGCCGGGTCACCTTCGTCGCGAAACAGCCTGGCATTCAGTTCGTGAAGTACAAGGCGGCCTTCGGCGGCGCCCCGAGTTCCGCTGAAGGCTGGATCCGCGTGGATGTGGTCGACACGCTGGACGATAAGCCGATCGCCATGCCCGATCAGGCGGTGATCCGGGGCGACCAGCCGATCACGGTGGATGTCTTGGCCAACGACTCCGACCCACACGGCGGGCTACTGACCGTCCAGACGGCGGAGGTCCAGACACTGAAGGCCAGCGACGAGGACAAGCTGCGGGTCGCGGTGATCCAAGGTCGATGGTTGCGCATCGTGCCTCAGGGTCCACTCGGGAGCGAGCCCCAGGCCATCACCTACACGATCATCACTGGCGACGGCGGCAACAGCCGCACGGCCGCCGGCAGTGTGACCGTCACCCACCTTCCTGCGGACGAGGACGCGCCCTTGGTCCGGGGCGACGCGGCGACGGTCCGGGTCGGTGACACCGCGTTGATTCCCGTGCTGGCCAACGACCTGACCCAGGGTGGCTCCACACTCACGTTGGCGACGACAGTCGAGGGCGCGTCAGCCGGCCAGTTGCCGGTGCGCGGAGACGAGGCGGGGCAGGGCGATGTCGGCAAGGCCTTCGTGATCGGTAACCAGGTGCGCTACGTCGCGCCCCAGACGGTTGACCCCCAGGGCTTGAAGGTGACGGTCACCTATCTCGCCAAGGCCGGCAACGGGCTGGCTGAGGGGAGAGTGTCGGTCACGGTGACCCCCGAACCGACCGATGCGGAGCCGAGTTCAGAGCCACAGCCGACCACAATCGAAGGCAGAGCCACCTCGGGTGACACGATCACGATTCCGGTGCCGGCCTCCGGCCAGGATCGCGACGGGGACAGTGTGGCCCTGGTGGGACTGGGTTCCGGCCCCCAGTTGGGCCGAGTGACGGCGATCACGCCCAAGGGCATCACCTACCAGGCGTTCCCCACCGACGACAGCGTCGGCACCGACGAGTTCCAGTACATCGTCACCGACAAGTACGGCAAGCAGGGCGTGGGCAAGATCCGGGTCGCCGTGGCCCCTCCCGGACAGACTCAGATCCCGGTGGCAGTGGACGACCTCGTCACTGCTCGACCGGGCGTGCCTGTCCATGTCGACGCGATCGCCAACGACCTCATGGCGCTGAGCGACAAGGTGAAGATCAAGCCGATCGAAGACCAACCCGGCATCACCCTCACCCCGGACCAGGGCCCCATCACGGCGACCGCCCCGGCAGCGGGAGCCCAGCCGGTCACCGTGCAGTATCAACTGACCGGGAACGGCGGGGACGGCACCCTCGGGACGGTCACGATCGAGGGTCAAGAGGGTGTCCGCAACCCGCCGCGACTGAAGGACCAGTTGGCCACGACCGCTGACGGCAAGACGGCCACCGTAGACGTTCTGGCCGACGCCTGGGATCCCGATGGTGGCCCTGGCGAGCTGAGAGTGACGTCGACCTCCGACCCGACCGCGACCTTCGTCGGCGGCGTGGTCAGCATCCCGGTGCAGGTGCAGCCCAGGGTGCTCAGTTACACCGTCCAAGACGGCGACGAAGCCACGTCCGCGGCGCTGATCTATGTGCCGGGCTCGGGCGAAGGGCTGCCGTACGCGAAGGGCCTGATCAAACTGGACTCGCAGCAGGCCACCGTGTCCTTGGCGGATTACGTGGTCTCGCCACGCGGCAAGCCGATCCGGGTCACGGTGCCAGACTCGGTCACCGTCTCGCCGAAGCGCCAACTGAAGGTCGAACCGAGCCGCGACCTGAGCGAAGTTGAGCTGACTGTTGTTGACGACTACGTCGGCCCGGCCACGTTGAACCTGGAAGTGACCGACGGCGCCTTCCTCAAGGATCCTGATGGAAAGACCGCAGTGGTCTCTATCCCGATCCAGGTTGGCCCCGAGACCCCGGTATTGCGATGCCCGGCCGATGACCTCATGATCACCCGTGGGACCACAGGCAAGGCGATGGATTTGATCAGCCTTTGTCATGTCTGGACGGCGAACCCTGTTGAACTCCCAACCCTGGCCTTCACCGCAGAATGGGTTCCGGGAAAGTCAGTAGCGAATGTCGACAAGGTTCTGACCGGGCAGGCGCTGGTACTGCGGGCGACACCAGACGCGAGCCCGGACGCCAAGGGCCAACTCGAGATCACGATCCCGGGCACCGAAGCCAAGCCGGCGACGCTGAAGGTGGGCGTCAAGAACGCACGGCCCGCCAGCTACAAGGCGCAGCGTTTCGAGGTGAAACAGGGCGAGAGCATCAGCAGGCAGATCGTGCTGGATTCACCGTTCGAGAAGGGGACGCATCAGGACACCATCGTGACAATGCCGGATCTTCCCAACGCTTCGGAGTCAAAGACCGCGAGCACGTGGACCGTCACTCCTGACCGGTCCTTCTTTGGTCCGCTGGTCTACAACCTCACGCTCAGCGATGTCGCGAGTGGGGACCCGACACGGAACATCCAAGGTGTCCTGACCATTTCCGTGTACGGGATTCCCGCGCCGCCGGCGGCCCCGACCAGCGGCAAGACGGCGGAGAATCGCTCCGTCACCCTTCAGTGGAGGAAGCCGGCCGAAAATGGCGCGACCGTCGAGCGGTATGAGGTCCGCCAGGTGGGTGGGCGCAACAACGGGGGGGTCACGCCCTGCGATACCAACAGGGGGTGCACCGTCCGTGATCTCGATAACGACGTGCCGGTGCGCTTCCAGGTACGGGCATGGAACAAGGCCGGTTGGAGTGATTACGGCAACGAATCCGCCGAGTTCCGGCCAGACCAGGCGCCCAGCACGGTGACCGGCTTCACCACCAGCGATCCGCAGGATCGAAGGATCACGCTCAATTGGGCACCCGTCCTGGGAGAATTCTCCGCCGTCACCGGCTACATCATCAGCTGGCCAGGGGGATCAGTGACGGTCCGAAACGTCAACTCCCATGTGCTCAAGAAGGGACTGGTCAACGAGCAGACCACCTTCTCCATCTGGGCAAAGAACCGCACCGGGAAGTCACGCAAGGCTGCCACGACCACCGGGTGGCCAACGGGTGACCCGTCCGCCTTCAATGTCAACACCCCAACGGCCGCCTTGGACATCAATGAGCCGATTGCGACGGTGTCCTGGGGCGCAGCCAATCCGAATGGCAAGGGCCCGATCACGTACACGGTGACGCGTAGCTCTAGGGCCGGTGCCGACGAGACGGTGTGCAAGGACGTGCAAGTCCTGACCTGCAAGACCGGAAAGATCACCCTGGACGGCGCCGAGCACACGTTCACGGTCGTAGCCACGAACTTCTACGGGCGGACCAGCTCGGCGTCGAAGACGTGGAAGGCGATCGGCCAACCGGAAGCTCCGACAAGGGCGCCAACTGCCAAGGCCACGGGGGCGGATGGAGAAGTAGTAGTCAACGGCGTGGTTGGCAGTTCTCGCGGCAGTACCGCCTACGTAAAGGTGACCGGGGGCGGGAAGACGCAACAGTTCGATGTCGCGAACGGTAGCTGGTCGGGGAGCATGAGTCTCGGGGCCGGTGCGAACGGACAGCGAGTGAATTTCCGTGCAGTCCTGTGTAACGAGTTGGATTGTTCGAGTGATTCACCGAGCTCGCCCGACGTGACACCATACGGTCCGATCAGGGGATTATCAATTTCGCAAACCGGTACGGATGGCACGCGAATCAACTATCAGGTCAGCGTTGATCCTAACGGGTTGGCCTTGAGTGTTGAAGTAAACGGTCAGTCATTGGGGAGCACGGAGGTAAGTGGTACCTGGGTAGGCAATGGATCGATCGACACCGGCAAGTACCGTGAGGCCATTGATGTGAAAGTGACGGCCTCCGACTCCAAGCGCGGTTCTGCCTCTGATTCCAAGCCCATGACCTCCGGTTCGAATCCCGCCAAGATAACTGTCACTCACGGGGCGAGTATCAACATTAATGAACCGCGTGGAGCCGGTGTCTGCACTTCGAACCGGTGCTACTACGTGTATGTGACCCTCGAGAACTTCCCTGGCGCACAAGACTGTCGAATCAATGCAACTGATCAAGGTACCGGTGGATTCCATGGGTGGCGGCAAGGTAATGGTGGCATGCAGAGCCCTAATTTCTTCGGTTTCTATTGGATTGAAGTGGTCTGTGGCGATGTTTCTAGCGGAAGGGTGAACTGGTGATTGGACAAGTTCTTGGAAGGTTGCGTGGGTGGCGATGAGTATCACCAATGAGCAAGCAGCCTGGTTCGCCAAGACGTTCCAGCAACTTGTCGACAACGTCGAGTTGGCGATCAGGGGCAAGTCCCAGGTCATCCGGCTCGCGCTGACCTGCATGCTGAGCGAGGGGCACCTGCTGCTGGAGGACGTCCCTGGAACCGGCAAGACGGTGCTCGCCAAGGCGATCGCCAATACCGTCCAAGGCAGCCACAGCCGCATCCAGTTCACCCCTGACCTGCTGCCGTCCGACGTGATCGGCGTCACCGTCTACGACCAGCAGAAGCAGGCCTTCGAGTTCCACTCCGGGCCGATCTTCGCCACCGTGGTTCTCGCCGACGAGATCAACCGTGCCTCACCCAAGACCCAGTCCGCGCTGCTCGAGGTGATGGAGGAGAGCAGGGTCACCGTCGACGGCGTGTCGCACGGCGTCGGTCGACCGTTCATGGTCGTCGCCACCCAGAACCCGATCGAACAGGCCGGTACCTACCGGCTGCCCGAGGCCCAGTTGGACCGGTTCCTGATGAAGACCTCGATCGGCTACCCCGACCACGACGTGGCGATGGAACTCATGGCGCAGGCGGCGAACCGCGACCGCGCCGCGCAGGTCGGGCCGGTGATCGCCGCCAACGCGGTGGCCCAGATGGCCGCCTTCGCCAATGAGGTGCACGTCGACTCGTCCATCCTGAGCTACGTCAGCTTCCTCGCGACGGAGTCGCGCCGCCACGCCCACGTCAAGCTGGGCATCTCGATGCGCGGTTGCCTTGCCTACATCCGGGCCGCCAAGACTTGGGCGGTCTCGCAGGGTCGTGAGTACGTCACCCCCGACGACATCAAAGATCTCGCGATCCCGCTGATGAGCCATCGGCTTCTCCTCAACGCCGAAGCCCAGTTCTCCGGGGTGACGGTCGAACGAGTACTTGACGACCTGCTGAGCATCGTCAACGCACCCTCGAATCGGGTGCGCTGAGCACCGATGACCGAACGCACCGTCCTCCGGGCTGACCGCGTGGCGCCGGAACCGTCTTCGGCTCCGGCGCCGACCCGCGGTCCGCGCAAGCCGCGGCGGACGGTGAGAGCCGGGATTACGCGCACGAAGGGCTCGTTGGCTGCTGTGGGCCGAGGGTGGACTCGGGTGATCCAACCTGTGCAGCTGCGCTGGGAAGGTGCGACTGAGCGCCTCGCGCCGGTTCGGGCACGGGTGACGACGGCGCTCGGCGTGGTCTCCCCACTCGGCTGGACCCTGCTGGTCGGGGCGATCGCCGCCTGGCTGCTCGCCGGCCGGTTGGGCTGGGCCGAGTTCAGCTATGTGGCGGCGGTGTTCGGCATCATCCTGGTGTTGTCGGCGATGTTCACGTTCGGACGGCTCCGGTTGGACGTGGAACGCAACGTGGCCCCGCTGCGGGTGCGCGTGGGGGAGTCCGCCGCCGCCCAGTTGCAGATCACCAACCGGGCCGCCACCCCGCTGCTCCCGATCGGGGTGGAAATGCCGGTCGGGTCCGCCGTCGCCAGGTACACCACCCCGATCCTGAAGCCGGGCGCCAGCCACGAGGAGTTGGCGCTGATCCCGACCGAAAGACGCGGCGTGGTGGTGATCGGTTCGGTGACCACTCAGCGCGGCGACCCGTTCGGCGTGTTCCGGCGGGAGATCGCGTGGACCGATCCGATCGAGATGTTTGTGCACCCCCGCACGGTGCCGTTGGAACCGTTGGGCTCGGGGTGGCTGCGTGATCTCGAAGGCCGGACCACCAACGAGGTCTCAATGAGCGACCTGGCTTTCCACACCCTGCGCGAGTACGTCCCGGGCGACGACCGGCGCTACATCCACTGGCGGTCGTCGGCGAAGGCTTCGGCCGCAGCCGGTACCGGGTCGTTCCTGGTGCGCCAATTCCTGGACACGCGGCGCTCCCATGTGGCGGTCATCGTTGACGTGAACCCGCGCGCTTACCGCACGCCAGAGGAGTTTGAGCTCGCGATCGCTGCAGGGGCCTCGGTCGCCCTTCGAGCGATCACCGATGAGATGGATCTCAGCATCGTGTGCGGCGACCAGGTTGCGGTCGCGCCGGCGCCCCAGAAGGCGCTCGACACCTTCTCCCGGGCCGAGTTGAGCGACTGGACGCTCGCCCGCGCCACCGGGAAGCTGGCCCAGCTCGCGCCGGACGCGAGCGTGGTGCTGCTGATCACCGGACCGGTCACCGAGTTCGCCGACCTGCGCCAGGCTCGGGCGCTGCTCCCGCACGAGGTGAACACGATCGGACTGCAGGTTCAGGAAGGGGCGCCGACCAGCCTGCGGCAGGTGGCCGGCTTCCCGCTGATCGGGATCGGCAGCCTGGCCGACCTCGCCCCGGTCCTGGCCACCGGAGGCGT
>CAYUWV010000070.1:0-11536 GCA_964448385.1 uncultured Propionibacteriaceae bacterium | reverse complement strand
CGCGGAGGCAATCCGAGGCACAGACGCCCGTCTGACCCTGCCGACCCTGCCCGCGCGCTAGAACAACAGCGAGCCCAACCCTCGACGAAGACCCGCCTGCTCACTGACCCTCCGAATGGCCAGCAGGGTGCCAGCCACGTACGGCTCGGAGCCGAGGCCCGGATCGTGCCGCATCACGAGCCGCTCCCCCGGGCCGGCGAAGACGACCTCCGTGCTGACCAGGAAACTCGGCAACCGAACCGAGTGGATGCGCGTCCCTGAAACGCTGGCCCCGCGCGCCTCAACCGGGCCGTGCAACTCCGCCAACCCCAAGGACTCCGCCGGCTCCCGGATGCGCCCGAGGCTCTCGGCCAACTCACGCGCGGTGCCGCTGGGCACGTCGACCTTCCCGGCCGCCGCGTAATCGATGATCTCCCATTGGGTCACGTGTTCTGCGACCATCTCCGCAGCACGTCGCAGCACCGCCGCCATGACCGAGAAGTTGCCCGCCGCGATCACCCCCACGCCGCGATCGCGAGCCAGTCCGTCCAACTCCACATAGTCTTCGGCGGTCAGCCCGCTCGATCCGATCACCACATCGACGCCGGCGTTGACAGCGGCCCACACGTTGGGACGTACTGCAGCGGCGCTGGTGAAGTCGACCAACACCGCGGGCTTGGACTCCCGCAACGCCTCCGGCACGCTCGCGTACACCAGCCCGCCACCTGTTGAACCGGCGGCACTCGCCAGGGTTTGCCCGGCCGCCGAGCGGGACACGCCCGCGACCAGCCGCAAGTCGTCGGACGCGTCGATGGCTTTGAGGATCGGCGGCGCCGTCCGGCCGGTGACTCCCGCGAAGCAGACTGTGATCATGCGCGGAACGCTACGCCACCTGGTGCCCCGAGCTCAGGTGAGGGTGATGCTCCGTTCGTGCAGCCCGGTGGCTCCGTCCGGCGCTGTCGGACGGCGGACGGCGTCCTGCACCTGGCCCTTGGTATCGACCGCCCGCACCTGGAAAACGTGCCTGCCAGCGGTGGTGTCGGTCCAGCGATAGACCCATTGCCGCCAGGTGTCGGACGAGGGGACCTCGCCGAGGTCGGCCTCCCGCCACGGCCCGCCATCGATGGAAACCTGCACCGCCGAGATGCCCGTGTGTTGCGCCCACGCGGTCCCCGCGATGACGACCTCGCCGAGCGGACGGGTGGCACCCTGGGCGGGCACCTCGATCCGTGAGGACAGCTTGATCGGTCCGCGCGCCGACCAGCCTCGCGGCGTCCAGTAGCCCTGGGCACGATCGAACCGAGTGACCTCCAGGTCGACGACCCACTTGGTCGCCGACACGTAGCCGTACAGGCCAGGCACCACCATGCGCACCGGGTAACCGTGCTCGAACGGCAGTGGCTCGCCGTTCATCGACACGGCCAGCAGGGCGTCCCGCCCGGGATCGGTCAACGTCTCGAGCGGGGTGCCTGCCGTGAACCGGTCCTGGGAGGTCGACAACACCATGTCCGCTTCCGCGTGCACCCCCGCTTCGGCCAGCAGGTCGCGGATCGGCACGCCTGTCCAGACCGCGTTGCCGACCAGGTTTCCGCCCACCTCGTTCGAGACGCACATCAGGGTCACCACGCGTTCGACGAGACCCCGACGGAGCAGGTCGTCGAAGCTGAGGGTGAGTTCGCGGTCCACGAGGCCGTGGATGCGCAGCGACCAGCTGGCGGCGTCGATCGTGGGGACGCTCAGCGCGGTGTCGATGCGGTAGAAGTCCTCGGTGGGGGTGACGAACGGCGCCGCGCCGGGCACCCTGAGATCCGCCCCCGCCGGGATGGGCTCGCGGCGAGCGGGCAGGGGCAGCCGGAGCGTCTCGCGCACCGAGGACGCCGCCCGGGCCGCAGCCGACGCCGCGCGCCCCAGCACACCCGCGCCGAGACCGGCCGCGGCGACGACGAGCGCACTCAGCACGAACTGGCGGCGAGGCATCCCTCGGGACGCTTCCGTGGCCGGGGCAGAGGCGGGCGCGCCAGCCGCCGCCACCCCCTTCGTGCGCAGGAAAGCCAACGCCATGATCCCGACCCCCGTCCCCAGCAGGACGGGGATCGCGGCGTTGGGAGTGGGCGTCCGGGTGACCGCGGCGACCAGTCCGACCAGGCCAAGGAGCCCCAGCAGGGCGGCGCCCAGCCAGAGGCTGCGTCGCAACGCCATCCCGATGCCGCCCCCGATCAGGGCCAGGACGATCACCATCACGACCATGAGGAACGCCTTGTCGCCCGTGCCGAAGGCGGCGATCGCCGCGTCCTTGACTGGTGCCGGTGTCCAGTCGATGACCCAGCCGCCCACCGCGGTCAGCGGTGAGCCGGCCGGACCGAGGATCCAGGCCAGGAGTTCGGCGGAGCCGACCGCCACCGCAACCGCGGCGACCCCGGCCAGCTGCCACGGCGCGCTGGCGAACCTGGCGCCCGCAGGCGCCCGTCCGCCGGAGTCGCTCACGCGCGCAACGATACGTCGCGCCCCCGCAGCCCCCGTGGGAGCGGTCCTACGCCAGGGCGGGCCCGATCGACTCGGCGGACGCTCGAATCGCCTGCGCGACAATCGTCAGCGCCGGGTTCATGGCCCCGGACGAGGGGAAGAACCCGCCGTCCATCACCCACAGGTTCGCTACGTCGTGGGTGCGGCACCACCCGTCGAGGACGCTGGTGGCCGGGTCAGTGCCGGCCACGACCGTCCCGCACTGGTGGGAGTTCATCGAGATGTCGAACGGCTGCACACCGATCACCTGGTAGCCGCAGCCGCGCAGCAGCGCCTTCGCGCGCTTCATCAGCCGGGCGTGCGTGGACGTGCCGACGGCGTGGCGGGTGGTGACGATGCGCCCGGACGGCGTCAGCGTGACGCGGTTGTCGCGGGACGGAAGGTCCTCGGCCATCACCAGCCACTCGATGCTGCGGGCGGCGTACTGGTCGAGGATCGGCGTGGGGACTTGCCGCGCGAACGTGTGCATCATCACGCCCTGCACCTTGCCGATCAGCTGCATGACCCCCAGCGGGCGCCCGTCCCCGCCGTCGTGGTACCAGTCGTTGACCGACAGCGTCTTGGTGAAGACAGCCCGGTTCGGACGGCGCACGTCGAACGCGGCGATGTGGGCGTTGTTGTGCATCATCAGGTTGCGGCCGACCATGCCGGAGGAGTTCGCCAGGCCGTCGGCATGGCCGTCCTGAGCCGAGGCCAGCAGCAGCGCCGCCGAGTTCACCGCTCCCGCGGACAGCACGAAGACGCGCCCCGACACCGTCTGGGTGCCCTGCGGGCCGGTCACCACGACGTGGTCGATGCGACTCCCGTCCGGTGTGGTCACCAGACGGCGAACCCGCATCCCGGTCGCCACCTTGGCGTGACCGGTGGCCAGCGCGGGATCGATGCCGCAGGTCTGGGCGTCGCTCTTGGCGTCCAGCAGGCATGGGAAGCCGTCGCAGGTGGGACAACGGACGCAGCGTCCGTCGGGACCCAGGTCGACGCCCATCGCATTCGACGACGGATTCACTCCCTGCCCGCCGAGGCGGTCGGCGAGCTCGGCGACGTACGGCTCGTGGGGCATGGCAGGGAACGGGAACGGCTGGCTCCGCCAACTCTCGGTCGGGTCTTCGCCGGTGGTGCCGTGCACGCGGTACAGCTGCTCGGCGCGGCAGTAATACGGCTCAAGATCGGCGTAGCTGAACGGCCACGCGGGCGAGATCCCCTCGTCGTGTTCGACCGTGCCGAAATCGCTCTCCCGCAGCCGGGGGAGGCTGGCTCCGTACACCTTGGTGTTGCCGCCCACCAGATAGTGGACGCCGGGCGCGAACTCGTGCCCGTCACCGTCCAGCCACTTCTCGGCCGGCTTGTAGCGACGGTCGACGAAGACGGCGCGCGGTGACCAGTTCTGGATCTCGTGGGGCAACTGCTCGCCGCGCTCGAGGACGAGCACCTCGTGGCCCGCCTGGGCCAGCGTGAGGGCGACGGTGGCTCCCCCCGGCCCGGATCCGATGACAACAACGTCGCTGTGAAGATCGGCCACGATGCCACTCCTTCGGTGTCAGAATGAGGCCAACCTAGCCCCGTCAGTCGACGCTCGTGGGAGATCATCGTGGCTCAATCCTTCCTGTCCACCCTCACCGGCTCATTCTCGAAACCGGCCGCGGAGAACCCCACCGTGGCGATGATGGAGGCCGCGTACGCCCACCACGGCCTGGTGGCGCGCTACCTCAACTGCGAGGTGGACGCCGAGCATCTTGCCGATGCGGTGCGCGGCGCCGTCGCCATGGGGTGGGTGGGCTTCAATATCTCCCTGCCGCACAAGCAGACCGTGATCCCGCTGCTCGATGAGCTGTCGCCGGCGGCGAGCCTGATCGGGGCGGTCAACTGCGTCACCATCCGCGACGGGCGCCTGTTCGGCGAGAACACCGACGGCAAGGGATTCCTGGCGTCGCTGCGTGAGGTGTGCGACCCGGCGGGCAAGCGGTGCGCGATCGTCGGGGCCGGCGGGGCGGCGCGGGCCATCGCCTTTGAGCTCGCCCTCGCTGGGGCAGGAGCGATTGCCATCGTCAGCCGCAACGCTGCTCAGGCGAACGCCCTGGCGGAAGCGGTGACATCGGGGACGGGCGTGACCGCGGTCGGCCAGCCGCTGCTGCCTGGCTTCGCTATCGCCGAGGACGTCGATGTCTTCATCAACGCGACGTCGGTGGGCATGCACCCCGACACCTCCATGCTCGACCTTGCGGTCGACTCGTTCCGTCCGGGGCTCGTGGTGGCCGACGTCGTCCCGAACCCACCGGTGAGCCGGATGCTGGCCACGGCGGCCGAGCACGGCGCCACCACACTGAACGGCCTGGGGATGCTGGTCAACCAGGGTGCCGCGGCCGTGAAGCTGTGGACGGGGATCGACGCCGACACCGCGGTGATGCACGCCGCGCTTGACGCGATCTTCTCGGGCTAGCAATGAAGTACGCGCGGTTGGGCACCAGCGGTCTGCGGGTGAGTCGAATCGGGCTGGGTTGTATGAGTTACGGCCGTGCGGCGTCCGGCCTGCATCAGTGGACCCTGGACGAGGACGCGGCCGGCGAATTCTTCAAGCAGGCGGTTGAACTGGGCGTGACGTTCTGGGACACCGCCAACGTCTACCAGGGCGGGACGTCGGAGGAGTTCGTCGGACGGGCCATCGCGCGCTTCTCGCGGCGGGAGGACATCGTCCTGGCCACGAAGGTGTGGGGACGGATGCATGAGGGCCCCGGCGGCGGAGGGCTTTCCCGCAAGGCGATCCTGGAACAGGTCGACGCCTCGCTGCGCAGGTTGGGCACCGACTACATCGACGTCTATTACCTCCACCGGTTCGATGACCAGGTGCCGGTCGAGGAGACGATGGCGGCGCTCCACGACATCGTGAAGGCTGGCAAGGTCCGCTACTTGGGCGCTTCGTCGATGTGGACCTGGCAGTTCGCCAAACTCCAGCACGCCGCCGAGCTCAACGGGTGGACCCGGTTCGTCGCCATGGAAGACCAGTACAACGTGCTCAAGCGAGAGGAAGAGCGGGACATGATCCCGTTCTGCCTCGACCAGGGGGTGGGGCTGACGCCGTACTCCCCGCTGGCGAAGGGTCGGGCTGCCCGGCCTTGGGGGGCCCAGACCGCACGCTCCGCGTCCGACACCGTGGCGAAGGCCTTCGACCGGGAAGCCGACCGGGCGATCGTCGACGCGATCGAGTCCCTGGCAGCCGATCGCGGGGTGCCCATGGCCCAGATCGCGTTGGCCTGGCTGCTGGCCAAGCCGGTTGTCAGTTGCCCGATCGTGGGCGCCACCAAGCCTCACCATCTGATCGACGCCGTGGCCGCCCTCGAGGTGACGCTGTCGGAGGTCGAGATGGCGTCGCTCGAACAGCCCTACACCGCGCAGGACAACTATTGGTGGTGAGCGGCCTCGCCCAGGGACCAGTTGAGGTTCAGTGACGACCGTGGGGATGCGCCCCTCTTCGGCGACCCCTCTACGGAGCCCCCCTTCCGCGCCCTGCTACGGCACGACCCTCGGCACGACCCGTTCCTGCGTCGAGATGCTTAGCAACGCTAGAGATGCTAGGCTAGCAACGCTAGAGATGCTAAGCAGCCGCAGAAGTACCGGCAAAGGAGGAACGATGAACTCATCCGAGAAGCCCACCCTGGGTCTGTTGCGCAGGTGGCTCACCGGGAAGACCCTGCTCAGCGATCCGACCACGCCGACGACCCACCACCGGCTGACGGTGCTTGACGTGCTCGCCCCCCGGGCGTGATCCATGCCTGAAAGCAGCACAGCCGCGCGGTAGGGTGCGGCTGTGCTGACAACCTCGCAAGCTGCCGCCCTGGTTGGCATTCCCAAGGAACAGTTCCGCTCGGCAATGTCCAAGGAACGCAAGAACGGCAAGGAGTTCTACGCGCCGCGCGAACTGTGGGCGGACGGGCGCACTCCCCTGTGGGACGAGGACAAGATCCTGGCGTGGGCCAAGGAGCGCAAGAAGCGCAAGAAGCGCAAGAAGCTGGACGAGGCCTCATAGCCTGACCGCGGCCACGGGCCCGCTGTCGCCAACACGGTGTTCAGTTGTCTCCCGTGTTCGGGACGCAACTGAACACCGTGCCGGTCACGGTCAGCGTGCGGCCAGTTCGGCGAGCACGCGGGTCACCACGGCCTGGGTGGACAGCCCGTAGCGGTCGTGCAAGGTGGGCAGGGCGCCGGCTTCCAGGAACTCGTCCGGCAGCCCGATGGCCCGCAGCTTCCGTCCGATGCCACGCTTGGCAAGGGCGGAAGCGACGCTCTCGAAGAGCCCTCCGATCACGGTGTGGTTCTCGAGGGTGAAGGCCATCCGATCCGTGTCCACCTGGGCCACGACGGTCTCCTCGTCGAACGGCTTGATCGTGGGGGCGTGCACCACGCACACGTCCACACCGCGTTTCGCCAGCTCCTCGGCAGCCAGCAGGCCACGCATGGTCATCAGGCCGGAGGCGACGAACACCGCGTCCTGGCCGGGACGAACCACCTTGGCCTTGCCCAGTTCGAACGTGTAGTCGTAGTCGTCCAGGATTCGCGGGACCGCGCCGCGCAGCAGTCGGGTGTAGGTCGGCCCCTCGCAAGCTGCGAGTTGCGGCACGGCCTGCTCGATGTCAACCGCATCGCAGGGGTCGAGGATCGTCAGGCCGGGCATCCCGCGCAGGATGGCGATGTCCTCGGTGGCCTGGTGGCTGGGGCCATACCCGGTGGTCAGGCCGGGCAGGGCGCTCACCAGGTTCACGTTGAGCGTGGGTTCGGCCATGTCGAGGCAGATGAAGTCGTAGGCGCGGCGCGTTGCGAAGACCGAGTAGGTGGACGCAAACGGGATCAACCCGGTCTGAGCCATCCCGGCAGCCGCCATCATCATGACCTGCTCAGCCATGCCCATCTCGAAGAACCGGCCCGGGAACTCCCTGGCGAAGATGTGCATGTCGGTGTACTTGCCCAGGTCAGCGGTGAGGCCCACGATCCGCGGGTCCGTCGCGGCCAACGCGTTCAGGGCGTGCCCGAACGGTGCCGGGGTGGTGCGCACGCCGGCGTCGGCGATCGAGGCGATCATGGCGGCCGAGCGCAGCGGCTGGGCAGGCGGGGTCATCGTCGTGGTCATCAGTTCTCCTGGGCGTTGTAGCTGGCGGTGAGCTCGACCCGGCAGGGCTCCCACTCGTCCGCGGCGATCTTCATGAAGTGGAGCTTTTCCCGGGCCTCCAGCCTCGGGACGCCCTTGCCGAGCTTGGTGTCGCAGATGATGATGTGCGGCGCGCCGGTGGGCGACGCCTGGTCAACTGCCTCGTCGAAGGCAGCGATCAGGGCTGCGGGGTCGTTTCCGTCGACGCGTTGGGTGTGCCAGCCGAACGACGTCCAGCGTTCCTCTTGCAGATCGTTGGAGAGGACGGTGGTGGTGGGGCCGTCAGCCTGCAGCCCGTTCATGTCGATCATGGCGATCAGGTTGCCGAGCTTCCAGTGGGCAGCGCTCATGGCCGCCTCCCAGGTCGAGCCTTCGTTCAGCTCGCCGTCACCGAACATGACGAACACCTTCTGGTCGCTCAGGCCCTGGTGGCGAAGCCCGAGCGCCTGGCCGACGCCCAGCCCGAGGCCGTGGCCGAGCGAGCCCCCCGAGATCTCCACGCCGGGCGTGTAGGTGCACATCGCCGACATCGGCAGCCGCGAGTTGTCGGCGGCGTAGGTCGCCAGCTCCTCGCGCGGGATCACACCGGCTTCAGCGAGGGCCGCGTAGATCGCCAGCGCGTAGTGGCCGATCGAGAGCAGGAAGCGGTCGCGTCCCAGCCATTCGGTGTCGGCAGGCTGGTAACGCATCTGGTCGGCGTAGAGGACGGCCAGGACGTCGGCGATCCCAAGGGCCTGACCAACGTAGCCCTCACCCTGGGCCTCGCCCTCGTCGAGGACGTTGAGGCGCATCTGGTAGGCCGCCTCGCGGACAATGCGGATCCGGTGCTCGTTCGGTTGACTGTGCTGCCGCTCGTGGACGGCACTGATGGTCTGGGTGGTCATGAGATGTAGCTCCCGCCGTTGATGCTCTGGGTGGTGCCGGTGATGTAGCCGGCGTCTTCGCTGCACAGCCACACGTACAGTGCGGCCACTTCCTCGCGCTTGGCCTGCCGCTTCAGCGGCACGGATTCCGACAGCGCCTTCTCGTTCTCCTGGCTGGAGCCGACCCGGATGTCGGTGTCCACCGCGCCCGGGGCGATGCAGTTGGCGGTGATGCCGTGCTGCGCCATCTCGCGGGCGAGGCCCCTGGTCAGGCCGATGACGCCGGCTTTGGCTGCGGCGTAGGCGGTCTTGGAGAACACTCCCCCGCCGTGCTGGGCGGTCACCGAGGACATGTTGACGATCCGGCCGTACCCGCCCTCGATCATCAGCGGGATGAACTCCCGACAGACCAGGAACGAGCCGGTCAGGTTGACCGCGATCACCCGGTTCCACTCGGCCAGGGTCAGGTCGAGGAAGTCCGGGGGCGAGGCCACGCCGGCGACGTTGGCGATGGCGCCGAGCGGCGGCAGCTGGGCCGCGCGGAGGGCTGCCGCAGCGGCGGCCACGGACCCTTCGTCGGCGACGTTGCACCCGAGGCCCACGGTGGGGACACCGTACTGCTCGGCCACCTGCTGGGCCTTGGTGGCAACCGCGGCCGCGTCCAGGTCAAGCATCGCGACCGCCCAGCCCTCCTGGGCGAAGCGCTGAGCGGTGGCGAACCCGATCCCTCGGTCTGAGGCGCATCCGGTCACCAGCGCTGTGCGCTGTCCTACTCCTGTTTGAAAGCCCATCGGCTCGTCCTCTCAATCCGGCTGGGCCTCTCCGATGAGGCCGCATCGTCAGAACCAGAGTGACATGTTGATTGTTAACAGTCAAGTGTTGACAGTTGACCAACGAACCTGCACTCTGGAGCTATCGACAACGGCGCCGATCCCAGAGTGGGAACAAACCAAGCGCCCAAAGTGGAAGGTTGTACCCATGGGTGAATCCCAACTCGACATCCGCGGGCCGGTACACGGAACCAGCGACGTCAATCGTGTCGCGCTCGGTTCCACCGCCGGCGCTGTGATCGAAAGCTATGACTTCATCGGCTTCGGCACGGCAGCCGCGCTGTACCTCGGCGAAGCGTTCTTCCCCGGTGGCGACCCCATCACCGGCACCCTCGCGGCGTTCGCCACGCTGGGCGTCGGCTTCGTCGCCCGTCCGCTCGGTGGCATCATCGGCGGCCACCTCGGCGACAAGGTCGGACGCAAGCCCGTGCTCGTCGCCTCGCTCCTCCTGATGGGCTTCGCCACCTTCGCGATCGGCCTGCTCCCCACCTACGCCATGGTCGGCGCCTGGGCTCCCGCCCTGCTGGTCACCGTCCGCATCATCCAGGGCCTCGCCTACGGGGCCGAATGGGGCGGCGCGATCCTGATGACCTACGAACACAGCCCCTGGAACAAGAAGGGCAAGTTCACCGGCTGGGTGCAGGCCGGCTTCCCCATCGGCCTGCTGATGGCGAACCTGGTCTTCCTGGTCTCGGTTCACCTGCCCGGCGACTGGGCCTGGCGCGTGCCGTTCCTCTTCTCGATCGTCCTCGTAGTGATCGGCATGATCATCCGCTCCAAGGTTCCCGAGTCCCCCGTCTTCGACGAGGCCAAGGAAGCCGGCGAACTGGTCAAGTCCCCCATCGTCGAGGTCATCAAGACCGACTGGCGCAACATCCTCCGCGGCATCGGCCTGCGGATCGCCGAAACCGCCGGCTACGCCGTCGCCATCACCTACATGATGAGCTACATCACCACCAGCAAGCCGCCGCTGGGAACCAAGGACGACACGATCCTCGCGCTCTGCGTCGCGTCCGCACTAGGCATCTTCGCCACTGTTGCCTGGGGCAAACTCACCGACCGCATCGGCCGCAAGCCCCAATACCTGGTCGTCACCGCGTTCAACCTGCTCTGGGCCGTACCCATGTTCCTGCTGGTCAATACCGCCAACCGCTGGATCATCGTGCTCGTCTTCGTCATCTCGTACTGCATCAGCCAGAACGCCCTGGCCGGCTCCCAGGGAACCTGGTTCCCCGAGCTCTTCAACGCCAACGTCCGTTCCTCCGGCGCCTCGCTGGCCTACCAGATCTCCGCCATGATCTCCGGCATCACCCCCTTCGCCACCACCCTGCTCTACCTCCAGTTCGGCTGGACCGGTCCGGCCATCCTGTTCGCGGCCTACTCCCTGCTCGGCCTTGTGTCCGCTCTCCTGACCCGGGAAACCTGGCCCAAGGAGCTCCGCGATCGCGTCGCCAAGGTCGTCGCCGACACCCCGGCCGACTCCCGCGAACCGGTCTACTGCTGAGTTGAGTCATGGAATCCTTCCGACCGGCGCTCCCGCCGGGCCCACCGCGGCCCGGCGGGAGCGCCGCCGTCCGCCCGGTCGACGTCCGTTGGTACTCTGAGCGCGTGCCAACCAAGCCAGCACGGGTCAACCGCCTCACCCTGCGCGAACAGGTCCTCGAGAACCTCCGCGAGGCCATCGTCACCGGGGAGTTCCGGCCCGGAGCCATCCTCACCGAAACCGACCTGGCCGAGCGGTACGACGTGAGCCGCGGCACGGTCCGCGAGGCGCTGCGCACCCTTCAAACCGCGGGTCTCGTCACCGGCGACGCGCGGGGCACCCAGCGCGTCCACGTCCCCGACGATCGCGAGATCGTCGAGGTCTACCGGGTGCGTGCCGCCCTGGAGGGTCTGGCCCTGCGCGAGATCATCGCCTCGCCCGACCGGGCCGAGTACGCCCGCGAACTCCGCGCCGCGCTACCGCCCCAGGACAGTTCGCTGACCTTCATCGAGGCGCTCAACGTGGACCTCGCTTTCCACGAACAGCTCTGCCGCCTGTCGGCGAACACGATCCTGCTGGAATCCTGGAAGCGGTTGGAAGACCAGATGCGCGTCGTCCTGCTCTCCTCAGGGCGCACCGAACCCCTCGACATCATGAGCCACGCCCACCACGCCCCCATCGTTGACGCCATCGACGAAGGCGACCTGGACAAGGCCAGCCA
>CAYUWV010000069.1:5997-11669 GCA_964448385.1 uncultured Propionibacteriaceae bacterium | reverse complement strand
GCGACGGCGACCCAGAAGATCGACGCCATCGTCGCGACCGGCGCGGTCGCCCTCGGGGGCGGCGCAGCGGGCGTCGCCATCAGCGGCGCCGGGGTCTACGCGGCCAACCGGATCGCCACCGACGTCAAGGCGACCATCGACGGTGTGGCCGAGATCGTGACCGTCAAGGCCGGGAGCATCTCCCTTACCGCGAGCGACGACTCCACGATCAGCGCCCTCGCCGGGGCGGCCGCGATCGCCGGCGCCGTGGGCGGCGTCGCAGGGGCCATCACGATCGGCCTGGCCATCGCGACCAACGAGGTCCTCAACGACGTGGTCGCGTCCATCACCAAGGCAGCCGTCACCAGCGGCGACATCACCATCAAGGCTTCCTCGGCCGGCGGCGGCGGCGCCACCCTCCCGACCACCATCACGGCAGCGGCCCTCGACGACCTGGCGATCGCGGCCGTCGACGACCCGGCCACCACCGCCAACGAGGCCGCGCTGGACGTCACCGCTGACGCCGCGATCCTCGCAACCCTCTCAGGCGCACTCCCGGCGGCCTTCCCGCTCCACACGGACGCCATGGTGTCGACCCTCGCGGCGGGCCAGGCGTGGTTGGTGGTCTCGGGCACCGACGTGTACGTGATCACCGCCGTGGCCGGGACCCTCGTGGTGTCGCGCCCGACAATCAGCGCGATCACCGCAGCGGCGGCGCTCGCCGCCGCGCTCGGCATCGGCGCCGGAGTCGCGGTCAGCGGCGCGGGCGCCATCGCGGAGAACACGGTGCTCACCACCGTCAACGCGTTCATCGACTCCAGCACCGTCACCGCCGCGGCGGTTGACCTCGACGCCGAGAGCACCGCCTCCGTCGTCGCCACCGTGGTGTCCGCGGCGGCCGCCATCGGCATCGGGGTCACCTCGGCGGGTATCGGGGCGTCGATCGGCGTTTCCATCGCCCGGAACACCATCGGCAGTGAGCCGGATCCCAACTCCCTGAACGTCGAGGTCGGCGCCTACCTGCACGACACCTCGGTCTCCGCCTCCGGCCCGCTCACCATCGATGCCACCGCCGGCCAGGTGATCGGCGCGCTCGTCACCGCCCTGGCCGCCGCGGTGGGCGCCGGCGCCGGCGCGGGCATCGGCTTCAGCGCCGCCGGCGTGTGGTCCGAGAACACGATCAACTCCACCGTCCGGGCCTTCATCGACGGCGACGGCACCGTGAACCTCGTCCGAGCGACCGGTGTGGCGCTGACCGCACGAGATGCCTCGGTCATCGCCGCTCTGGCCGGGTCGGCCAGCCTGGCCGCCGGCATCGGCTTCGTCGGTGCGGCGATCGCCGTCAGCGCCACGCTGGCGCGCAACACCATCTCCAGCGACGTTGCGGCTTACGTCACGGATGCCCTCGTCACCGCCACCACGGCGACCGGCATCGCGATCTCCGCCACCGATGACGCTCGCATCAGCGCCATCGCGGCTGCCGCCTCGCTCGCGGTCGGCGGCGGACTGGTGGGCGTGGGTGTGAGCGGCGCCGGCGCGGACGCCGCCAACGTGATCCTGACCTCCGTGACGGCGTATGCCAGTGGCGGGACGCTGACCAGCGAGGGCGCCATCTCGATCTCGGCGACCAGCACCTCGGCGATCACCGCCATGGTGGGCGCGGTCTCCGCCGCCCTCGGCGCCGGGTTCGTGGGCGCAGGGGTCGCGATGGGCGCCTCCCGGGCACGCAACCTGATCGGCTGGGCGCTCGACGCGACGACCGCCACCCCGGCGCAGATCAAGGCCTACACCGCGGGCACCGCCATCCAGGCCAGCGGTGCGCTCACCATCGAGGCGGACGCGACGCAGACGATCACCGCCACCGTCGTCGCCGGCTCCGTGGCGATCTCCGCGGGCGTGGTGGCGATCGGCCTGGCCGGTGCCGGGTCCACCGCCCTCAACCGGATCGCCTCCCAGGTCCACGCCTCCATCAGCGGGGACGGCGCGACCGGCATCCGGGCCGCCAGCGTCAGCGTCCACGCCGAAGACTCCTCCGCGATCACCGCGTTCACGGGTTCCGCCGCCCTCGCCGCGGCGCTCGGCGGCGTCAGCGGCACGGTCGCCATCGCCGTCGGACTGGCCGAGAACGAGATCGCGAACGAGGTCTACGCCTGGATCACCAACGCCGACGGCGCCACCGCGAATACCACCGACTGGGGCGTGGACGCCACCACCGGCGACATCACCATCACTGCCACCGACAACGCGACCATCACCGCAACGGCGTTCGCGGCCAGTGCCGCCGCGAGCCTGAGTTTCCTCGGCAGCCTCACGATCTCCGGAGCAGGCGCCGAGGCGCTGAACGTCATCCTGACGAAGACCAGGGCATACGCCACCTCCAGCGATCTCCGCAGCGCCGGCGCCATCACCATCACGGCGTCTGACACCGCAACGATCTCGGCCCTGGTCAAAACCGTCGCCGCCGGCGTGAGCCTAGGCTACTACGCCGGGGCCGTCTCCATCGGTATGGGCACCGCGCACAACTTCATTGGGTACAAAGCCGTCGTGGCCACCAGCGGCAGCCACACCCGCGGCGCGTCGTCGCCGGCCGAGGTCCAGGCGTACCTGTCGAGCGCGAGCGCGAAGGCGTCCGGCTCCCTCAGCATCGAGGCCACCGAGAGCGCCACCATCACCGCCGACATGCAGGCCGACGGGGATGCCCTCAGCGCGGGCGCGATAGCCCTCGCCGCCGCTGGCGCCGGACTGACGCTGGACAACCAGGTCAACACGACCGTGAAGGCGTACATCGCCACCACCCGGGGCTCCCACGTCGAGGCCGGGACGGACGTCCTGGTGCACGCGACGGACACCTCCACCATCACCGCGACGGCCCGGGCGGCGAGCTTCGCGGCCGCGATCGGCTTCGGCGCGGCGGGCGCGGTCAGCACCTCGACGGCCACGAGCCAGATCGTCACGACGGTCCAGGCGTACGCGGCCTCGGCCACCATCACCACCACGGCGGGTGACCTTGAGATCACGGCGACGCAGACCGCCACCATCACGACCACCTCGACCGCGTCCGCGAAGGCGTCCGCGCTGGTGCTGTCCGTCTCGGGCGGCGGCGCCACGGCGACCGCCACGATCACCACGACGACGAAGGCCTACGCCGACCCGGTCGCGCTGTCCATCGGCCGCGATGTCCGCATCGACGCCATCAACACGTCCTCGGCGACCACGACCGCCACCGGACACGCGAACTCGGGGGCGCTGATCGCGATCTCCGGTGCGGCCACCTCAGCCACGTCGACGGTGAAGCCGGAAGTCGCCAGTTGGCTGTCGGGCTACTCGACCGGCACCACCACGGCGACGGCAGCGCGCGACATCACCGTCGCGGGGACGCTGGCCGCGACTGCCACCGCCACGGCGACGGCCGGTACCTTCGCGACGTCAGGGTCCGCCGCTGGGGCGACGGCGACCGCCACCATCGAGCCGAAGTCCCCGACGACGCCCACGGTCAAGAGCGCCATCACCGGTGGCCGCGTCACCTCCACCGCGGGCACGATCAACGTCACCTCGTACTACAACACGGACACCGCGGGCAAGGTCGACAACGGCACGGGCGCCAGTGCCGCCGCCTTCGCCTCGTCCGGCGGGATCGTGGTCGGGTCCAGCGGTGCGACGGCGACCGCGACCGACAAGCCGTATCTCGACTCCTTCGTCGACAGCGATGCGACCCTGTCCGCCGGTTCGGCGATCACGCTCGTGGCCTCGTCCACGGATCTCGCGAAGGCGATTGCGGCCGGGAAGGCGGGCGGCATCGTCGGGCTCGGGCGGAGCCGGACCGCCGCGACGGCGAGCGGCACGGTCAAGGCCCGCATGGACGGTGCGATCACCAGCGGCACCGACCTCACCATCAGTGCGCTGGGTAGCGATCAGGCAACCGCCACCTCGACGGCGACGTCGGGGGGTGTCGTCGCAGCCAGCCGCGACAACACCGCCACCGTCACCGTCGCGCCCAACCTGGACGCGCACATCGGCGCAGGCTCGGTCGTGGACGTGTCCGGAGCCATCACCATCCTGGCCAACAACAGCCCGGAGGCTGACGCGACCACGAAGGGCGTCGCCAAGGGTCTGGCAGCCATCGGAGGTTCCAATTCCACTGTCACCGTGACCCCGATCGTCACCGCCTACATCGGCGACGGATCGTTGGTCGACGCCGGCTCGGTCTCGCTGAGCGCCATCGCGCAACCGGCCGGTGATGAGACTCCGCCCAGCTTCGTGATCACGGCCGTGGATCCGACCCTTGACACCCTCGCCGTCTCGAACCACGGTCTCACGACGGGCGACGTCATCGAGTACCGGAACGGCTGCAACCTCAGCGGGACGTGCAACCTGGTTATCGGCGGCCTGGCGCTCACCTACGCCGGCACCACCGACGCCCGACAGTACAACGTCCTCAACGTGAAGACGAGCGGGGGCAGCCTCGACGAGGACCGCTTCGCCCTCGGCGCGTCCTTCAACGCCGCCGATATCGACGCGACCCGTGAGCTGATCAGCTTCGCCCTGCCGCACAACCTGGTCGAAGGTGAGAGCGTCGTCTACCGACCGGACGACCCGCTGGTCCTCGTCGGTGGACTCACCGCCGGGCAGGCCTACACGGTGCACGTCGTCGACGAGCGCACCATCCAGCTGGATGTCGCGGGCGCGTTCCTCAAGAAGTTCGAGCCGGGGAATCTCTCGACTGACGCCAACGGCAACCTCACGGTGATCACCATCGCCGGCAATGGCTTCACCGATCACCAGGCGGTGACGTACGTGGCCCCGGATCCGACGACCTTCCTCGCCGGCCAGGTCAACGTGGTTCCGCACAAGGACGGCGAGGTGGTCACCCTCGACCCCGCGACGAACAACATCTACTTCTTCGACGCGGACGGGAACGGCATCGCGCACGGCTTCACCGACGGCACCCTCGTCCGCTACAGCGTGGCCGGCACCGCCATCGGCGGCCTCGTCGACGGCAGGGTGTACGAGGTTGATCGCCTGGACGCCTACCAGGTGCAGCTGCGCACCTACGCGAGCGGTTCGGTCACCTTCACCAAGGCTGTGAAGGACAATGACGGCAACATCACGCAAGCCGCGAAGCTGACCGGCCTGAACTGGACGTCCTTCGGGTTCGTCAACCTCCAGCCCATCGTGGTCAGCGGCGCCGGCTCCCACAACGGGACCTACACGATCTCGGGCATCAGCGGCACGACCCTCAACCTTTCGGGTGACCCGTTCTCTGGCGTGGACAACGCGACCTATGCGGGAACGGTCGTGAAGGGTCGCGACCCGATAGCGCTGTCGCCGGCATCGAACAGCGAGGACCTGCACGGGCTCATCCGGGCCGGAGACGGCGAGATCGGCGGACTGGACGACGGCAAGACCTACTACGTCATCCCGACCGACGCGGCGTCCGGCACGTTCCAGCTGACAGCAACGTCCACGGGCACGACCCCGATCGTCCTCTCCGCGTCCGGGCTCACGTCCACCACGGACCACTGGATCGGCCCGCAGTTCGTGGATCTCGCAGCTTCCTCCGGCCAGCACCAGCTCAGGCTGAACCTCACGTCGTCGGTCATCGACACGACCTACGGGTCACAGACGGTCGTCGGCCCCGGTGGCGTCTCGCTCGCGGTCCTGCTGCCTCCTCCCGGCGACGGCTTCTCCACCGC
>CAYUWV010000069.1:4191-5897 GCA_964448385.1 uncultured Propionibacteriaceae bacterium | reverse complement strand
GGGGCGGGCGGGAACGTCACCATCACCGCCGAGTCGCAGCATTCGACCGAAGGCAGCGCCAAGGCGAAGGCCAAGGGTGGGATAGGCCTCGCCGATGCCGGCATGACCTCGACCGCGTCCTGGGACACCCAAGCCACCCTTGGCGCCGGCGCCAAGATCGTCGCGGCGGGCAATGTCACGCTACGCACGACGTCGGACGTGCCCAACGCGTCGACCAGCGCGTACGCGGACGGACGCGGCTTCGGAGCCGACGGCGATGCGAACGTCAGCTACACCGTTGCTGCCAGCCAGGGCCTGGTCACGGTGGGCGACAACGCGATCATCATCGCCCGCACGCTCGTCCTCGACGCGCAAACCACCGACCTCGACGTCGCCATCTCCGCCAAGGGCTACGGTGCCGGCTTGTACGGCGAGTCGGAGGACACGGCCGAGATCGCCATCCAGACGCTCAACAAGGTGCTCCTCGGAAGCGGCTCCACGGTCGCCGGGTCGGACGGTGTCGATATCCTCGTCAACTACTCCGGTGTCAACACCGACGCGCACAGCTACGCGAAGGTCGCCGGGCTGTTCGGCTGGTTGTCCTCGACGGCGAACAACACCACCACGCTGAACTCCCGCGTCGTCGCCGACCCGCGCACGCTGACCGAGCGCGCCAGCGTCACCGCCGGTCCCCGTGCCGCCAACGATCCGTACCTGGAGAACCCGAACGACGCCACGCTCGCGACTGCCTCCCCGTCCGAGACGCTCGACCATCTTGCCCTCTTCGTGGACGTCACGAACAGCGGCATCGTCGTCGACCGCAGTGCCAGCCACACCAAGCGGGCGCTCGCCGCGGGCGGCGACCACGGATCCGTGAACAACAACCAGACCCGGACCATCAACTGGAATGCTGACGTCCGAGGCTTCTCGGGCCAGAGCCCGGAACTCGAGATCCGGGCGGACGGCAGGATCGACAAGGCTGTGAACGTCAGCGTCCGGACGGCGACCAGCACCGCCCAGACCAGCGGGACGATCACCGACCCCGCGATCTTCGTGAATGACATCCGCAACGACGACCCGGCCCAGGTGTTCTTCGATGTCAGCGGCAGCGCGAGTGGCACCGGCTCGATCGGGATCAGCGGCAGCGGCAGCACCTGGGACTTCAGCGACACGTTCCGCCAGGTGCTCATCACCAACCGGTCCGCCCTGCCACTGACCATCAACAACATCGACGTCGTCAACACCACCGAGAAGCCGCTGGTGGATCTGAAGTCCACCAGTGTGACGCTCGAGTTCGCCCTCAACCGCAGCGTGGCCCCCACGCTGGTCATGATCCAGAACCTGGGCGTCGGCGACGTCACCCTGAACGGCACCATCAACAACCCCATCGGCGCCACGGTCATCCACAACACCGGCGGCGGCATCCGCGCCGCGCGCGCTCGTGGGGTGGGCGCCTACGACGCCGTCTCGGACAACACGCGCTACTCCCTCGTCCGGACCGCGATCCTCGACCTGCAGGCGACCAACCCGACGACGGCGCAGGGCGTCGGCAGCTCGACCACTCGGGTCAATGTGGACCTGGTCTTCAGTGCTAGCGCGCTCCCGCCGACCACGTTCCGAGCCACGGACGTCTCGGCGCTCGCCGATTCGGTGTACCTCGGCTCCGGCACGCTGTTCACCGGCGAGCTGGTGCGCTACGCGACGACCGGCACGGCGATCGGCGGCCT
>CAYUWV010000069.1:0-4091 GCA_964448385.1 uncultured Propionibacteriaceae bacterium | reverse complement strand
GGCGTCGCATCCGGCGACCTGTTCCTCGACCTCAAGGCGCGCTTGCGCCAGGAGGCCCCGGTCACCGAGTTCACCGCGACCATCGACTCGTTGCGGGCCGGCGGCACCATCGATGTGCTGCTGCAGGACTCGGTGCAGGAGAGCGGTGCCGCCACCTCGGCCGGGGTCCGCGTCACAACCCTGGTTGCCTCCCCGGCCGGCGATGCCAACTACACGACCTACTTCCGTCCTGACCAACCCCCTGCGCCGACCTACGACATCGGGGCGTTCGGCGGGACGGAGACGCTGCGGGCAAGCACGTACGACTTCCGTGACCTCGACGCGACCGTCGGTTCGGCGCACGACCGCACCGAGGCGGGGCTCCTCGCGGGCAACAACGTCATCATCGCGGCGGTCTCCGCGGCCAACGCCGCCGCGGACCACCGGATCAACATCCTGGCCCTGACCGAGCTGCACGGCACGGGGACGGATCTCGAGGGCGCCGGCCGCATCGACATCCTCACCAACGGCCTGATCGGCACCGCCACCACGCCGGTTGCGGAGAGCACCGGCAACCTCCGGGTCGGCACCATCCAGTCCAACTTCGCTGACGTGTTCCTCGCGGCCCCCGAGCGGATCCTCGACGTCGAGGCGGACCCGGCAGCGGACGTGATCGGTGTGAATCTCACGATGACGGCCGGCACCGGCTTGGTGACCGGCGGCATCGGCACGCCCACCAACTTCCTCGAGATCAACGGAGATCTCACCCAGGCCAACGGCACCCTGAACGCCTTCGACCGGCTCGTACCGGCGCGGACGGGAACGATGACGACCGGCACCCTCGGCATCTTCCTCACCGAGACGATCGGCGACCTGAAGCTCGACACGGTCTGGACCAGCGCGGACGCCTCGCTGGCCACTCTGGCGGGCTCGGTCGTCGACGGCCGCAACAACGGTGCCGGAGACAATGAGGCCGCCGGAGACAATGAGGCCAACGTCGTCGCGACCAGCATCGACATCGCCGCACGCGGGACCGTCGCGAATATCGGCTCCGCCGCGAATGACCTGGAGATCGAGTCCTCGCACGCGATGGCCGGCGACGTGGGGCTTGAGGCGGCCGGCAGCATCTGGCTGACCGAGACCCGCGGCACGTTGCACCTCGTCCTCGCCCAGGCACTCGGTGGCGACGTCGTCCTCACCGTCCGCGAGACCGCCACGCAGACCCCCGATCCCGCGCCTGCGTCCTTCACCGGTGACCTCACCTTCGACGGCACCACCATCACTCGCAGCGACGGCGGCAGCTTCATCGACAACGGCTTCCTGGCGAACACCACGCTGCGCATCCAGGGTGGCACCCCGTACGACGGCCACTACACGATCGCGACGGTCGAAGACCTGGCCCTCACCCTGACCGCGAGCTTCGGCGCCACCCTTGGCGTCACCTCCGACGCGCGCACCGATGTGACGCTCACCGGTCTCGGCACCCTCGACGAAGACCTCGACCTGCTGCGCAACGGCAGTGTCCGGTTCGCCGAGAGTGGTCGGGATGCGCCGCGGACGGTCGGGCGCGGCACCGTGTCGGCCGCCGGCTCCGTGCGGCTCCAGGTCGGCGACGACGTGACCACGACGGCCAACAGCCAGATCCTCGCGGGTACGTCGATCGACATCGTCGGTGACTGGCGCGGCACCGCGCCCACCAACGGTGACGTCGGCTGGGGGACCACGATCCTGCTGCTCGGCGACATCACCCCGGGCAACACCGGCACGGTGAACGACACGTTCGTCACCAACGTTTGGGGCAACACCGACGTCGATCGGTTCACCCTCGGGACCAGCGGCGGCGACACCGGCGGCACTGCGGTGGACAGCGCGGGCTACAGCCACCTCGGCGGCGACACCCGCATCCACGGCTCGCAGGTCGCCCCGACCTCGACCTCCCCGCTGCCGCCGGCCGATGACGGCGAGGACGTCTTCACCGTCTACTACCTGCAGACCATGAACGTGGCGGCCGGCCACACCCTCGTCCTCGACGGCCAGGCCGACACCGACAGCTACACCGTGTACACCTCAGGCACTGCTGGCAGCGATCGCAATTACGTCATCAACGTCCTCGACACCGGCGCCCCGGACGACGGGGTGGACGTGCTGGCGATCTTCGGCCGTGACACCCCCACGCAGGGTGCGCAGTACCCGACCGACGACATCTTCCTGCTGCGTGCCGTCACCGCGATCGCCGGCGAGTCCGCCGTCCGGCCCGCGTTCGTCGCGCTGCTGCACGCCACCTTCGCTCAGGCGGCGCCGTCCGGCATCGTCACCCAGGGTGGCTTCGCCGTCGAGCGGATCGGCTACGACACCGCGATCAACGGCCGGGCTTCGGTGTTCGGTCTCGGCGGCAACGACCTGTTCGCCACCGACGACACCTCTGCGCTGGTCACCCTCGACGGCGGCAGCGGCAACGACACCTTCCAGGTCGGTCAGATCTACGGCCTGAAGCGCGACAGCGGCAGCTTCAGTCAGACGGCCTACGACACCGGCAGCAGCTCCGGCGGCTCGGTCGCAGCCGGCGACGTGTTCGGCACCGTGGCCACCACCCGTGGCTGGGTGTCTCGCGGCGCCAGCCAGCCCCTGTTGGCCCAGGGCTCCGATGGTGACGACACCTTCGTGGTCTACTCCAACCAGGCGCCGTTGCGGCTCGAGGGCGACGACGGCAACGACCAGTTCATCGTCCGCGCGTTCGCGCTCGCCCAGACCACCGGTGACTGCACCGACCCCAACCACGCCTCCTGCCAGATCGTCTGGCGTGACCTGGCGACACGGGTAGCCAGGCCGCTGCTCGGCGCCTCGCTGTTCTCCACCGCCGCGGATACCGAGATCCGCACCGGCGCCGGCCAGAACCAGGTGCAGTACAACGTCAACGCACCGGTCTCCATCGACGGCGGCGGCGGCATCGACAAAGTCGTGGTGCTCGGCACCGAGTTCGCCGATCACATCGTGGTGACGGCGAAGGCGATCTACGGGGCCGGCCTGGCGGTCAGCTACGCCAACGTGGAGGTCCTGGAGATCGACGGACTCGAAGGCGACGACCTGTTCGACATCCTCTCCACCGCTGTGGGCGTGGCCACGCGCGTCATCGGCGGCCTCGGCTCGGACGTGATCAACGTCGCCGGCGACGTCACCGGCAGCGTGGTGTCCCGCGACATCGAGGGCAGCTCCGGCGCGGTGAACCACGATGTCGCCTCCACCGACCCGCTGTACGACGGCCTGGCCGCCCCTGGGGTCGACGTCACGGTGGGACGTGGGACGCAGGGCCAGGTGGTCATCGAGGAGACCTCGGGCTTCACCGAGGTTCGTGAGGGCGAGAGTGCCGACAGCTACCTCGTCTACCTGGCGGAGGCGCCGAGTAAGAACGTGTACATCACCGTCTCGGCGGCCCGGTCGTCGTCGCTGGAGGCCGCGGCAGGCGGCGACACGATCGTGCTCTCCGAGACCCCGCCGGTGATCGCAGCCGTCGACTATGACCGCGACGTTGTCATCGACGGCGCGATCGTCCCGATCCCCAAGTACGCGATCGTGCTGGTCTTCACCCCGGCGGCCTGGGATAAGGCGAACGGCCAGACCGTGACGCTGATGGCGGTCGCCGACAGCCTGGCCGAGGGCGATCGCGTCATCGTGGTCAGCCATTCGGTGATCAGCGAAGCCCCGGCGTTCGACGCCGCGGTGGTGCGCAACGTCGAGGTCACCGTCCGCGACGACGACAAGGCGGCCGTCCAGGTGGTCCAGCTCGACCCTCGCCGCGCCCCCGACAACACCACCGTGGTCATCGAGGGCACCACCACCACCGCGTTGACCGACGACGTCATCGTCCGGCTGGCCACGAACCCCGGCGGCGCCGTGGTCGTGAGGGTCACCCTCAGCGACGACCGCGGCGAGCTGAGCGGCCCGGCCGGGGCGTTCGCCATCTACCAGGCGCGCGAGGTCGGCCGCGCCGGAATCTACGACGTCACCATCGCCGCCGGTGCCTGGCAGACCGGCGTGCCCCTCAGCCTGCACGCGGTCAATGATTTCGTGCGGCAGGACCCGCACACCCTCACCCTCTCCTTCGAGGTCGTCTC
>CAYUWV010000068.1:0-11792 GCA_964448385.1 uncultured Propionibacteriaceae bacterium | reverse complement strand
ATGGCAATGGGCAAAGCGTTAGCTTACCCACGAGCCAGCAACACCGCAAATCAGCACACAAACAGATCGGCGCCTGCAGCTGACTCGGGAGGGGGGGCCGCGCTGCAAGCACCGATCTCGGTGTTACCTATCCGACGCGTTTGGGGGGGCGCCGACACAGGGATCCCATCATGCTTGACACCGACTGTCAAGTGCCTGTCAAGCTCCGGCCACCTCAGCGGCGTTGGCCTTGCGCCAGGCCTCGATGGCGCGCGTGAGCCTGCCCTCCAGTTCGAAGTGGCGAGCAGCGAGGGAATACTGCTCGCGGGCCACACCGTGCTCGCCGAGGGCTGAGGCGCTGTCGGCGAGGATCAACTCCGACACGGCTCGGCTGTACCCACTGGCACTGAGGGCGGGATCGTCCATGACGCTGTGGATGACGCTGATCGCTGTCGCCGGATCCCCCTGCAGGAGCGCGAGCCTGGCCCGGGCCTGGCGGAGCTCGACGACATCCAGGGGGTTGCCGACGATCTCCAGCGCGGTGGCGCTCACGCTCAACAACTCAGGGACACCCTCGGTGAGGCCCGCGTCCAGGCGACAATTGGCTGCCGCCCGATGGAACCTGAGCCACAGCCGCAGGTCGCGTTGGGGATCCAGGAGTGCCTTGGCCTGCGCGTGCCACGCCAAACCCCTGGCAACGTCAGACGCCTTGAACGCGGCGGTCCCGATCGCCCAGGCGACCATGCCACGCGAGTGGTCCGACGTGAGCCGGGGACTGATCACTTCCAGGCGAGCCACGTAGTCAGCCACTTCCCCAGCGGTATGGCCGGCCTCGGAGAGCGCGCTGACCAAGGCCATCAACGCCTCGGCCAGAATGATCGGGGGTGCAGACGACGCGGCTTCCACCGCGCGCGCCGCGTAGGCGACCGCCCAGCCGAGCCGGTCGCTGGATCGGTAGGCGACGGACGCGAGACTGAGTGCCTGGGCGCGGGCCACCGGGAATTCCCGGGCCGCCTCATGCTCCGCGAGCGTCCGGGCCATTTCCGCTGCATCGGCGAACTGGGCTCCAGCGAACATGGCCTGAGCCACCACGTAGGTGGCCTCCCAGTGACGGACCGAATCGCCGGCTGCCGCGGCACCGGCTGCGGCCTTCTCGGCGTGCGCCGCGGCAGCGACCCAGTCGCGATCCGACCGTGCCCGCTCGGCAATCAGCAGGTTCTCGATGATGTCGGGCCCAGGGCGCTCCCCACCCGCACCGGTGGTGGTCGATGGCCCGGTGATCCCCCACTCCAGCGCCGAGACTCCGAGCCGGCGCGACAGGAAGTCGATGACCTCGGCCGTCGGGGCACGCCGACCGCTCTCGAGGTGGGAGATGTAGCTGCCCGAGTACTTGTCGCCGCCGAGCGCTACCTGGGACATTCCCCGATGCAGCCGACTCTCCCGCAACTGGTGGCCAAATTCGACCCCATGATGCGATCCAGCCACGGCGTCCTCCCTGTCGGTTATCTCCCGTGGGAACCATGTCAAATCTTGACAAGCCAGTCAAGCGTCCCGTACTTTCTCAGGGAAGAGACGCAGTAAGATTAGAGGGGACCTTTATAGTGGCCATCGTACGCAAGGTCATCGCGGCCGCAGCCCTCGCGGGCGCGCTCGCTGTCATTCCGATCAGCGCGACCCCAGCCGACCATGCCGCACCGACGGTCAAGATCACCAAGATTTCCACCAGGGGCGGACAAGGCGATTGGCCGCTGGCCCGCTGACCGGCCTCCGCCGCAGCAGCGCCGCACGACTCACCCACCCTCGAAACGCGAATCGGCGGTAGCCCTCAGGGGCTACCGCCGATTCGTTATGCCTGCGGTCCAGCTAGGCAGCACGCCTCACTTGACCGTCACCGAAGCGCCGGCGGCCTCAAGGGCGTCCTTCGCCTTGGCAGCGACGTCACGGGCGACCTTCTCCAGAACAACCTTCGGAGCGGCCTCCACCAGATCCTTGGCTTCCTTCAGGCCGAGGCTGGTGAGCGCGCGCACCTCCTTGATGACCTGGATCTTCTTGTCACCGGCAGATTCGAGGATCACGTCGACCTCGTTGCTGACTTCCTCTTCCTCAACGGCCTCGGCCGCGGCGGCACCCGGAGCAGCGGCAGCGGCCACCGGAGCGGCAGCGGTCACGCCGAAGGTGTCTTCGAACAGCTTCACGAACTCGCTGAGTTCGATCAGGGTCATCTCCTTGAAGGCATCAAGGAGCTCGTCATTGCTGAGCTTCGCCATGTTAGGCGTCCTTTCGTTTCTCTTACTCGTTCGATTGCTTCTGGTCCGCCAGAGCGGCCGCGACGCGAGCCATCTGGGACAACGGCGCCGCGAACAGGCCAACAGCCTTGGCCAGGTTCCCGTTCATCGCACCGGCGAGCTTCGCGAGCAGAACCTCGCGAGACTCGAGATCGGCCAACTTCTTGACCGAATCGGCATCGAGGACGCGCCCGTCCATGACGCCACCCTTGATGACCAGAAGCGGATGGGCCTTCGCGAAGTCCCGCAACCCCTTCGCCACGGTGGCTACGTCACCGCGGATGAAGGCGATCGCGGTCGGCCCGGTGAGCTGCTCATCGAGTCCTTCGATGCCCGCTTCACGGGCCGCGATCGTGGTCAGGGTGTTCTTTGCGACGGCGTAGGTTGCGGCCTCGCCCAGGGACCTGCGTAATGTCTTCAGGTCCTTGACGGTGAGTCCGCGGTAGTCGGTCAGCACGGCGGCCGCAGAGGTACTGAAGGCATCCTTCAGCTCGTCGACGGCAGCTGCCTTGTCCGGCCTCGCCATGGGTCTCCTTCCCCACTTCTTGTTGTGTCAGCCGCAGACACCCCGGGAAAAAGAAAACCCCGGCGCGCAGGGCGACCCGGGGAGAACTCGCTGCCACTCATCGACAACGAAGCAATTCACGTTTCACCTGCGCGGGATTTGCCGGCCCTGGCCAACCAGGACCGCACCAGCGGTCTACGGCGTAGAGAAGCTTAGGCCAGCTGGCGACCATCGGCCAAATCGATCGGTGACTCAGGACCGCTGCGTCTGGAACCACAAGGCCTGATACGGGTCGATCCGCAGCCCGTGGGGGTCGAGCGAGTACGCGTGCCCCCCCAGCAACTCCGTCGGGTTCGCCCCCAGCGGGCCGCGCAGGACGTCGCACGGCAGGTAGGTGGGGCCCTCCGAGAAGTTGTAGACCATCACCATCGTGGCCTCCGGATGATCCCGCCGAAGGATCAGCAGCCGCGGATCCGGGCTCGGCACCACGACGGACTCGATCGAGGCGTGCAGGGCAGGGGTATTGCGCCGCACGTCGATCACGTGTGCGATCCCAGCCTTGATCCGTCCCGGCACGCTCGAGGGATCACGGTCGGCTTCGGCTGCCAGCGCCCAGTCCATCCGAGGCCGATGCACCCAACGGTTGTCCTCGGCGTGCTCTGGCACGTCCACGAACCCGTAGTCGTTGAGCATGCCCAACTCGTCGCCCATGTAGAGCAGGGGGACGCCACCGAAGCCGAGCACGACGGTATACAGCAGCACGACCCGTCGGATGGCATCGTCGATCCGGAAGCGGTCGCCACTGGCCATCGCCCGCTCCAGCCCGGCCAGGCTGGCACAGCTGCCGGAGATCCGCCGGTCGCCGGTTTGCGGGTTGAATTGGAAGACCATCCCTTGCGCGAACGAGCCTGCGTACTCCCCGCTGAAGAAGTCCGACAGGAAGCCCCGATGCCCGAAGCCGTCAATCTGCGCGGTCGCGGCGTCGGCATCGCTGATCGCCCACCCGATGTCGTCATGGCACCTGACGTAGGTGCCCCACGTCGTGGTCGTGGGCTTGGGCGGCACGTTGGACAGCGCGATCTCCGCCAGCCGGGTATGGCGGGACGCCAGCGCGCTCCACAGCTGCACCATCAGCGAGTTGTGGTACGCCATGTCGGAAAGTCGGCCGTGGTGAACCCCGGTGCCGAGGTACTTGATCAGGTCGTCCGGACCGACAATCGCCTCGGCCTTGAAGGCCACCGCAGGCGCCACGATGCGCAGTGCGCTGCGCAACGCCCGGGTGAGGTGATGGACCTCCGGTTCGTTCTGGCAGTTGGTTCCCAGCCGCTTCCAGATGAAGGCGATCGCGTCGAGCCGGATCACCTCCACCCCAGCGTTGGCGAGGAAGCAGATGATGTCGAGGAATTCGCAGAACACATCCGGGTTGGCCCAGTCGACGTCCCACTGGTAGTCGTTGAACGTGGTCCAGACCCAACCGTCGACACCCTCGTCCCAGGTGAAGTTGCCGGGTGCGAAGTCGGGGAACACCTCGGGCAACGTCTGTTCATAGGCGTCCGGCTCGGCACGGTCGGGGAAGATCCGGAAGTAGTCACGGTACTTGCCCTCTCCAGCACGAGCGCGCACGGCCCACTCGTGCTCCCGGGCGACGTGGTTCAGCACCAGGTCGAGCACCAGCGAGATGCCGCGGTCGCGCAGCCGGGCGGCCAGCTCGCTCAGATCCGCCATGGTGCCAAGATCGGCCCGGACGGCACGGTAGTCGGCCACCGCGTAGCCGCCGTCGTTGGCACCGTCCCGCGGGCGCAACAGCGGCATCAGGTGCAGGTACGTGACCCCCAGGTCTGACAGGTAGTCCAGGTGCTCCGCCACGCCGCTGAGGTTCGAGGCGAACCGCTCGGTGTAGGTGACGTAGCCGACCATGTCGGGTCGCTGGAGCCAGTCCGGGGAAAGCAGTCGCTTGTCATCCAGCAACCGAAGGTCATCGCTGCGAGCCTCCAGCGCGGACCACATCACCTCACGCACCCGCGCGAGCAGGTCCGGAGCCCGGTCGCCGTAGACGGCGGTGAGGCTCGTCGAGAGGGTCGGGAGGTAGCGTTCGAGCCTCAGCGCGAAGGTGTCCGCCAGCGTTGCCATGACCGACACCCTAGAACACCACAGCGGGCCCTGCGCCAGTTTGCGCAAGGCCCGCTGCGTCCAGCTGACAACGGGTTATTCAGGTCACTCGGCAGGCTTGGTCCGGGTCGGATCCACGGCGATGCCGGGGCCCATCGTCGAGGACACGGTGATCTTCGCCAGGTAGCGACCCTTGGCCGCACTGGGCTTGAGGCGCACCACCTCGTCGAGGGCAGCGAAGTAGTTCTGCGCCAGCAGCGCCGGGGCGAAGGATGCCTTGCCGACGATCAGGTGCAGGTTCGCGTGCCGGTCGACCCGGAACTCGATCTTGCCGCCCTTGATCTCGGTGACGGCCTTGGCCACGTCCATGGTGACCGTCCCGGTCTTCGGGTTCGGCATCAGGCCGCGCGGGCCCAGGACGCGACCCAACCGCCCCACCTTGCCCATCAGGTCGGGGGTGGCGACGACGGAGTCGAAGTCGAGGTAGCCGCCGGTGATCTTCTCGATCAGGTCGTCGGAACCCACTTCGTCAGCGCCGGCGGCCAAGGCCTCGGCAGCCTTCTCACCGGTGGCGAAGACGAGGACCCTTGCCGTCTTGCCCGTGCCGTTGGGAAGGATGACCGTGCCGCGCACCATCTGGTCCGCCTTGCGGGGGTCGACCCCGAGGCGGATGGCAACCTCGATGGTCTCGTCGAACTTGGCCGAGGCGCCTTGCTTCGCCAGCGCAATGGCCTGTTCGGGGGTGTACAACTGATCGGCTTTGATCGCCTCTTCGGCGGCCCGGTAAGCCTTGCTTCGCTTCATGATCTGGTCTCCTGTTGTTGGTGCGGCCCTCGTGTGGACCGGTGCCAGGTGTGGTGCGGGCGCGCTGCCCTCCCACGGTGGGTGGTGGTGGTCAGCCCTCGACCGTGACGCCCATGGAACGTGCAGTTCCGGCCACGATCTTCATCGCGGCGTCGATGTCGTTGGCATTCAGGTCGGGCAGCTTCGTGGCAGCGATCTCGCGCACCTGGTCGGCGGTGAGCTTCCCCACCTTGTCGGTGTGGGGACGGGCCGAGCCGCTCTTGAGGCCTGCGGCCTTCTTGATCAGTTCGGCGGCGGGCGGCGTCTTCGTGATGAACGTGAACGTCCGGTCCTCGAAGATCGTGATCTCGACCGGAATGACGTTGCCGCGCATCGGCTCCGTCTCGGCGTTGTATCGCTTGCAGAACTCCATGATGTTGACGCCGTGCGGACCGAGTGCGGTACCGACCGGCGGTGCAGGAGTGGCCGCGCCCGCGTTCAAGGCAACCTTGACGATCGCGGCAACCTTCTTCTTGGGAGGCATGAGTGGGTCCTTTGTCGTGGTGTTTCGTGGTCACGGTCGACCTGGCTGGCCGACCGCCATGCGAGAGCTAGACCTTCTGGATCTGGCCGAAAGTGAGATCCACCGGGGTCTCCCGGCCGAGGATCTCCACCAGAGCCTTGAGCCGCTGGCTGTTCGCATTGATCTCGGTGATGGTCGCGTGCACCCCGGCGAAGGGGCCCTGGACCACCATGACCGAGTCGCCGATCGTGAAGTCGGTGACCTCGATCTTCTTGCTGCGCGGCTTGGAACCGGTGGTTGCAGCAGCGGCTTTGGCCAGCGCGGCCGGGGCCAGCATCTTCTCGACCTCATCGAGGCTGAGCGGGACGGGGGCGTTGGCGTGCGCGACGAAGCCGGTCACCGACGGGGTGTGCCGCACCGCGGCCCAGGAGGCGTCCGTCAGCTCCATCCGTACCAACACGTAGCCGGGCAGCACGGTGCGCGTGACCGACTTCTTGGCGCCGTTTCGGGTCTCCGTGACCTCCTCGGTCGGCACGACCGCCTCGAAGATGTAGTCCTCCATGCCGAGGGTCTTGACCCGGTTGTCGAGGTTCTGCTTGACCCGGTTCTCCATCCCCGAATAGGTGTGGATGACGTACCAGTCGCCGATCTGGCTGCGCAGCGTCTGCCGCAACTCGGCCACGACGGCCTCTTCGTCGGCGTCCAGTTCGTCGGACTCGGGCTCCGCGACTGGCTCTTCGCCCAGGTCGAGCAGTAGGTCGTCCGCCTCGGCCGGGGTGTCGAGTCCTTCGGCGAAGTCAAGGTTGAGCTCGACCTCGTCTGCGCTGGACTCGAGCGACCCCAGGTCGATCTCGAAGTCCTCGGATGCCTGGTAGGGGTCGATGGGGGTATCAGTCACGTCGTCTCTCGCTTCCTTGTGCTCAGCCGAGCGTCTTCAGCAGGGCCCAACCGAACAGCAGGTCCAACGCGCCGACGAAGGCGATGATGATCAGGACGAACACCAACACCACGATGAAGTACTGCTGCAACTGGCTCAGGGTCGGCCAGATCACCTTGCGGAGTTCCTCGGCGGATTCCTTCGCAAACTGGATCGGGGTGGTTCGCTTCACCTTCTCCGGAGCTTGGCTGGCCTCGGAGCGCTTCCGCGTGGCGTGCCCCTTGGGCTCGACGGTGGCGGCTTTTCGGGCCGGGCGCGCGCTGGCGGCAGCAATGGCCACCTGCTCTGCCTCGGTCAGCGGCAGATCCTGCAGCTCAACCGGCTCGGGGGTCGGCTCATCGGGGACGTCGGCCTTCGCCTGGTCCTGTTCGTCCGCCACGAGTGGCCGTCCTTCGCTGTCGGGTGTGCGCAGTTCTGCAGCAGGGCAAGAGGGACTTGAACCCCCAACCTGCGGTTTTGGAGACCGCTGCTCTGCCAATTGAGCTATTGCCCTCAGTGGTGAATGCCACCCTCGCCGTCGCCTTGTGGGCATGGCCAAATGGGTGCCGGTCACCAAGACGAAGATTGTACGTGGTTACCCCGCGCGAGTCGAACCGGCCACCGCAGGGTGCCTACAGGACGGAGGCAATCGCCGAGGCGACCCTCGCGACATTGCCTTGGTTCAGCGCGGCCACGCAGATCCGTCCGGCGTCCGTGCCGTAGACAGCATGGACGGTGCGCAGCTCGCTCATCTGTTCGGCGCTGAGGCCGCAGTAGCTGAACATCCCGATCTGGTCGGCGATGAAGCCCATGTCGACGCTGGCACCGGCAGTCACCAACCCGGTCACCAGCGCGGTTCGCATGGCACGGATTCGCAGCCGCATCGCCTCCAATTCGCTGACCCAGCCGGCCCGAAGCTCGGCATCAGCCAGGACGGCGGCCACCACTGCCGCCCCGTGGGTCGGGGGGCTGGAATAGGTGGTGCGGATCGTCACCTTGAGCTGGGACAGCACCCGTGAAGCTTCCGCGGCGTCGGCGACGACCACGCTCAAGCCGCCGACCCGTTCGCCGTAGAGGCTGAAGCTCTTGCTGAACGACGAAGCGACGAGCACCGGGACACCCAACGCCGCGAATCGCGCCACGACCGCACCGTCCGCCTCGATGCCCTCAGAAAAGCCTTGGTAGGCCAGGTCAAGGAACGGCACCAGTCCGCGCTCGACCACGATCGACGCGACCTGCTGCCATTGGGCAGCGCTCAGGTCGTAGCCGGTCGGGTTGTGACAGCAGGCATGCAGGACCACGATCGTGCCGGGGTCGGCCACGGCCAGATCGGCGAGCATGCCGTCGAAGTCGATGCCACCCAGGGCACGGTTGTAGTAGCGGTAGCTTCGGACGTCGAAGCCGGCCCGGCTGAACAGCGCCTGGTGGTTCTCCCACGAAGGATCGGAGATCAGCACCGTGCCGCTGGCCGAGGTGACCTTCAGGAACTCGGCACCGACCTTCAGCGCCCCGGTGCCACCAAGGCCCTGCACGGTCACCACCCGGCCCGAGAGCACCGGCTCAGCAGTCGACCCGAAAACGAGGTGCTTCACGGCGGTGTTGTAGGTCGCCAGACCGTCGATGGGAAGGTAGCCGCGCGGCGTCGGCGCCGCCGCCAGCCGGGCCTCTGCCGTCTTCACGCAGTCGAGCAGCGGGATCCGTCCGTCCTCACCGAGGTAGACCCCGACCCCAAGGTTGACCTTCTCCGGTCGAGGGTCGGAAACGAACTGCTCGGTCAGCCCAAGGATGGGGTCTCTGGGCGCCAGCGGAACGGACGTCAAGATGCTCACGGGACTTCCTTTCAGATACCGGCGGCTGTCAGGTACCGGGCGGTCAGTCTAGGGGCGCCATGCGCCGGGGCGACAGCCCAGGGCGGTCAGGGCTCCAGCGAGCACCCGACCAGGAAGGGCTCTGGCGCCAGCCGGACGCCGAAGGCTGCCTCAACCCCATCGCGGACCTCACGCGCCAACGCCACGATGTCGGCCGCTCGGGCACCGCCGCGATTCGTGAGTGCGAGCGTGTGTTTCGTCGACAGCGTGGCCGGCGGGGTGCCGTAACCCTTGCCGAAGCCGGCGTGCTCGATCAGCCAGGCGGCACTGCTCTTGACCAGCTGCCCCGCCGGATACCGCGGGGCATCGGGAGGCAGCTCGGCTGCCTGCTCGGCGCTCAGGACGGGGTTGGTAAAGAAACTCCCCGCGCTCCAGGTGTCATGATCCGAGGCATCCAGCACCATTCCTTTGGCCCGGCGCAGGTCGATGACCGCCTGGCGGGTCTCCTCGAGCGGGGCGCGGGCTCCGGGTTCGACGCCGAGGCGACGCGCAAGTTCGGCGTAGCGGATCGGATCCGACTCCGCCCCAAGGCGCAGCTGGAGGCTGATCGACAGCACCAGCCACCGACCGATCTCGGCCTTGAACCGGGAGTGGCGGTAGCCGAACCCGCAATCGGCCACGCTGAACGTGCGAACCGTGCGCTCGACCCGGTCGTAGGTGCGGACGCGGGCGATGGCGTGCGACACCTCCTGGCCATAGGCCCCCACGTTCTGGATCGGGGTGGCACCGGCCAGTCCGGGAATCCCCGAGAGTGCCTCCACGCCGACGAACCGGTTGGCAACGCAGTGGGCCACCACGTTGTCCCACGGCTCACCCGCAGCCACTCGCAGGAACGCCCCCGAGCAGGCCATCACGTCCTCGGCTTCGATCCCCCGCAGCGCGGTCAGCAGGATCACGGTGCCGTCGAAGCCGGCGTCCGACACGAGCAGGTTGGAACCACCACCGACGAGCAGGACGGGCTCGCCGGTGGCATCGCAAGAGCTCACCGCCTCGATCAGGGACGCCTCGTCAACCGGCTCCACCACCCGTCGCGCCGGGCCACCGACCCGAAACGTGGTGAGGTCGGCCAAGGTCACCCCGGTTGTCGGGTCAGTCAAGGCGCACCTCGGCGACGGCGGCGCCCAACACCTTGGCACCCTCGCAGGTGACCTCGAGCGACACCTTGGCGACACCGTCAGCCACGGCGGTGACCCGACCGCCGAAGTGGACCTCAGCACCGGCCGCCTCGTCGACCACGACGGGCTTGGTGAAACGCACCTGGTAGCTCAGCACGCGGGCAGGGTCGCCGATCCAGTCCGTGACGACGCGCAGCGCCGTCCCCATCGTGAGCATGCCGTGGGCGATCACCCCGGGCAGCCCGAGTTCGGCGGCCTTCTCCTCCGACAGGTGGATGGGGTTGTCGTCGCCGGAGGCGTCGGCGTACCGCACCAGATCAGCGCGGGTGAAGACGTGAGTGAAGCCGGGCAGTTCCAGCCCCGGCTCGATGCTGGCGGTCATGCTGTCTCCCGGGCGGTATGCATCAGGGTGGACGTGGCGGTGCAGAGGTGCTCCCCGGCAGTGGTCGTGAGTTCGACGGCGATGCCGACAATCGCGGTCGCACCACGCGGACGAACCCGTTCAATCGTGAGGACGGCGGACACCTCGTCCCCCGCGCGCAGCGGACGCCGCCAGACGAACTTCTGGTCGACGTGGACCGTACGGCTCAGCGCGAGCTCCAGGTCGGGATCGTCGAACATGGCACCCCAGGCGGCCGAGGACAACACGACGGCGAAGGTGGGCGGCGCGATCGGGGCGGGACCCCCGTAGGCGGGATTGTCGGCGTCACCGAGGGCCGCGGCGAACTGGGTGATCCGCTCCCGGGTCACCCGCAGCGCGGCCGTGGCGGGGTAGGTCCTACCCTCGTGCAGTTGGCTGATCGGCATGCGCCTAGGCTAACGCCACAAGCCCCAACCCCGCCCAGAGCATCGTCAGGACGTTCATCTGCTTGACCCGTAACCGGCAGGAACGCACAAGAGCCGCCCACCCACAGGTGGACGGCTCTGGGTCGCTGAGGTTCAGCGGGTCTCGCGGTGAGCGGTATGCACGTGGCACTTGGGGCAGAACTTCTTCAGCTCCAACCGGTCAGGGTCGTTGCGGCGGTTCTTCTTGGTGATGTAGTTGCGCTCCTTGCACTGGGTGCACGCCAACGTGATCTTCGGCCGAATATCGGCTTGCTTCTTGGCCATCGTGCTCTCTTTCCTACCAGTGGATCTTGCGTTGTAGCGGGAGCGGGACTTGAACCCGCGACACAGCGATTATGAGCCGCTTGCTCTACCGCCTGAGCTATCCCGCCGGGCGTGTCTGAAGACCGGAACACCGGGACGACGGGCGGTTATTCCGTCCCTCCACACACAGAGCCCCCATGCGGAATCGAACCGCAGACCTTCTCCTTACCATGGAGACGCTCTGCCGACTGAGCTATAGGGGCCGGACAGCGGTTGACATTACACGAACTGGCGCCCACCGCCCAAATCGATGTCGCGACGCGGCTAGCCTGCCGAGACTCCGTGGCGCCCGAAGTCGACTCGGTTCCCGCACACCACAACCCCCTCGCTGGCCAGGTGGGTGCGGGCGCTGCCGACCAGGTGCGCGGCGATCGTGCCGTCGGCGTGCACCACCCGCCACCAGCACACCGAACCGCCGTCGGTCGCCAGCACTCGCGCCACGACCCGGGGGCCGCAGCCCACCAGCAGCCCGATGGCCTTGTAGCTGGTGACGCGACCCGGCGGGATCAGCGAGACCGCCAGCAGCACCTGGTCGGTGACCTCAGCGACGACCCCCATGG
>CAYUWV010000067.1:6126-11946 GCA_964448385.1 uncultured Propionibacteriaceae bacterium | reverse complement strand
CGACTTCGGCAACCCGATCAACCTGGTTCCGGTCGCGGCAGGCATCATCATCGGCGTCGGTGACGTGACCTTGACGTTCAGCGAGTCCTTCTCGCTCAGCGGAATCGCCCTGGGCACCATCGTCACCGTCGCCGTCTACCACCTCGCGCACAGCCTGGCCCCGTCCCACCTCAAGGCGGACGACGCCGGCGGCACCGTCCTGATCGTGGACCGGCCCGGGATCTACACCGACGAGGAGACCATTGACGCGAACTGACGTCGCCGCCGCCTCGGTTCGGACGGGCCACGCGATTCGGATTGGCCTGCTGGCCGACTTGGCCAGCGGGCAGCCGGGCAGCTAGCTTTCCAGCGTGCCCACCATCACCGCTCCCACCGGACGGTTGACGCCGGCCGTGCGGATGGGCCTCTCCATCGCGGCAGCCGTCGGGGTGTACGGGATCTCGTTCGGGGCACTGTCGGTGGCGGCCGGGCTCACCGTGTGGCAGACCAGCGCGCTCAGCCTGTTGATGTTCACCGGCGGCTCGCAATTCGCGTTCATCGCGGTCATCGCCGGCGGCGGCACCGGCGCCGCGGCCTGGGCGGCAGCCTCACTGCTGGGCGTGCGCAACGGCGTCTACGGCATGCAACTCAAGGCGCTCCTGCGACCGGAGCCCCGGCACATCCCGCTGATGGCGCAGCTCACCATCGACGAGTCGATGGCCACCGCCAGCGCCCAGGACGACCACGACGAACGGGTGCGCGGCTTCTGGACCAGCGGCGTCGGCGTCTTCGTGATGTGGAACACGTTCACGGTGATCGGCGCGCTGGGCGGCAACGCCCTGGGCGACCCCGCTCGGTGGGGGCTGGACGGGGCTGCCGTGGCGGCCTTCCTCGGCCTGCTCTGGCCCCGGCTGGCGGGGAGGGATCCGGTCGCGATCGCCGTCATCGCCGCCGTGGCGACCATCGTCATGGTGCCGGCCGTGGAACCCGGGATCCCGGTGCTGATCGCGGCCGGGGTGACAGCGCTCGCGTGGTGGCTGCAGCGGCGGCGCTCGCTGCGAGGTGAGTCATGAGCCTGTGGGGGTGGCTCCTGTTGGCGGCCGGCATGGCCTTCCTGACCAAGCTCGCCGGCTACCTGCTGCCCCAGACCTGGCTGGATCGCCCGATCGTGGCCGACCTGGCCGGGGCATTGACCGTCGGGCTGTTGGCGTCCCTCACCGTCTTGAACACGGTGGGCGCGGGTCAGTCGCTGGCGTTCGACTCCCGGCTGCTGGCGCTGGGCGCCGGGGCGCTGGCCCTGTGGCTGAAGGCTCCCTACATCGTGGTGGTGCTGGTCGGGGCGCTCGCGGCCGCCGCCGGCAGGGCCGTCGGCCTGCCCTGATCTGGGGCACTACTCAGACAGCAGGGCGGCGCCCAGCCAGGATTCCGGCACACCGAGGCCTTCCACCAGACTCACAGCATCGGGACGCAGCGCGCGGCACAGCGAGTTGAGTTGCTCCCCTATCGCCTTGGCCCGCGCAGCGCTGATCCGGCTGTGCTCCAGGAACCAGGCCCGATCGCGGTGAAGGCTCCCCAGCGCGTACAAGGAGCACAGCCGCTCCAGCACGGCCTTGGCGGCAGGGTCGTCGCAGGCGGCGATGCCGGCGATGAAGGCCTCCAGGGTGACCCGTTCCAGGTGTGCTCGCGCCACGAACTGCACGTGGTCGCCGAGCCGGTTGAACGCCTCGAACCGGTCCCCCGGACCTCGTCCGGCGGCCCGCATCCGCCGGGCCAGCGACTCCAGCGAGTGGCGTTCCCGCTCCTCGAACAGCCACGCGTGCCAGCCGCGATCCACCAGGGTGGTCTCCTCCGGACGGCGCCGCGCCGCGGCCACCAGCCGTTCGATCAGCAGGTTCGCCGCCGTCCGTTCCAGCACCGCCTCTCCGATCAGCCGGGCGGTGGCCTGCACCACTCCGGAACGATCGAGTTCCCCCCAACTCACGGCGTAGTCGGTCAGCAGCGCCTTGGTCACCAGTTGGCACAGCACGGTGTTGTCGCCCTCGAAGGTGGCAAAGATGTCCACGTCGGCGCGCAGGCCGGTCAGTTGGTTCTCCGACAGGTAACCCGCACCGCCGCAGGCCTCGCGGCATTCCTGCAGGGCGGCGTTGGCGAACCAGGTCGCCATGGCTTTCAGGCCGGCAGCGCGCGTTTCGAGTTCACGCTGTTCCCGAACCGTCGCTTGGCCACCGCCCTGGATCCGCACGAGCGCAACGGTCAGTTCGTTCTGTGCGAAGCCGAGCGCGTACGACCGAGCGATCAGCGGCAGCAACCGCCGCTGGTGGGTGAGGTAGTCCAGCAGCAGGACGCCGTCCGAGCTGCCGGGAGCCAGGAACTGGCGACGGCGCAAGGCGTAGCGGGTAGCGATGGAGAGCCCACGGCGGGCCGCAATCCCCCCGGCGGCTGCGATGCAGACCCGTCCGCGCACGAGGGTGCCCAGCATGGTGAAGAAGCGACGGTTGGGGTCGCTGATCACCGAGCGGTACTGGCCCTGGGCGTCCACCCCGCCGTACCGATCGAGCAGCAGCCGTCGTGGCACCCGGACGTGGTTGAAGGCGAGCGTGCCGTTGTCGACCCCGAGCAAGCCACCCTTGTGGCCCTGGTCGCCGGTGGTGACCCCGGGCAGATCCCGTCCGGCCTCGTCGCGGATGGGGACCAGGATCGCGTGGACGCCCTGACGCTCGCCGGCCACCACCAACTGACCGAACACGACAGCCAGCGAACCGTGCGCCGCGGCATTGCCGAGGTAGGCCTTGGTCGCCGCCGGCGTCGGCGAATCCACCACGAACTCGTCGGCCTGCGCGTCGAAGGTGATGGTGGTCTCCAGGCTGGCCACGTCGGAACCGTGGCCGAGTTCCGTCATCGCGAAGCAGCCCAGCAACCTCAGCCCGGTGATGTCGGCCAGGTAGGTGTCGTGATGCCAGGCCGTCCCCAGGTTGACCACCGCCCCGCCGAACAGACCGAACTGCACCCCCGACTTGATGGTCACCGACAGGTCCCCGTGCGCGAGCATCTCGAAGGTGACCATGGCGGCGGTCGGGTCGGCAGCGTCACCGGCGGCTGCTGGCACGCCGGTCGAGCCGAACCCCGCCGCCTGCAGTTCCCGGAGCCGACGCAGCACCCACTCCCGGGCCTCGTCGAGGGATTGGGCAGGGTCGCGCAGCAGGTTCCCGGCGGGGAACTCGGCCCGAGCCCGGGCACGGGCGTCGGCGAACGGTCCGTCCAGCGCGACACGCAGGGCTGAGCCAAGTGAGGTGAGGGTTTCGCTAGGGGTGGTCAGCAGGGTCATCGTTGCTCCGCAAGGGTAGGGACGGCGGCGAGCCCGGCGGCCAGCGCCGGGTCGAAGAGTCGGCAGACATGGTCCACGATCTGGGCACGCGGCGGACGGGGATCGCTGGCCATCCAGCGGTCTGCGGAGGCGCGAATGAAACCCACCAGGCCGTGACCCCAGGTCGCGGCGCAGGCCGGGTCCTGACCGTGGGCGACCAGGTGTTCGGCGATCGCCCCTTCGAGGTGATCGCCCATCACGTCCGGCAGGCCACCCCAGGGGTCGACCGAGGCCGCCGGGCCTTCCAACGGCCGGTTCAGCACGAACCGGTAGATGTCCGGGTCACGCTCGACCAGGGCAAGGTAGGCATTGGCCAGGTTCGCGGTCAGCTGGGGCAGGTCGTCGGGGTCGGTCAGGTGCAGCGTCGCGGTCAGGTCGTCGTGGATGTAGGTGTGGACGGCGTCCACCACCGCGGCGTACAACCCCGCCCGATCACCGAAGTAGCGGTAGATGACGGTCTTCGAGGTACCCGCCTGGGCGGCGATCTCGTCCATCCCCACGCCGGCCCCGTGCCGACGGATCGCCCGCAACGCGTGTTCGACGAGCTCTCGGCGGCGGACGGCGCGGTACTCGACCCAGCGGCTGTCCCGTCCATCTACGGTGGTGGCCATACCCCCAGGGTACCCAGTACGAGGCGTACCTGCTACCTTGGGTATCGTCTATTTTGCACGCTTCAGGAGGCACGATGACGTCCACCGGATTGCGCCAGGCCGTCGTTGTCGGCGGGAATCGCACCCCCTTCGCGAAGTCCGGCGGCGCCTACGCCCACGCCTCCAATCACGACCTGTTGACCGCAGCGCTCGACGGGCTCATCGGCCGCTTCGGACTGGCCGGCACCCGAGTCGGCGAGGTGGCTGCGGGCGCCGTCCTCAAGCACTCGCGCGACTTCAACCTGACCCGCGAGGCAGTCCTGAGCTCAGCCCTGGCACCCGAGACCCCGGCCGTCGACATTCAGTTGGCGTGCGCCACCGGCCTGGCGGCCACCGTCCACATCGCCAACAAGATCGCCCTTGGACAGATCGAGGTCGGCATCGCGGGCGGGGTGGATTCGGCCTCGGACGCGCCCATCGCCGTCAACGATCGGCTGCGTCGGGCGCTCCTGGCCGCCAACGCCGCGAAGAGCCTGGGCGGCCGACTCAAGGCCCTGGCGGCCATCCGTCCCTCCCACCTGTCGCCGGAGACCCCACGCTTGAACGAGGCTCGCACGGGGCTGTCGATGGGCGAGCACCAGGCGGTGACCAATCTCACCTGGCAGGTCAGCCGCGAAGCGCAGGACGAGTTGGCCGTCGCCTCTCACCACAACCTCGCCCGAGCCTGGGACGCCGGCTTCTTCGACGACCTGGTCACCCCGTACCTTGGCCTGACCAGGGATTCGATCCTGCGCCCCGACACCAGCGTGGAACGCCTGGCCGCCTTGCCAACGGTCTTCGGTCGCGGCGATTCGGCCACCCTGACCGCCGGCAACTCCACCGCGCTCTCCGACGGGGCGGCGACCGTCCTGCTCGCCGAGGCCGACTGGGCAGCCCGGAATCACCTGCCGGCGCTGGCCCGGTTCGTGGACGCCGAGGTGGCCGCCGTCGACCACCCCGGCGGCGCCGACCTGCTGCTGGCCCCGGTGACAGCCATCGGACGACTGCTCGCCCGGCAAGGGCTGGGATTGGACGACTTCGCGTTCGTGGAGGTCCACGAGGCGTTCGCCGGGACGGTGCTGGCGACGCTCGCCGCCCTGGAATCGGACGCCTACTGCCGCTCGGTCGGCCTGCCGGGCGCGGTGGGGACGATCGACCGGTCGAGGCTGAACGTCAACGGATCCTCCCTGGCGGCCGGCCACCCGTTCGCCGCCACCGGCCCCCGCATCGTGGCCACGCTGGCGCGACTGCTGGCCACCCGCGGCCCGGGCACTCGGGGACTGATCTCGGTGTGCGCAGCTGGCGGGCAGGGGGTCGTCGCGATCCTGGAGGCGGTGTGATGAGCGCCTTGGAGAAGTTGTTCACCTCGCCGGCGGGCCAGGCCATCGCCACGCGTGCCGGGTTGGCCGAGCCTGCCAACCTGCGTCGGGGACGCACCTGGCCCCAGGGCCCGATCGCGCAAGCCGCGCTCGGGCCGTCCCGGCTGGCGGCCGAGACGCTGCAATTGCTGGAACTCGGCTGGGATGACCCGGTGGTGGACCAGCCGGCCCCCAGCGACGAAGACCCGCCGCACTACAGCGCACCGCTGGGCGCCCTGGTGGTGGACGCCACCGAACTGCGGGGCATCAGCCAACTCGAACGACTCCGCGCGGTGCTGCGTCCGGCGGCGCGCGCCCTGGAACCCAGCGGACGGATCGTGGTGCTGGCCCGCCCCGGCGACGCGGTGGACGGCTGGGAGGCGCGAGCCGTCGCGCAGTCCCTGGACGGCATCAACCGCAGCCTCGGCAAGGAGCTTCGCGGAGGCGCGACGACGAACCTGGTCTACGTGGACGCGGCCGCCGAGGCACC
>CAYUWV010000067.1:4761-6026 GCA_964448385.1 uncultured Propionibacteriaceae bacterium | reverse complement strand
CGCCGGGGAGGCGCTCAGCGCGGTCGCCAACGGCGTGGCGGGCACCGCCCTGCAACTCGACATCACCAGCGCCGAGGCCGGGGGCAGGATCGCCGGACACGTGGCGGAGCGTCACGGCAGCGAGGCCACGCTGTTCGGCATCGTCCACAACGCCGGGATCACCCGCGACAAACTGCTCGTGAACACTGATGCCGCTCGCTGGCAGTCGGTCCTCGCCGTCAACCTGGCCGCCGAGATCGCCATCAACGACGTCCTGCTCGACCCGGGTCGGCCCGGCGGGCTGGCCGACGGCGGCCGCATCGTGGGGATCGCCTCCACGTCGGGCATTGCCGGAAACCGCGGCCAGGCCAACTACGCCGCCTCCAAGGCAGGCGTGGTCGGCCTGGTGCGCGCGATGGCACCCGACCTCGCCGGTCGCGGCATCACCGTCAACGCGGTGGCCCCGGGGTTCATCGAGACCGAGATGACCGCGAAGATCCCGTTCGTGCAGCGCGAGGTGTTCCGGCGCAGCAACAGCCTCAGCCAGGGCGGCAACCCCATCGACGTCGCCGAGACCATCGGCTACTTCCTCGACCCGGCGAGCGCCGGGGTCACCGGCCAGGTCGTCCGGGTCTGCGGCCAGAACCTGGTCGGGGCTTGATGGACCGCCCGATCGAACTACTGCCCGAGCTGCCGGGGATGGGCCAGGCCTTCGCGCGGGCACTGCTGCCCTCCCGGGCCAAGCAGGCGGAACTGCCCCGGCACACCGTCATGGTCACCAACCACCGGCAGGATCTCTCGCGCCTGGCCGAGTACACCCGAGTCTGCGGCTTCACGCTGCGCGACAGCGTGCCGCCCACCTGGCTGCACGTGCTGACGTTCGCGTTGCAGGTCGCCCTGCTCGGCAGCGAGGAATCCACGATCCGACTGGTCGGAGTCGTGCACGTCTCGAACAGGATGCGGCTGCGGCGCCCGGTCGCCGCCGGTGAACGCCTCCAGTTGCTCGTCCATGCCGACAATCTCCGTCCGCATCGCCGCGGGGCACTGGTCGACCTGGTCAGCCAGGTCAGGGTGGCCGACGAGGCAGTGTGGGACGGCGTGAGCACGTATCTCGCCCACGGACTGAGCGCCCCGGGTGAGCCGACACCGACGCCCAAGCCCGACTTCGAGGCGACCTCCCCGACAGCACTGTGGCGACTCCCGGCCGATCTGGGTCGTCAGTACCGACGCGTATCCGGCGACCCCAATCCGATCCACACCAACCGGCTCGCCGCGAAGGCGTTCGG
>CAYUWV010000067.1:1296-4661 GCA_964448385.1 uncultured Propionibacteriaceae bacterium | reverse complement strand
CGACCACGAGCCCCAGGAAGAACGCGAAGATGAGCTGAAGTGCGCCGGTGCCTTTCATGCGGGAGAATCTACCCCGCACCACCGGGCCAGCCACGGTAGCCTCGCGCCAAGGTGCAGAGGAGATTGCATGATCACGCAGGAACAGGCCAGACGGCTTCGCGAGGTCGCACCACCATGGCAACCCACCGCCGGGGACCGGTTCGTCATTCCCGACACCGACCTGGACGAGGTCTTCGTCATCAGCGACATGACGATCGAAGCCCACGATGTGCCGGGAGGCCGGATCATCAAGTTCAACGGCACCACCGAGTGGGCCCTGGACAGCATCGCCGCTGACCACGTGCTGTGGCTGCCGCGGGAAGACCAACTGCGCGGCCTGCTCGGCTCAGCCTTCCGCCGCCTGGAGGCCCTCGACGGCGGTTTCGCGGTGGTGCTCGACGACGACAGCCGCCATGTCGACCTTGAGGCCGAGCGTGCCTATGCTCGGGCGGCCATCTGCCACCTGGAAGGGTCCGGCGTTTGATGACGAACCAGCCGGGAGCCTGGGCGGTCGTGGTGAACCCCAGCAAGTTCGATGACCTGAGAGCTGTCGAGGCGAAGGTCGACCAGGCCTGTCGCGACCATGGCTGGCCGGAGCCGCGCTGGTACGAGACCACCCATGACGACCCCGGAACGGGCCAGGCCGCCAGGGCGGTAACCGATGGAGCCCGGCTCGTCTGCCCGCTCGGCGGGGACGGGACGGTACGCGCCGTCGCTGAGGGCCTGCTCGACGCCGGCGTCCCCATGGGGCTGCTGCCCGGCGGCACGGGCAACCTGCTCGCACGCAACCTGAAGCTGCCCATCGACGATCTCGATGCCGCCCTGACCACCGCCCTGACCGGTCTCGATCACCCGGTTGACGTGGGGTTGGTGAGCTTCGACGGTGACGCACCCGTGGCCTTCCTCGTCATGGCCGGCATGGGGCTGGACGCGGACGCCGTCGGCGGCGCGAGCACCGCGATGAAGAGGCGCTTCGGCTGGGTGGCCTACGCCGTCTCCGGCGCGCGGGCTCTGGTCAAGGTCGGGTTCTCGGTCCGGGTGGACGCCGGCGCCGAGCACGCCCTCTCCCAGCATGCGGCCACCGTGCTGGTGGGCAATTGCGGCGAACTCACCGGCGGCCTGCGGCTGATGCCCGAAGCCAGGGTGGACGACGGCCTGCTCGACGCCGTGCTGGTGTCGCCCCGGTCGATCACCGCGTGGCTGGCCGTCGGGCTGTACGTGTTGACCCTGCACCGCTGGGGTCACACGGCCATGGTGCGCCTCACCGGTCCCGAGATCACGGCCGTCACCCGCAAGCCGGTCCTCGCGCAGTTGGACGGGGACGTGGTCGGGCCCCGCAGCAGGCTCAGCTGCAGCGTCCGTCCGGGTGCCCTGCTGGTGCGCTTGCCGAGCAGCCAGGCTGCCCCTCGAGCATGAAGGAACCCGCCGAGCAGCAGCCGCTGCCACCCGAAGCCGACGGTCCGCCCGCAGCGCCACCCGAGGGGTCGTCGGCGGCAGGGCCCCGTCCGCCGCACCCCGGCCCACCGTCCAACCCTCCGCCCCCAGTGGGGCAGCAGCCCTTGCCGCTGTCCCCCGCCGCGCTGCACCCCGCCCCGTTCTACCCCCCGCCGATCCACCCCGGCCAGCAGTTCGCAGGCGGCCAGCCGCTCGGGCAGGAATCGCCCTCCACGGCCAAGAGCCGGTTACCGCTGGTCCTCGGCGGCATGCTGGGCCTGGTGGTCCTCGCGCTGGTGGCGGTCGTCACGCTGCGTGGTCTGCCGAACCTGCCGATACCGTTCGCGTCCGGGGGCCCGACGGCCAGACAGACCGACACGGCCGCTCACGCCGTCCAGGGCTACCTTGAGGCCCTCGCCAGCGGGGACGCCGCCGGCGCCCTCGGCTACGCGCTGAACGCACCGGCCGACACTTCCCTGCTGACCGACGAGATGCTGGCCACGGGGCTGGCGGATTCTCCGATCACGGCCATCCAGGTGACCGGCGCCGGCGCTGGCGCGACGCAGCAGACGGTGCTGGCCCGTTACCAACTCGGCTCGACGCCCGTGAACGCCGCCTATGCGCTGACGAAGTCGGGCAATCAATGGCTGCTCGACAGCGTGGCGGCGGACATCGACGTGTCGTATCTGGATCTCGGCACGATCGCCCTGGTCGTGAACGGAGTCACCCTCACCACCGACCGCCCGTCGCTGTTTCCGGGCACCTACACGCTGACCACGGCCTCCAAGCGGCTCGCCGTCGCTGACGGCAGCTTCGTGATCGAATCCCCGGACAGCCAGCCGGACCTGTACTCGGTCAGGTTCAGACTGACCAAGTCCGGCCGCGCCGAACTCGTCAAGGCCGCCCAGGCCACGCTGAAGAAGTGCCTGGCGACCCGGGAAGCCGCACCCAAGGGGTGCGGCTTCGGGCTGAAGGCTCCCAAGGGGGTCACCATGACCTGGAGCACACTGCGCTGGCGCGTCAGTTCGGGCGCGAACGCCTTGGCGTCCATCAAGCCCGCCTTGGAGGAATCCGACCCGGGGCGGGCCACCGCGGCAGTCAGGATCAAGGTCCGCGGGGACGTCAGCTCGAAGGACGGACGGAGCTGGTACGGCACCAGCGAGATCAGCACCGTCAGCGGCGACCTCACCCGCACAACCATCCTGGTCAGGTTCGGCTGATCATGGGGCGGGATGAAGCGGTGGCGCAGTTCGGCCGAATCACCCTGCGGACGATCGCCGTGTCCGCCATGGACAACAACGTCTACCTGCTGACCAGCCGCAGCACTGGTTCCCAGGTGCTCATCGACGCCGCCGACGAGCCCGCGGCGATCGCAGCGCTGCTACGCAGTGCCGCCGCGGACTCACCGGTCGACCCCCGGCTGGAACTGGTGGTCACGACGCATTCGCACGCCGATCACGTCCGGGCGCTGGCCGCGCTCTGCGCCAGCCACCAGGTGACCACGGCCGCCGGAGCAGCCGACGCGGCGGCGATCGAGGCGCGCACCGGCGTTCCGCAAGTGGTGATGCTGCACCACGGTGACACGGTGACCTGCGGCGAGGAGTCTCTGGCAGTGATCGGGCTGCGCGGTCACACGCCCGGCTCCGTCGCCCTGGCTTACGCCGAGCCGGGGCAGCCCGTCCAGTTGTTCACCGGCGACTCGCTGTTCCCCGGTGGGGTGGGGAACACCCAGGGCGACCCCGTCCGGTTCACCAGCCTGCTCGACGACGTCATCAGCCGGATCTTCGACGTCTATCCCGATGACACCGTGGTTCGCCCCGGTCACGGTGCACCCACGACGCTCGGTCGCGAACGACCGGCTCTGGCCAGCTGGCGGGCTCGCGGCTGGTGAC
>CAYUWV010000067.1:0-1196 GCA_964448385.1 uncultured Propionibacteriaceae bacterium | reverse complement strand
CAGTGTGACACCCTCGTCAGTATGAACGATCGCCTCGAAACGCTGCGAAAGAAGCGCGCGGCTGCGCTCCTGGGCGGCGGGCAGGCCCGCATCGACGTCCAACACACCAGCGGGAAACTGACCGCCCGGGAGCGACTCGCCATTCTGCTGGACGAAGGCTCCTTCCAGGAGTTGGGAGCCCTGGCCACTCATCAGAACGCCGACTTCGGCATGGAGAAGTTGCGCTTCCCCGGTGACGGCGTCATCACCGGGTTCGGCAAGGTGAACGGCCGCCGCGTGGCGGTCTTCGCCCAGGACTTCACCGTGCTGGGCGGCTCCTTCTCCGAGGTCCAGTCGCAGAAGATCTGCCGGATGATGGATCTGTCCATGGAGGCCGGCATCCCGCTGATCGGGCTCAACGACTCTGGTGGCGCCCGCGTGCAGGAGGGCGTGAAGAGCCTGGCTGCCTACGGCGAGGTCTTCTACCGCAACGTGGCCGCCTCCGGCGTCGTGCCGCAGATCTCCGTGATCATGGGCCCCTGCGCCGGCGGTGCGGTCTACTCACCCGCGCTGACCGATTTCACCATCATGGTGGAGCGCACCTCCAACATGTTCCTCACCGGGCCCGCCATCATCAAGGCGGTGACCGGCGAGGAGGTCACCGCCGAGGACCTCGGCGGCGCCTGGGTACACAACGCCCGCAGCGGCGTCTCCCAGTTCTCGGCGGAATCCGACCAGGCGGCGTTGGGTCTGGTCAAGCTGCTGTTGAGCTACCTGCCGCAGAACAACACCGAGGACCCCCCAGCGTTGACCCCCTACGACGATCCGGGACGGATGGAGGAGGTCCTCAACAGCATCATGCCGGAGCAGGACAACGTCCCCTACGACATGCTGGACATCCTCGAACTCGTCGTCGACCGCGGCAGCCTGCTGCAGAATCACGAGCAGTACGCCCCGAACGCGATCACGGCGTTCGCCCGCTTCGACGGGCGGGCGGTGGGGATCGTCGCGAACCAGCCGGCGGTGCTGTCCGGGTCGTTGGACCTGGATTCCAGCGACAAGATCGCGCGCTTCGTCCGAATCTGCGACATGTTCAACATTCCGCTGGTGACCTTCGTCGATTGCCCCGGCTACCTGCCCGGGGTCGACCAGGAGTACGCCGGCGTGATCCGGCACGGCGCCAAGATCATCTACGCCTACGCCCAGGCCACCGTGCC
>CAYUWV010000066.1:7766-11966 GCA_964448385.1 uncultured Propionibacteriaceae bacterium | reverse complement strand
CGTCGTCGCGGACGTCGGAGCTGGCGTGTACCCGTCCGTGCGGATCCGGGCCTCGTCGACGCGCAGCGTGCCGGTCCTGGCGAGGAAGCCGAAGGAGCCGTCGGCCAAAGCGCTGTTGAAAGCCATCGCCTTCGCGAACGAACCGTTCACGGTGACACTGACCGACGCGCCCTTGATGGTGACCAGGACGGTGTAGGTCGTGCCGGCGACGAGCGCCCGCGCGACCGAGGCGTCGATGACCAGAGTGCCGCGGGTCACGTGGCCGATGACGATCCGCTGGCCGGCCAGATCGAGGGCGGCGAACTTGTAGTCGGTGGCGCTGTAACCGTCGAACGCGATCCCGCCGAAACCACCGGTGTCGAGGCTGACCGTGCCGGTGAGCTCGAGGAAGGCGTTGGACTGCAGCTGCGCCCCGGGGTTGGCCCAGACCAGCGCCGAACTGCCCGCCGTCGGCGTGCCGTTCAGCTTCCCGCTGGCGACCCCCCACGAGCCAGCGGCAACGCCGTTGTAGAAGCCCGGGGTTCCGGTGAAGGACTCCGTGGTGTCCAGGGTCACCACCGGCGGCAGCACCTGGACGGCGATGTCGTCGAACTGGCCGCGGGCGTTGTCCGATCCGACCCCGATGAAGCCCTTGTTCAGCCCCACCAACTCGCCCTGGAACGTCCGGGCGGCAAAGGTGTGGGTGAACGCGGACTTGTTGTTGACCAGGACCGTGACCGTCGTGCCGTTGACCGCGAGCAGCATCGTGTACCAGGTGTCGAACTTCACACCGCCGGTCACGGACGCCTGCACGTCGACCAGCCAGCCCGCCGCCGTTCGGCGACCCATCACGATCTTGTTGGTCGACTGGTTCAGCCCGGCGAACTTGAAGTCATTGGGCCCGAAGTAGTCGAAGATCACGAAGGCGTTGGCCTTCCAGCCGGCGGTCGGCTTGTTCATGTAGACCTTGGCAGCCACCTCGAAGTAGATCGGCAGGTATTGGTCGATGTTGTAGACCGCCGCGGCATCCCCTCCCTGGGACGAGGCGGCAACCGACAGCGTTCCCGCGGTGGCGTCGAAGGCCCCGGCGTCGGCAAAGAACGCCTGGAAGCTCGCGTCGTTGAAGTCCGCGCTGCGCAGCACGTCACGACGCCCGCCGGCAATGTTGCCGGGCTGCGGATCGGACGGGCCGCCGGTCTGGTCCTGCCACAGGCCGTGGTCCTGCTGGATGATCAGGCCCAACTCGCCGTCCGGCTCGCCGTTTCGGGCGGCATCCTTGCCGGTGTCGGAGTCGCGGGTGGGGTCGGCGCCCTGGGAGGCCGACAGCGCGTACAGGAATTCGTACAGCCACGGCGGCACCTGGCGGGACACGGTCGCTATGCCGAACGGGGCGAACGGCACGATATAGGAGTTGAACTCGCCTACCCAGTCGATCAGCCGGTCGCCGCCGGTATTGCCGATGAGGACGTCGAGGCCGGCGCCGCCGTAGACCCGGTCCTGGTAGAGCGGATGCGTGTCCGGGGTGTCGTTCGGCGAGGGCTGGATCTTGCGGCCCTTCTGGTCACCGAAGCTGCCGGTGCCCGCGATCGTCATCACGTCGTCGGCGTTGGACAGGTCGTTGCCCCAGCCGCCCCAGATCGTGTCCTGGCCGGTGCCGCCGACCAGCCAGTCGTTGCCGAGATCGCCGAAGATCGCGTCCGAGCCGTCGCTGACCCGGTCGGCAGAGGCGAGGCAGGTGCCGTTCGGCGCGTAGTCGACGCAGCCGTTCAGGGCGGGCCCCTCATCGGAGTACAGATTGAGGAACCACATCAGGCCGCCGGACGAAGGGCTGTCGGTGATCAGCAGGCCGGACTTGTTGGCCGTGCCGTTCGCGTTGAGCAGGATCGTGCGCCGCGGGTCGTACTCGTCATAGAGGGCGAACTCACCTAGCCGGCTCACGATCGGGCCCTGGTTGTGCCACGCGTCGTAGTCCTGACCGAAGTGCAGCAGGTCTCCGGCGTTGAACGGACGCGTCCAGTCGCTGCGATGCGCGTTCGGCTTGAGAGTGCCGTTCGCGGCCGTCCACACCTGGGTGTAGCCGTTCCAGATTGCCTCGCCGCCGGCGATCGCGTCGTCACCGGCGCCGCCGTGCAGGAAGTCGCCGGCCACCCCGCGGACGGTCCCGCCCGGGTTCACGTCGTTCCTGGCCAGCCCGCCGATCTGGTTCGGGGCCGGGTAGTACTGCACCTGACCGCCGAGGCCGCCGAAGATCACATCGTCAGAATTGTTCGCGTCGAACAACGGCTGGTCGCCACCGGAGGCATTCGGGGTCAGGTTGTACGGGGTCAGGTCGACAGTCTTCTTCAGGTCGCCCTCGACGTTGATGATCGCAGTCTGGACGTCGCCCGGCGAGGCGATCCACTGGTTGAGGTAATTGCCGCACAGCACCGTGTGGTTCGCCGAGCAGGTGCCGAAGGGCAGGAACGGTGCCACGCCGAACAGCGGCTCACCCACGGACGCGTTGTTGCGGCTGGTGAAGATCCGCCCGTCGTCGCCGAGGATCCCGTCCTGGCCGACGCCGCCGGAAATCCAGTCGTTGCCCCAGCCGCCGATGATGTCGTCGTCGTCCGCGTCACCGAAGGCCACGTCCGCGCCGCCGCCGAGGTAGATGGCGTCGTCGCCGAGTTCGCCGTGGATCTCGTCGTTGCCGAAGATCTCCGACCAACCGGTCGAGTCGACGCGGTTGCGTCCGCCCGGGTTGCCGATACTGAAGACGACGCTGCAGTCGCTGACGGTCTGGCTGCCGCCGGTATGGCAGGTGCCGCCGGTGCTCTGATTGAACCGGTCGGGACGGAAGTCCGGGCCGCCCGGGGTGTAGTCGAGCAGGTGGACCCCGCGGACCACGAGCTGCTCGCCGTAGGTGTTGTCGTAGACGAAGGACACGTAGCGGGTCTCGCCGTTCTGGCAACCGGCGGTGCCGTCCGCCGCGCACACGTCGGCGTGGTTGACCCCGACGATCCGGATGATCCGGCCGTTGTCGCCGACCATCGTGTCGGCGTCCGCGCTGTGCCGGTTGATCGGCAGCGCCGCACCGAGCGCCGTCCCGCCGTTGTCGTTGCGGGCCGTGTTGAGGCCCGAACCGCCGAAGAGCAGGTCGGCGCCATCGGGTCGCTGGTCTGGAGTGACCAGGCCGAACACGTCAGAGGAACCGCCGATGATGTCGTCCTGGCCGAGGTTGCCGAAGGCGATGTCATTGCCGCCGCCGCCCTCGATGTAGTCCTGTCCGTCGCCGGCCCCGTCGAAGGACGCCACCACGTCCAGGTCGCCGACCAGGTCGCAGGTGCCGGCGTGGGTCGGGTCTGAGGTGCCGGTGCTGGTGGCGACGCAGCCGTCCGGGGTGCGGGAGGCTCCCACGTGCCCCAGCCCGGCGAGCGCGGCGGCGATGGACCCGTCGCCCTGGATGACGTCGTTGCCCAACTGGCCGAAGATCATGTCGTGTCCGGGGCCCCCGGCCAGGTAGTCGTTGCCGAAGGTGCCGACACCGGCGAGACCGTCCTCGACCGCGAAGCTGTGCAGGCCGAGGAAGTCGTAGTCGTACTCGGCCCACCACGGTGCGCCGTCGGGATCGCGGTAGTGGCGCGGGGTGCCGTCGGTGAGCAGCGCACCGGAGGTGTCCGCGGTGGCGCCCGTGGACGGGATGTCCGTTCGGGAGTACATCACGGTGCCGCCCAGGGTCTGGAAGCGCTCGCTGGTGTAGTCGGTGCGCTGGAGGCAGGCGTTGTCGCCGAAGATCAGGTCGTCGCCGCCCAAACCGTCGATCATGTCGTGCCCGGCGCCGCCGATGAGCACGTCGTCAGACCCCGAGCCGAGCAGCGTGTCGTCGCCGCCCAGCTGGGGGTTGACCGCGCAGACCCGCACGATCGAGCCCGCCTGCGTGGTCTGGATCTTCTGCAGCCGGGGGTCGGGCAGGTTCGGGTCGATCACGTTCTGCAGCACGCTGCCGTAGTCACCGAACACGATGTCCTGGAACACCGTCGGCGGCCCGACCTCCACGGTGCCCGGTCCGTTACCGAACAGGGTGTCGATGCCGGCGTCGAGGGTGTCGGCCACCAGCGACGGGGCCGGGGTCATCGCGAACTTGCCGTCGCCGGGGATGGTCGGGTTGAGCGTGGGCCGCGGGCTGGCGTTGGTGTTGGCCACGGTGAGGGCGCGATCGAGGATGTTGACGTTGAAGCCGGAGTC
>CAYUWV010000066.1:4253-7666 GCA_964448385.1 uncultured Propionibacteriaceae bacterium | reverse complement strand
ACGCCGCCGGCGAGCGGTGCGAGGACGATGGTGTCGCCGCCCATCCGGGTCTGGCCTGCCCGCAGCGGATCCTCAGTGGTCACGCTCCGGACGACGGAGTAGTAGGTGGGCCCGGCGGGGCTGCTGATCGTCGGGCTCAAGGCCGCACCGACCAGGGTCAGCGTCGAGAGTGTCACCGCGGAGACCGTCCACAGCCCGGCGAGGCCTTCGATCCGCACCTGGAGCCCGGCGCGGAAGCCGTCGGCAAGCCAGGAGCCGCCGTCGGTGCGGACCAGCGCATTGGTACGGATCTGGACGGTGGGCCGGACGCTGATCTTCAGCGGGTCGACCACGGCCACCGGAGCAGCGGTGTAGGCACCGGCGCCCAGGACGGCCGCGACCACGGCGTTGAGCCGCAGCACGCTGCCGGTACCGCAGCCCGCGAACGGATCGGCGAGCGAGCAGGCGCCGTCGACGATGGACACGACGTCGTAGAGGACGCCTGCCACGGTGATCCGCTGGCCCACCACGAAGCCGTCGCCGGCCCAGTTGAGGCCGTCGAGGCGACGAACAGCAGTGGTGTAGCTGGTGGTGCCGCTCGGCGCGGCGGTGACAGCCAGGTCGGGGGTCGTGCCGAGGGCGGTGTTGCCACCGCCGTGCACCACGGTCAGGCCGCCGTGGCGTCCAGGCACCTGGACGGTCAGGGCCAAGGAGGTGCTGAGCACACCGGCCGGGACCACCGCACCAGCCAACGGGGCGAGGGTCATCGCGAGATCGGCCAGGCCCATCACCCGGAAGGAACCCCACAGCGCTCCCGTCGGGCCGTACACCAGCACCAACTGGCCCGGGGTGAAGCCGGTGGACGCCCACGTGGCACCCGTGCGGGTCAAGGTGATCTGACCCGAGACTGCGCCGGAGCCGACGGCCGCCGTGCCGTTGTACTGCACGTCGCTGGCTTCGGTGACCGTGCGCGAACTGCTCGACGCCGACGTCGGCACGGTCGCGCCCGCACCCGGCCGCAGTACCAGGGTGGTCGCGGTCAGGTCGACGATCAGCCAACTGCCGGCCAGGCCGCTGATGCTGATGGTGTCGCCCACCAGATAGCCGTCGCTGAGCCAACTGCCGGCCGGACGGGTCACCTGGATGCCCTTGACGGGGACGGCCAGGCCACCGGTGATGTCGGTGATCGGGGTGATCGTCAGGTTCTGGGTGACGCTCGCGGGCTGCTGCGGGTCCAACGTGCCAGTGATGGTCAGGAGGTCGTTGCCCTCGCCGAGGAGCAGGTTGAGGACCTCGATGGTGGACTTGCCACCGTTGGTGGCGAACGAGCCGCCCGTGCCCAGGGTGATGGCGCCGAAGCTGATGCCGCCGGGGACGACCGCGGATTCACCGAACAGCAGGTCGCCGGGTTCCAGGCTCGGGTCGAGTTCGAGGAAGTTGAGGCCTTCGGACATCCCAAACCCGGTCAGCGTGGTCTGCGACAGGGCGCCGGCGGTGTTGTCCTGGCTGGAGTCGTTGAAGATGTTGAGGACGTCGATCTGGGTCGATTCCGGAGCCTGGGGGGCGATGTTGAACAGCGGGCCGTCGGTCTCGCCCGGCAGCTTCACGCCCGCCTTGAGCGTGCGGTCGGCACCGGCCACCACACCGCCCTCGACGGCCAGCGGGCCCTGAAGCCGGGACAGCAGGTGTTTGGTGGCCGGGTAGACCTTGACGTTGCCGCGACCGGGAGCGCCCACGTAGTACGGGTCGGCCGCGAACTCGACCTCCTGGAGCCGCGCCCAGTCGGTGGGCGTGAAGCCCACCACGGCGGCGATCCGGACCACGGTCACGGAGGTGTTGGCCGTGAGCCAGGCGGGCAGCGCGACCAGCGCGCCGGTGAACGGGTCGTACACGGTGAACTGCAGCGTGGAATCCTGGGTCTCGTTCAGGCCGCGGATCAGGTCGATCTTGAGGTTGACCGAGTTGGCAGCGTTGGCAGCGCTGGTCACGCGCACCCACTGACCCTCGACGAAGCCCTCCGCAAGCCAGCCCCGCTGCGCGCCCGCGACCGGACGCACCAGCTGGTAGGCCTGGGTCCCGGAGGGGTACTGCGGGCTGGGTGCGGGTCCCTGGGCGGACGACACGGCGCCCTGCCACCAACCGCTGCGAATCAGGGCGCTGATCGTGGCGGTCGGCGCCGAGAGGGTGACCCCCAGCGAGTTGGTCAGGGTGATCTGGGTGTCGGTCACGGTCGCGATGTAGACGTCGTAGGACGTGACGCCGACGGTGATCCGGATGAACTGCCCGGGCGCGAAGCCCTCCTCGACGAAGCTGCCGAGGTTGCTGGCCGCGCCGCGCGTGATCGTGGTGCCGGAGACCTGCAGGGCGCCGAGGAACAACCGCGACGGCACGTAGCCGCCGACAGCCGCGTAGTCGGACGGGGTGACCGGGGTGCCATCGACCGCGACCACGTCCACCAGGCCGTCGGTCACCACGGCCACGTCGACGTTCGCCGTCGGGACGCGGGTGAGCCGCAGCCATTCGTTGTCCCCGGTGCCGTTCATCACCAGCTGGGTGGAGCCGTCCGACTCCAGCACGACGACATCGGCGGTCTCGTCGTCCCAGACCACCACGGGCATCCGCACCGGCGGGGCGTACAGGCTCGGGAACTCGTAGGGGTCGGTGCCGAGCATGGCATCGGAGGCGACCTGCTCGAAGCGGACGACGACGGTCCGCGGGTCGTTGGCGCGCGCGTCCTGGCGGGCCGTGACGATGAGCGTGACCGGGATGTCCCAGTTGGTCGAGGTGAAGCTGATGGTGCGGGTGGCCGCGTTCCAGCAGGTGCTGTTGCCGACCGGGCAGCTGGCCGTGACCGAGATGGCCGCGTCGGCGACCGCGTCCAGGACCACCTGCACCCGGACGGTTCCGGCGGTGGGCGCGGTGGCGAGTTGAACCAGCATCTGGTCGGTGAGCGCCGCCGTCCCGGTGCCCTCGACGACGATCGTCCGCGCGTCCTCGTTGCCGGTTTGGGGATCGATCGCGATGACCTGGACGCCCGGGGTGTCGTTGTCGCGGACGGTCACCTCGACGTTGCGGACGTCGGTGGCGTGGTAGGCAGGGTCGCCGGAGATGACGCTGTGGTTGACGGTGACCACCCGGTCACCCTCGGAGCGGGTGTCGTCGACGGCGAACAGCCACACGTACTGGTCGACGGCCCAGTTGCCGGCATCGAAGGTGAGGACGACGGCGCGGTTGGCGACGCGGTCGGTGGCACCGGCGATGGTGCGGGCCCGCATGAAGTCGAACTGGGCCGCGCAGGTCGTCGCACTGCCGGTGCAGACCCACATCGTCTCGCCGGCGGGGCTGCCGTCCGCCTCCTGCTGCGGCGAGCGTGCGGCCGATGCGGTCACGTAGACGGGCGCCGTCGGCGCCGCGGCGAGGCGGATGGCGTAGGA
>CAYUWV010000066.1:0-4153 GCA_964448385.1 uncultured Propionibacteriaceae bacterium | reverse complement strand
CCGAGGCCGCCGATGATCCGGTAGGCGACGCCGAACGCGGTGGACAGGACGAAGAACTCGTCGTCGCCCTCCAGTCCGTCGATCTCGACGATCTCGACCGCGGCGAAGCGGACGTTCAGCCCGCCGCCGAAGATACCTGCCGAGGTGACCACGAAGTCGTCGGCGAACTCGGTGCCCAGCACCACCACCTTGTCGAAGCCGGTGCCGCCGTCGATGGAGACGGGGGCGTTGACGTTGTAGCTGACCTCGTCGTCGCCGCCGCCGGTGCGAATGTCGAGCGGGCGGGCGGTGGAGAAGCCGGCCCCGATGACCGGACGGGCCACGCCTTGGGCGTCCAGCGGGATGACCAGGGCCAGCCAGTCCAACGTGACGAGCGCGGTGGTCGTCACGTCCTTGGCGTCCGCGGCCGTGCAGACGCCGTCGCCGTTGACGTCGCGGCGGACTCCGGAGCCGGCGACGAAGTTGGCGTCACCCGGGCCGCAGAAGCCGTCAGCCACTCCGTCCGGACCGGTTGAGTCGACCAGGAACTGGCCGTTGGTGCCCAGCGGGCTGGCGACGTCGGCGACCGTGCACAGGCCGTCGCCGGTGGTGTCGACGTTGCAGGTGGCGGCGATCGCGAAGGCGCGGACGGTGAAGATGTCGTTGTCATCGCCGCCCTCGAGGCGAAGTTCTGACTGGTTGGAGTACACGGTGAAGCGGTCGTTTCCGGTGCCGCCGACGGCGACCAGCGGCGCGCCGGTGCCGGGGCTGAGCCAGCCGCGGGTCGTGGGGATGAGCTGCGGGAACGTGTCGGCGGGCGCGACGTTGCCGCCGACAGCGGTCCCGAACGGCGCGGCGAGGTTGTTGGCGCCGGCGGTGCCGAAGGTTGTGCGGTGCGTCCCGAAGACCTGACCCACCTGGAAGGTGTCGTTCCCGCCGCCCCCGTCGAGGGTGATGATCACCGAGGTGTCGTCGGTGTAGAAGGAGTCGTCGCCCAGGCCGCCTTCCACCGAGAGCCGGCCGTTGAGGGCGGTGTCGTAGTTGATGCGCTGGACGGCGGTGGGCTGGTCGGTGGTGACGGTGCGGGTGGTGTAGGCGTCCGCGGTGCCGTGCAGCAGGGCGACGAAGCCGGGGAGGTTCGCGGTCTCGGTGGCGCTGGCGCAGCTGCCGTCGGCGTTGAGACCGTAGGTGGACTCGGTGTCGATGCAGCGGGACGTGCGCAGCAGGAACAGGTCGGCCGTGGAGTCGGTGCCGTGGATGCTCGCCTCGTCGACGCCGTCGTTCGCCAGCCCGGTGTCGAGGATGTTGATCACGTAGTTGCGCTGGAAGGCGAGCGCGGAACCGGTGGTCCAGATCTCGTAGGTGTCGCTGTCCTGGCGGCCGTCGAGGGTGAGGGTGTGGCCGGCGCCCGGGGCGGTGTTCAACTGGCCGGAGCCGACGTTCATCGATTGCAGGTAGAAGACCGTGAACGTGTCCTCGTCGTTGTTGGACGTGGTGTCTGCGACGTCGGTGCCGTAGGCGCGGGTCTTCGAGCCCAGGAAGACATAGCCGTTGTTGCCCTGGGTGGTGCCGCCCCCACCGGTGATGTACGGGTCGCCGGTCGCGTCACCGAACTGGATGGTGTCCACGTCGGTGTGGCCGTAGATGCTGGTCAGCCGGCCGGTCACGGGGTTCGCCGTCGACGGTGCGCAGGTTCCCGCCGGGGTTCCCGGGGTGACCACGCAGTCGGCGATGATCCGGCCACGCAACACGACGGTGGCGCCGAAGGTGGGGTCACGGTCGGTGCTGGCGAGCGCGGCGGCGGTGGAGTCGGCGTAGATGTCGATCGCCAGGTTGGCCAGGATCTCGCTGTTGGCGTGCGTGTCGATGTCGTCGCCCACCCAGAGGAGCACGTTCCCGACCTCGGCGAAGATCTGGCCGTGGCCGATCGTCCGCGGCGCAGCCTCGACGACGAGGACGGCGCCGCGTTCGATCAGGGACAGGTCGTCGTTCAGCGCAGGGGCGTCGGTCGCGTTGTGCTCGCGGACGGTCAACCGGATGTCGCCGGCGGCAATCGTGCCCAGGGAGTGGGCGAGCACGAGGACCAGCGGCCCGGAGGTCTCGGTGACGTGGATCGAGCCGTCCGCCTCGAGCCCGACATCGGCGGTGGTCGTCGTCCGGCCGGAGTCGATCTCAAGGTCGTTGACTCCGGTGGGATCACCGATGTGGCCGCCGTTCGCGTCCAGGTCGATGGTGTCGCCGAGCACGTTGGCGTCGGTGTCGTTCCTGGCGTCGATGATCGAGCCGGCCCGGGTGGTCAGCGTGACGTCTCCGGTCTGCGAGGTGACGGTGTGCACCCGCAGGTCGTCGACGGCGGACGCGATGCCGTCGATCTCGGTGAGGTAGACACTTGCCAGCGCGGTGGCGGTGACGACGCCGTTGCGGAGCGTGCCGTCGGAGTTGGAGGAGTCGATCTCCAGGAAGTTCGTGGCGCTGCCGATGGTGCCGAACGGGGCGAGCAGGGTCACGTTGACCCCGACGACGTCGGCGTCGGCGTCCCCGGTGGTGGCGGTCGCATCGGCCCCGGTGGGCGCGTCGACGATCGAGCCGAAGCGGGCGGTGAGCAGGATGTCTCCGCCGCGGGAGCGGATCATCCCGGCCCGCAGGTCACCAGCCACCTCGGTGAGGGTGACGTCGCCGTCGACGCTGGTGTCGAGGTGGCCGAGGCCGCGCACGTCGGTGAAGCCGACGAGGGTGGTCACCGGGGCGGCCAGTCCGGCGCTGCCGCTGGTGGTCCAGTTCGCGTCGCCCTGGACGTCGGCGACGATGATGTTCCCGGCCGCGTTCGGGGTGCCCGCGGTGAGACCCGGGGTGCCCGCGGTGCCGAAGGCTGTCAACGTCCGGTTCAGCACGTACGACGGGAGGCTGGTGACCAGGTGCTCGCCGAGGACGCGAGCAGCCAGCGAGGCGGTGCGCTCGAACGTCCACGTGGAGTCGAGGGCGACGCTGCGGGTGCCCACATAGGCGGCGGGGTCGCGGTAGATGACGAGGCTGCCGTCGGGCCGGAAGTGGTTGGAGTAATCCTGGTCGTCGCTCTCCTGGTCGACCTTGACCCGTACCTCGCCGACGCCGTTGACGCCTTCTTGGCGCAGCGTGTCGGCCAGGACGAGGTCGGCGTGGCGCCCGGCGGTGACCTGGTCGATCCCGACCGGCAGGGCGGTGGTCGACAAGCTGGCGGCAGTGCTGTAGACGACCCGGTCGACCGCCTGCAGGTGCAGGTAGGTGTCGAGGCCGGCGGTGACGAACAGCCGGAAGGTGCGCAGGGTGTCATCGGTCGTTGCGGGCCGGTCGCCACGGTTGACCGAGCGGACCAGCCGGACGTGCAGCCGGGTGTCGGCCGTGGCACCCACGCTGCCCAGGGTGGCTTCGAGGTCGGCGACCCAGGTCTCGATCCAGGCGGTGTTGCTGCTGGAGCGGATGTCGCCGTCGGTGTTGAGGATCCGGGTCCAGCCGGCGGGGTTGAGGATGCTTCCCTCAATGACGACGTCCGCGGTGTGGTCGAGCTTCTGGATGTCGACGATGCCCCCGGCCGGGGTGAGGTTGCGCCACAGGTCGAACTGCAGGGTGGTGGCGCCCTTGGCCACGACGGTGGCGACCAGCGTGCGCCGGATGAACTGGACGAGCGGCTTGTCGGTGCCGCGGTAGATCACGTCGATGCCGGTGATGCGCATTTCCTGGTTGGAGTGGTCCAGGATCAGCACGCTCTCGAAGTTGTCGCGGAAGGTGAACACCGGGGTCACACCCGCCGGGTTGACGTTGTTGTCGGAGACGAAGGCGACGTCACCGTGACCGTCGTTGGTGATCGAGACGTAGTAGTCGCCATCGGAGATGACGTCGCCCACGCCCAGCGCTGCGGTGGCGGCGTCGTCGCGGACGGTGATGTTGCGCAGCACCTTGATCTCGCCCGAGGCGTCGATCACGAGTTCGGGCGCCCCTGCGCGTCCGCCGAGAATCGTGACGTCGGCTCCCCAGGTGATCACGCCGTCACTGGCGGCCGACAGCGGGGTGAGGGTGTCGTTGTGGGCGTCCACGTAGAGCGCGAGCGCCGGGGTGGTCTTGGACAGGCCCTGGGTGGCGCCGTTGACCAGACCGGTCTCGCTGGCGCGAGAGTTGTCGCGGGCGCCCGCGGTGACCA
>CAYUWV010000065.1:0-12206 GCA_964448385.1 uncultured Propionibacteriaceae bacterium | reverse complement strand
GGTCGCGGTTGAGCTGGCTGATCGTGTCCAGCGGGATCTCCTTGGGGCAGACCGCCGAGCACTCGCCGATGTTCGTGCACCCGCCGAAACCTTCGGCGTCGTGGGTGGCGATCATCGTCTTGATCCGGCTGTACCGTTCCGGCTGGCCCTGCGGGAGCATCGCCAGGTGGGTGATCTTCGCTGCCGTGAACAGCATGCCCGAGGAGTTCGGGCAAGCCGCCACACAGGCGCCACAACCGATGCAGGTGGCGGCGTCGAAGGCGCGATCGGCCTTCAGCTTGCCGACCGGCGCCGCGTGGGCGTCCGGTGCCGCACCGGTGTTGGCGGAGATGAACCCGCCCGCCTGGATGATCCGGTCGAAGGCCGACCGATCCACAGCGAGGTCCTTGATGACCGGGAAGGGTCCGGCCCGCCACGGCTCGACGTCGATGGTGGCGCCGTCCGAGAACGACCGCATGTGCAGCTGGCAGGTGGTGGTTGCCACCGGCGAGTCGCCACGACCATGGGCCGTCCCGTTGATGACGACGCCACACATGCCGCAGATGCCTTCACGACAGTCGTGGTCGAAAGCCACCGGCTCTTCGTTCTTGAGGGTGAGGTCCTCGTTGAGAAGGTCGAGCATCTCCAGGAACGACATGTCTGGAGACACGTCCTTGACCTGGTAGGTCACCATCTTGCCTGTGGCCTGGGCGTTCGCTTGGCGCCATACGCGCAGGGTGATGTTCACTTGTAACTCCGTTGCTTCAGCTCGATGGATTCGTACACCAAGGGCTCCTTGTGCAAGATCGGCGGCTGCGCGGTGCCGTTGTACTCCCACGCCGCCACATAGAGGAACTCGTCATCGTGACGCAGCGCCTCTCCGTCCTCGGTCTGGCTCTCGGCCCGGAAGTGACCACCACAGGACTCACGCCGGTGAAGCGCATCGACGCACATCAGTTCGCCCAGTTCCATGAAGTCGACGAGCCGACCGGCCCGTTCCAGGGTCTGGTTGAAGTCCTCGTTCACGCCGGTGACCTTGACGTCGGCCCAGAAGTCCTCACGGAGTTTGCGGATGAGGCCGATGGCCTTCATCAGGCCGGCCTCGGTGCGCTCCATGCCGCAGTACTCCCACATGATGTGGCCGAGTTCCTTGTGGAACGAGTCGACGGTTCGGGTGCCGTCCACCGCGAGCAGGGCATCGATTTGGCCCTTGACCGACTCCACTGCCTCGACCGCTGCCGGGTGGCTGGCGTCGACCTTCGGGAACGGCGCCCCGGCGAGGTAGTCGTTGATGGTGTTGGGGAGCACGAAGTAGCCGTCCGCCAGGCCCTGCATCAGAGCCGAGGCGCCGAGCCGGTTCGCACCGTGGTCGGAGAAGTTGGCCTCTCCGGTCACGTAGAGCCCGGGGATGCTGGACGAGAGGTCGTAGTCGACCCACACGCCACCCATCGTGTAGTGCACGGCCGGGTAGATGCGCATCGGGGTCTCGTACGGATCCTCGCCCGTGATCTGGGCATACATGTCGAAGAGGTTTCCGTAGCGCTCAGCCACGCCGTCCTTGCCGAGCCGACCGATGGCGTCGGAGAAGTCCAGGTAGACACCCCGACGGGCGTCGCCGACCTTGGGGCCGACGCCTCGACCTTCGTCACACATGTTCTTGGCCTGCCGGGACGCGATGTCACGCGGCACCAGGTTGCCGAACGCGGGGTAGATGCGCTCCAGGTAGTAGTCGCGGTCCGCCTCGGCGATCTGACGGGGGTCCTTCTCGCAATCCTCGGCCCGCTTCGGCACCCAGATCCGTCCGTCGTTACGCAACGACTCGCTCATCAGGGTCAGCTTCGACTGGGTCTCACCGTGCACCGGGATGCAGGTCGGGTGGATCTGGGTGTAGCAGGGGTTGCCGAAGTAGGCACCCTTGCGGTGCGCCCGCCAGCCGGCGGTGACGTTGCAGCCCATGGCGTTGGTGGAGAGGAAGAAGACGTTGCCGTAGCCACCGGTGGCGAGCACGACGGCGTCAGCGAAGTAGGTCTCGACCTTGCCGGTCACCATGTCACGGGTCACGATGCCGCGGGCCCGTCCGTCCGCGACGATGACCTCAAGCATCTCGTGGCGGGTGTACATCGCGACGGTGCCGGCTGCGACCTGGCGCTCCAGCGCCTGGTAGGCACCGATCAGCAACTGCTGGCCGGTCTGGCCGCGGGCGTAGAAGGTGCGCTGCACCTGGACGCCGCCGAAGGAGCGGTTGTCGAGCAGGCCGCCGTACTCACGGGCGAAGGGGACGCCCTGGGCGACGCACTGGTCGATGATGTTCGCGCTGACCTCGGCGAGGCGGTAGACGTTGGTCTCCCGGGCGCGATAGTCACCGCCCTTCACGGTGTCGTAGAACAGCCGGAAGGTCGAGTCGTTGTCGTTGCGGTAGTTCTTCGCGGCGTTGATGCCACCCTGGGCGGCGATCGAGTGGGCCCGACGGGGGCTGTCCTGGTAGCAGAAGTTCAAGACGTTGTAGCCCGCTTCGCCGAGGGAGGCCGCTGCGGCCCCGCCGGCCAAGCCGGTTCCCACGATGATGACGCTCAGCTTGCGACGGTTGGACGGGTTGACCAGCTTGGCCTCGAACTTGCGCTTCGACCATTTCTGTTCGATCGGACCCGCAGGCGCCTTGGTGTCATGGATCTCAGCGCCGACGGAGAAGAAGTCCTCGGGCCTGGTACCGGTTGGTTTCACGGTCGTAGTCATCAGTGCAACACTCCAGTCAGGACGGCCACCGGCATGATCATGAAGCCGATGTAGAGCAGGATGGCGACCACCCAAGCGCAGCCGTTGAGCACCGCCCGGGCCTTGGGGCTGGTGTTGGCCCCCAGGGTCGTGAAGGCGCTCCAGACGCCGTGCCGGACGTGCATGCACACCGCGACCAGCCACAGGGCGTACGCGAACGTCAGCCACCAGACGCTGAACTCGGCGATCACCATCTTGTAGGGGGTCCGTTCCGCGGTCCCGCTGACCAGGGTTGCCATGACGGTGAACTGCAGCAGGTGGAAGACCAGGAAACCGGCCAGGATGACGCCGCCCCAGCGCATCGTGCGCGCCGAGTAGGTCTGGGCCAGTTGCTTCTTGGCCGCGTACGCCAGCGGGTTAGCCGCCTTGGCGCGCGCCCACAAGGTGATCGCGGAGTACATGTGCAGCACGATCGCCAGCAGCATGAAGCCCCGGAACAGCCAGATGAACCAGCCGTGGGGAATCAGCGGGTAAAGGATGTCGCCCTTCAGCCACTCCGCGTAATAGTCGAAGGAGTGCTCCCCGAGGAACATCTTGAGGTTGCCGTACATGTGCATCAGCAGGAAGCCGATCAGCACCAACCCGGTGACGGCCATCAAGGCCTTCATCGCGACGGTGGACCGGACAGCTCTCTGATGAGGGGTAAGAGTCGTTGTCGCCACGCGCTCTACCCTAATCAGGGCTGAGGGGCTTGTCCGGCCATTTGCCCTCTTCAGCGGGGATCAATCTCACATCACGGACAACCACTGGACTTCTGGTTCATTATCTGGGTTTAACAAACGACGGAGTGTCGAAAATCACCCGTCGAGGAGGTCAGGACGGCGTTGCCGGGTGCGGCTCAGGGACTGTTCCAGACGCCACGCAGCCACCTGCCCGTGGTGCCCGGAGAGCAACACGGCGGGCACCTCGAGGTCGCGCCAGCGAGCCGGCTTGGTGTACACGGGATACTCCAGCAGTCCGTCCAACTCCGCCCCGTGGGACTCCTCGGCCAACGACTCAGGGTTACCCAGCACGCCCGGGAGCAGCCGGACGACCGCTTCGATGATGGCCAGCGCAGCCACCTCTCCCCCGTTGAGGACATAGTCGCCGAGGCTGACCTCCAGGACGTCCATCCTGGTGGCGGCGTGCTCGACGACCCGGGCGTCGATGCCCTCATAGCGTCCGCACGCGAAGATCAGCCAGTCCCGCCCGGCCAGTTCGGCGGCCAGGGCTTGGGTGAAGGGCCGTCCGGACGGAGTGGGGACGACGAGCAGCGGACGCGCCTGGACGGGCACCAGCTCGTCGAGGGCCTCACCCCAGGGTTCGGGCTTCATCACCATCCCGGCCCCACCGCCGTAGGGGGTGTCGTCCACCGTGCGATGCCGGTCATGGGTCCACTGCCGCAGGTCGTGGATTCCCACGTCGACCAGACCGGCATCGATGGCCTTGCCGACCAGTGACAGCCGCAACACCGAGAAGTAGTCGGGGAAGATGCTGATCAGGTCACAGCGCATCGCTGGACTCCGGCTCGTCGAACAAGCCTGGGATCGGACGGACGGTGACGAAGCCTGCGTCCAGATCGACCTCGGGCACCAGCTCGGTGACGAAGGGCACCAGGCGCTCACCACCGGGCGTCGCCACGGCCAGCACGTCCTGGGCCGGCAGGTGCAGAACCCGGGCGACCCTGCCCAACACGCTGCGCTCCGGGTCCTGGACGGTGAGCCCCAGCAGCTGGCTGTCGTGGTACTCCCCCGGCTCGAGGGGTTCGTCGACCGGGTCGATCGCCACCCACAGTTCGAGCCCGCGGAGTTGCTCGGCCGCCGAGCGGTCCGTTGTCCCGGCGAAAGTCACTACGGGCATCCCGGACTGCCACCGCATCGTGGCCACGGTGAGGACGTGACCTTCCTGGGTACGCAACTGACTCCCCGGGGCGAAACGCCGCTCCGGGGAGTCAGTGGTGGTCTGCAGGGTCACCTCGCCGCGCAGCCCGTGGGGCTTTCCCACTCGCCCGACCAGGACGCCTATGGTCTCGGCCATGGGGTGAGGCTCAGTACCTCCGGCGAGGCGGCTTGTCGACGTCGACGAAGTCGATGCGGACCTGCTCACGGCCGGCCAGCGCACTGATCACCGTCCGCAGCGCACCAGCGGTGCGTCCCTGTCGGCCGATGACCTTGCCGATGTCCTCGGGATGCACCCGAACCTCGAAGGTCCGCAGCCGGCCCCGGTCAGATTCCCGCACCCGCACATCGTCGGGATTGGGCACCAAACCGCGGACCAGGTGCTCCAGCGCGTCGGCGAGCATGCTCACGCTTCGTCGGCCGCCTCAGCCGTGGCCTCGTCAGCGGCGGCCTCCGACTTCTTCTTGGACCTCGAGAACGCGGAGCTCGACGGCTCGTTGTCTGCCTCGGCCAATGCCGCGTTGAACAACGCGACCTTGTCCCGCTTGGCCGGCTGCGGGGTGACCCCGGAGGCGGAGGTGTCACCGGTGAAGGTCTGCCAGTCACCAGTGCGCTTGAACAGCGCGACGACAGCCTCGGTGGGCTGGGCCCCAACCCCGAGCCAGTACTGCGCGCGCTCGGACTTGACCTCGATCACCGAGGGGTCGTTCTTCGGGTGGTAGAGCCCGATCTCTTCGATCGCCCGGCCGTCCCGCTTGGTGCGGGAGTCCATGACGACGATGCGGTAGTGCGGGGAGCGGATCTTGCCGAGCCGCTTGAGCCGAATCTTGACAGCCACGTGTGTGGTTTCTCCTGTGGAAGTAGGACCGATGACGCCACCGGACCGGATGGGTGAACTCCGGCAGTCGCTGTGGGGCAACGCCCGCCCGGGTTCGGATGGATCCGCAGCCGCCGGCGTGAGAGGGCACCGAGCGGGCACAGATGCGCCGACCATTGTGCCAGAGGAAGTCGCCGTGGTGCCAACCGGCCCGGTCAGGGCTCCCAGCCCGGGCTGGCCCGCCGGGCCACGACCCGTCCGCGAAGGATGACCAGAGCCGGCGCAGCCACCACGCCCAGCCGCCGCCTGGGGTCGTCGTCGTAGACCACCAGATCGGCCCAGGCTCCGTCGGCCAGGGCGTCCGGAGCACCCAACCACCGCCGTGCCCGCCAGGACGCAGCACCCAAGGCGAACTCGGCGCCACCCACCTTGGCCAACAGGTCGATCTCCGAGGCGATGATCCCGTGCGACAGGGTGCCGCCGGCGTCCGTGCCGGCGAAGACGGGCACACCCGCCTCGACCGCAGCTCCGATGGTCTCGAAGCGACGGGCGTGCAGCGCGCGCATGTGGGCGGCATACCCAGGGAATTTCGCCTCACCTGCGGCCGCGAAACCGGGGAAGTTCTCCAGGTTGATCATCGTGGGGACCAGCGCGACGCCACGACTCGCCATCAACTCGATGGTGTCCGCGTCGAGTCCGGTGCCGTGCTCGATGCCGTCGATCCCGGCGCGCACCAACTGGTGGACGGACTCCTCACCGAAGCAGTGGGCGGTGACCCGGGCACCCAGCGCGTGGGCTCGCTCGATGGCTGCCGCGGCAACCTCGGCCGGCCACAGCGGTCCAAGGTCTCCGGCGTCGCGGTCGATCCAGTCCCCCACCAGCTTGACCCAGCCGTCGCCCCGACGAGCCTGCCGTTCCACCTCGGCGATCAGGTCGGCCGGCTCGATCTCAACGGCGTAATTGCGGATGTAGCGGGCCGTCCGGGCGACGTGGCGGCCAGCACGAATGATCCTCGGCAGGTCGTGCCGGTCATCGATCCAGTGGGTGTCGATCGGTGAACCGGCATCGCGGATCAGCAGCGTCCCGGCGTCCCGGTCGGTCGCAGCCTGGATCTCTGCGGTCATGCGGTCGACGGCTCCGTGGGCACCCAGTCCGACGTGGCAGTGGGCGTCCACGAGTCCTGGCATCAGCCAGGCGTTGCGACAGAGCGTGACGGCGCCAGCCACCCGCTCGGTTCGCACCAGGCCGTCCACGATCCACAGGTCGCGCGCCACCCCGTCCGGCAGGACGGTCCCGTGCAAGTGCAGCCGCTGCTGCTCCGGCGGACCGACCGACACGTCGCCGAGATGCTGGTGGGCGAAGAACTCGGGCTCGCCGAGCCCTGGCGGCGCGTGGACGTGACCCATGGGCCGACGCTAGCGCACCGGTCGGCCTACTGGGGTCCCTTGTTGGGCTGGTTGAACAGCTTCTGAAGGTCGGCCGGCAACTGGAACTCCCCCATGGCCTTGGCGAGCTCGGCCTCACTCGGCTGTGCGGGTGCCCCGAAGGCAGCGCCGGGCAACGCAGCGGGAGCCGCCGGCTTGGCGGACTGGCCGCGCTTGGCCGGGTTGCCCGACACCCCATGACCCGAGCGCTTCTTGACCGGCGGCTTGGACGGCTGGCGACGGGCGCCAGGCATGCCAGGCATGCCGGCCATGGCTCCCCCGGCCAGCGACTGCATCATCTTGCGGGCATCGAAGAACCGGTTCACCAAGGAGTTGACGTCAGAGACCTGGGTGCCGGACCCCTTGGCGATCCGGGCCCGACGGGAGCCGTCCAAGATCTTGGGGTTCGTGCGCTCGGCGGGCGTCATCGAGTAGATGATGGCTTCGATCCGGTCGATCTCGCGCTCGTCGATGCCGGCGATCTGGTCCTTCATCTGACCCATCCCGGGCATCATGCCGAGGATCTTCGACAGCGGTCCCATTCGGCGAACCGCCTGCATCTGCTGCAGGAAATCGTCGAGCCCGAACTCGCCCTTGCCGGCGATCAGCTTCTGGGCCGCTTTGGCCGATTCCTCGGCGTCGAAGGTCTTCTCCGCCTGCTCGATCAGGGTGAGCAGGTCGCCCATGCCGAGGATGCGACTGGCCATCCGGTCGGGGTGGAAGGCGTCGAAGTCTCCGAGCCCCTCACCGTTGGAGGCGAACATGATCGGCTTGCCCGTGACCCGGGCGATCGACAACGCTGCGCCGCCGCGCGCGTCACCATCCAGTTTCGAGAGCACCACGCCGTCGAAACCGACGCCTTCGGCGAAGGCGTTGGCGGTGTTCACTGCATCCTGGCCGATCATGGCATCGACCACGAACAGGATCTCGGTCGGGTTGACCGCGTCGCGGATGTCGACGGCCTGCTGCATCATTTCCGCGTCGACGCCGAGCCGACCGGCAGTGTCGACCACCACCACGTCGTAGAGCTTGCTCATGGCGTGCAGGATCGAGTTCCTGGCCACCTGCACCGGATCGCCCACGCCGTTGCCCGGTTCAGGGGCGAAGACGTGGACGCCCGCGCGCTCGCCGACCACCTGGAGCTGGGTCACGGCGTTCGGGCGCTGCAGGTCCGCCGCGACCAGGAGCGGGGAGTGCCCCTGTCCCTTCAACCACCTGCCGAGCTTGCCTGCCAGCGTGGTCTTACCTGACCCTTGCAGGCCTGCCAGCATGATCACGGTCGGCGGTCGCTTGGCGAAACGGAGCGGTCGCGCCTGGCCACCCAGGATGCCGATCAGTTCCTCGTTGACGATCTTGACGATCTGTTGGCCGGCGTTGAGCGCCTGATGGACCTCGGCGCCCTTGGCCCGCGTCCGGACCGCTGCGACGAACTCCTTCACCACGGTCAGGTTCACATCTGCTTCCAGCAACGCCAGCCGAATCTCGCGCAGGGTCGCTTCGACCTCGGCGTCGCTCAGCCGGGTCTTGCCACGCAGGTTACGGAAGGCCGCGGAGAGGCGGTCTTGCAGGGTGTCGAACAACGCACTACCTCACGTTCTCAGGATTCCGGGACAGCTTACCGGGCGGGGGATGGCGACCCGGCTCAGCCTTCGGTCAACAGGGCGTCCACGAAGTCGGCCGCGTCAAACGGGGCCAGGTCGTCGACACCCTCCCCCAGCCCGATCAGCTTGACCGGCACGCCGAGTTCCCGCTGCACCTGAACCACGATGCCGCCCTTGGCGGAGCCGTCCAGCTTCGACAGCACGATGCCGGTGATGTTCACCACCTCGGCGAACACCCGGGCCTGGGTGAGTCCGTTCTGACCGGTGGTCGCGTCGATCACGAGCAGCACCTCGGTGACCGGAGCCTTGCGTTCGATGACGCGCTTGATCTTGCCCAGTTCGTCCATCAGGCCGGTCTTGGTGTGCAGCCGTCCTGCGGTGTCGACCACGACCACGTCGACGCCCTCGTTGATGCCGCGCTCGACGGCGTCGAAGGCCACGGACGCGGGATCGCCGCCCTCAGGCCCACGAACGGTGGGGACGCCCACGCGCGAGCCCCAGGTTTGGAGTTGATCGGCCGCTGCCGCGCGGAAGGTGTCGGCGGCGCCGAGGACCACGGACTTCTGCTCGGCGACCAGGACGCGCGCCAACTTGCCGATGGTCGTGGTCTTGCCCGTGCCGTTCACCCCGACCACCATCACCACGCCCGGGAGCCCGCCGGCGCCCTCGGTCCGCAACCGCCGATCCATCCCCGGATCGACGAGGTTCAGCAATTCCCGGCGCAGCACCGTCCTGGCCCGCTGCGGATCGGCGTGGCCATCGATGGACAGCTCCCGGCGCAGCGCCGCGATCAGCTCGGTGGTCGGGCCGACACCGAGATCGGACGTGATGAGCGTGGCTTCCAGGTCGTCCCACGTGTCAGCGTCGAGGGTGTCTGCCGAGAGCAGTCCGAGCAGCCCTCGCGCCAGGGGGTTGCTGCTGCCCGAGAGCCGGCGCCGCAGCCGTGCCATCCGTGTCGTGGGCGCCTCAGGCACGTCGAGGGCGGTCGCACTCGGCGCTGGCGCTGCGGGCCGGGCAGGCTCCGGCTCAGCACCGGGGACGGCCTCCGGCGCGGCGGGCGGCAGCGCCGGTGTACCGCGTCGCGCCTCGAGGGCAGCCCGACGATTGCTCTGGACGATGACGACCGCGGCGACGAGGATCGCCAGCACGACGCCACCCAGGATGAACCAGAAGATCTCCACCGGGTCATGGTAGGGGGAGGCTCAGCCGACCGCCGCCTCGTCCAGTGCATCCGGCAGGATCGCCGGACCCGCCGCGGATCTGTCCTGGGGCACCCACCACGGCATTCGGACGGCACCTGAGGCGATCAGCACCCCGAGCACCACCAAGGCCCCGGCGGCAACCTCGACCGGGCTGGGCGCCTCGCCGAAGGCCACCCAACTCGAGAGCACGCCCACGATCGGCACCAGCATCGACCACGGGGCGACCTGCCCTGACGGGTAGCGCGCGAGCAGCGTGTTCCAGATCCCGTAGCCGATCACGGTGGCGAACACCACGATGTAGAGCAACCCCAGGTTGGCCGGAAGCGCGGCCGGCTGCAGGGCGGTGGCGAAGGCGCTCCCAATGCGCGCCGGTCCGTCGAATACCCAGGACAGGGCGAACAGCGGCGCCACCGGCACGATCGACATCCACAGCGTGAGATGCAGCGGCTTCTCGGCTTGCGCCTGGCGGGAACAGATGTTGCCCAATGCCCAACCGAACCCCGCAACCAGAGTGAGCGCCAAGGCCAGCAAGGCAGCAGGCTGAGCCCGTTCGACGGCGATGGCGCCCAGCCCAGCGACGCTCAGGCTGACACCCAGCGCGCGGGCAACGGTGAGCTTCTCGCGCAGCAACACCACGCCCAGCACCACCGTGAACGGGGCCGACGCCTGCAACACCAGGGACGCCAAACCCGCGGGCATCCCCATCGCCATCGCGAGGTAGAGGAAGCCGAACTGCATCACTCCCAAGGTCATTCCCATCGCGATGATCCATCGCCACGCCACTCGCGGGCGTGGGACGAATAGCACCGTCGGCAGCGCCAGCAGCGCGAAGCGCAGCGCGCCCCCCAGAAACGGCGGCCAGTGTTCCAGGGCGAAGGCCGTGGCAGGGAAGTTCAGTCCCCATACCACCGGCACCAGTGCTGCCAGCAGCCGGTCACGTCGTGTCATCGCCACCCCTCCGTATCGATTCCATCCAAGCGGGGCGGGACTGTGTAGCACAAGAGCGATATTCAACAGGCATTGTGTAGTGTTCCTTCATGGAATTGTTGCAGCTGGTGCTGCTGCGCGAACTGGCTGAACGGGGCTCGATCACAGCCGTCGCCCAGGCCACCGCCCGCACGCCCAGCGCGGTCTCCCAGCAATTGCGAGCCCTCCAGCGAGCCGCCGGTCAGGTGCTCATCGTCCGGGAGGGACGCGGCGTGCGGCTCACCGAAGCTGGGGAGGCGCTGGCCAGGGCTTCGGTGAGACTCACCACCGCGATGGCGCAGACAGAGGCCGAATGGCAATCCTGGCTTGGGTCCCCCACCGGTGCGGTGTCACTGTCGGTCTTCCCCTCCGTCGGGGAACTGCTGCTGCCAGGGCTTCTTGCCCGGTTGCGACAGTGGCCGGGCTTGGCATTGACCCTCATCGACAACGACGTGGCCCAACCCGACTTCGACGCGCTGGTCAACCGCGCTGACATCGTGCTCGCCCACCGGGGTGAAGTGGAGGACGTCCGCGCCAGCCACCGACTCCATCAGGTCACCCTGTTCGGCGAACCCGTTGACCTGGCCGTCCCCCGAGGACATCGATTCGCTGCCCGAGCCAGTGTCAGCTGCGCTGAGGTGGCCGATGAGCGGTGGTTGGGCGTGCCGGAGGCCTACCCCCTCGATCGGCTCCTGGAGGTGGTGGGCCAGACGGCTGGAAGGCCCGTCCGCGTGGTGTGGCGTTCGATGGACTTCGGCATCCTGGCCGCCCTGGTGGCCGCTGGCGAAGGGGTCTGCCTGCTGCCGCGCTACTGCACCGACACCGCCGCGCGCGAGCTGCGCCTGGTACCGATCAGTGACGTCACCCTGGTCCGCCGGGTCGAGGCGCTGGCCCGTCCGGACACCGCCGCGCGCGGCGCGGTCGGGGCGGTCTTGCAGGCCCTCGTTGACGAGACTGCCCGCTTCCGCGCTGACGAGCCGCCGCAATGACCTGCTGGGGAACCTCCGGCTAGCGCTTCGGAGGCTCAGCGGCGGAGTCGGCGCTCCTGGGAACCGGGATCTCCTCGAAGAACTCCACCAAACCGCGGGGTGGTTGGGCCTCACCGTTGAGGTGACGTGCGGTGTTCGCCATCACGTGGGCGATCTCGGGGGCCTTGTCGGCCAGGTTGCCCTGCATCCCGACGGCCACGATGGCGATCAGCGCCAGCGCGATCGCCAAGATCACGATCATCACGATCAGCGCGGTCACAAACGGGGCCTCTCCTCGGGTGCTTCCATTATGACCGACCTGCCGCCAACGACCCAACGGGTGCGCTCACTGCTCCCTGAGTCGCTGGCTGATCACCGTCGAAACCCCGTCCGCTCGCATGGTCACGCCGTACAACGCGTCGGCGATCTCCATCGTCCGCTTCTGGTGGGTGATGACGAGCAACTGGCTGGTGTCGCGCAGTTCTTCGTAGATCTCGAGCAGCCGTCCCAGGTTGGTGTCGTCGAGGGCCGCCTCCACCTCGTCGAGGATGTAGAACGGGCTGGGCCGCGCCTTGAACAACGCCACCAGGAACGCCACCG
>CAYUWV010000064.1:7935-12311 GCA_964448385.1 uncultured Propionibacteriaceae bacterium | reverse complement strand
CGTGCCGCCCGCCCGACCACAACCTCTGGTTTCACTGTCGACATCGTCGGTGTACCCGGAGTCCACCCTGCGTGCCTTCGACATCGCCCAGGAGCTCGGCTTCGATGCCGTGGAGGTCATGGTCGGGCTGGATCAGGCCTCGACCGACATCGCCTCCCTCGATCGGCTGCGGGACTACTACGAGGTGCCGATCGGGTCCATCCACGCCCCTTGCCTGCTGGTGACCCAGCGCACCTGGGGACCGGATCCCTGGGACAAGCTCGATCGTTCGGCGGAGGCGGCCCTGCACCTCGACGCTGCGGTGGTCGTGGTCCACCCACCATTCCGCTGGCAGCGCAGCTACGCCTCGGGGTTCACCTCAGGCATTCGGCGGCTCACCCACACCACAGGGATCACCTTCGCCGTGGAAAACATGTACCCCTGGCGCGGGCCGGGTGGGGGCGAGGTGCGGGCGTATTCTCCCTCCTGGGACGCCGCGATGCTGGACGTCGACCACCTCACCCTCGACCTGTCGCACGCCGCCACGGCCCGCCAGCAGTCCCTCGACCTCGTGCACGACTGGGGAGAACGGCTGGCCCACGTCCACCTCACCGACGGCAGTCAGTTGGCCGCTGACGAACACCTGATGCCGGGTGCGGGCGAGCAGCGGGCCGACGAAGTCCTGGCAGCCCTCGCGCAACGCGACTACACCGGGCAGGTCGTCCTCGAGGTCAACAGTCGTTCGGCGACCACCTCGGACCAACGCCTGCAGCTGCTGGCCGACGCACTTGAGTTCACCCGCAGGCACTGGCGGATCCAGGACGACCCGCGGTGAGCGACGCCCCGCAGCTCGTCGCTGTCGAGGCTCGCCAGCGTCCAGGCCTGGAGATCCTGCTGGTGCTGGGCGTCTCCCTGGGCCAGTCTGCGGTGTACTCGATCCTGTCGATCATCGAGAAGCTGACCCGCAACGTCCCGCTCAATGAGCAGACCACCTCCCTCAACAACTCAGTGGTGCCCGACCGGGCATGGCTTGATCTCGCCTACCAGGTCGCCGGTATCTGCTTCCCGGTCGTGCCGGCCCTGCTCGCCCTTTACTTGCTGCACGTGGCCGGGGAACGAAGGGGCATCGGGTTCGACCTGGCGGAACCCGGTCGCGACCTCGCCCGAGGATTCGGGCTGGCCGCTGCCATCGGTGTCCCGGGCTTGGCCTTCTACGTCGCGGCTCGCTCCCTCGGGCTCAACACCAACGTGGCGGCCGCCAACCTGGCAGCGAATTGGTGGACGGTGCCGGTCCTGATCGGCTACGCCCTGATGAATGGCGTTCTGGAAGAGGTCGTGATGATCGGCTTCTTCTTCAATCGCGCGGCCGCGCTGGCGTGGCGTCCGTGGCTGATCGTGGTCTCCAGCGCCGTGATCCGGGGCGGCTACCACCTCTATCAGGGTTTCGGCGGCTTCGTCGGGAACCTGGTGATGGGTCTGGTCTTCGGATTGGTCTACCTGCGGGTCAAGCGCGTGATGCCCCTCGTCGTGGCGCACGTCATCCTCGATCTGGTCGCCTTTATCGGCTACAGCCTGGTCGCGCCCTACACCGACTGGTTCTGACCCGCATCACCCGAGCGATTGGGGACGAACGCGCGCCGGTGCGGGCGAGAGGCTCGGTTAGGCTGGGGTCATGCGTGTTGGAGTATTTGGAGCCACCGGTCAGGTCGGCGGCGTGATGCGGGCCCTTCTGGCCGAGCGAGGCTTCCCAGTGGAGCAGATCCGGTTCTTCTCCTCAGCCAGGTCGGCCGGAAGGACCCTGACGTGGGCCGGGCGCGAGGTGGTCGTTGAGGACACCGCGACCGCCGACTTCGCCGGGATCGACCTTGCCCTGTTTTCCGCGGGGGCAACCACGTCCCGCGAGTTCGCCCCGAAAGTGGCCGCGGCCGGGGCGATTGTCGTCGACAACTCCTCAGCCTGGCGCAAGGACCCGGACGTCCCGTTGGTGGTGAGCGAGGTCAATCCGGAGGACGCGGTCAATCCACCCAAGGGGATCATCGCCAACCCCAACTGCACCACCATGGCGGCGATGCCGGTGTTGAAGCCACTGCACGACGCAGCCGGCCTGCAGCGCCTGATCGTGGCCACCTATCAGGCGGTGTCAGGCTCTGGTGTGGCCGGGGTGCGGGCCCTTGCTGATCAGGTCGCAGCCATCACCGACCCGGCCGTGCTGGCGCTGGACGGCTCCGCGGTTCCCGCTGGCAACCCGGCCCCCTACGTTGAACCGATCGCCTTCAACGTCATTGCGCTGGCAGGCTCGCTGGTCGATGACGGCAGCGGCGAAACGGATGAGGAGCAGAAACTGCGCAACGAGTCGCGGCGCATCCTGCACCTGCCGGACCTGGCCGTGGCCGGCACCTGTGTGCGGGTGCCGGTGTTCTCCGGGCACTCGCTGAGCATCCACGCCGAGTTCGCCGAAGAGATCAGCGTGACCCGGGCGACCGGCCTGCTGGCCACGGCTCCCGGAGTCGCCCTCGTCGACGTCCCCAACCCGCGGCTGGCCGCCGGCAAGGACCCCTGCTTCGTCGGACGGATCCGCTCCGACCAGTCGGTGCCGGGCGGACGAGGGCTGGTGCTCTTCGTCAGCGCCGACAACCTGCGCAAGGGCGCGGCCCTCAACGCCGTCCAGATCGCGGAGTTGGTGGCCGCACGATGACCACCCTCGGGGTGATCGGCGCTGGCGTCATGGGCGAAACCCTGATGGCAGGGCTGCTGCGGGCCGGCTGGGAATCCGGCCAGATCGCAGCCGCCGATCGCCACGCCGCACGCCTGGCCGAGCTCGGCCAGCGCTACGGCATCGGAACCGGTTCCACCGCCGACGTGAGCGGGCAGTCCGACACCGTCGTGATCGTCGTGAAGCCTCAGGACATCAGTGAGGTGCTGCCCGTGGTGGCCGCAGCGATCCGTCCCGGGACGCTGGTGGTCTCGCTCTGCGCAGGGGTCTCCACCGCTCAGATCGAGGCGGCGATGCCTGCGGGGACGCCAGTCGTCCGCGTGATGCCGAACACCCCGGCCCAGGTGGACGAGGGGATGGCGGCCATCTCGCCAGGGACAGCGGCGACCACCGAGCACCTCGACCACGTGTCGGAACTGCTGGCAGCTGTCGGCAAGGTGATCACCGTCCCCGAGAAGTACCAGGACGCGGTGACCGCGATTTCCGGGTCCGGCCCCGCCTACCTGTTCTTCGTGGTCGAGGCCATGATCGATGCGGGCGTCATGCTCGGCCTGCCTCGCGACACCGCCACGACCCTGGTCGTGCAGACCATGTATGGATCAGCCAAGCTGCTGGCCGAGAGCGGCGAACACCCCACGGTGCTTCGGGAGCGCGTCACCTCGCCGGGCGGGACGACCGCAGCCGCGCTCCGCCAGCTCGAGGACCACAGCGTCAAGGCTGCCTTCATCACAGCGATGGAGGCCGCGCGGGACCGCAGTCGGGCACTCGCGCAATCCTGACGCCCGCGCGGTCGCGCAACGCGTTGTCGTAGGGCGCTGTCCAAGAGCGCTGTCGTGGAAGGGGGCCCGATGCCGCTGACGACCCAGCCGGTGGGACTGTTCGTTGGGTTGGCGACGCTCGACGTCGTCGCGTTGGTCGATCGACTGCCAGGAGCGAACGAGAAGACCACCGCCAGCCAGACGTGGCTGGCCGCAGGCGGGCCGGCCGCTGTGGCCGCCATCGCGTTCGCCGCGCTGGGTGGTAAGGCTTCCCTGCTGACCGCCCTGGGATCGGGGGTGGCCGCCGATTCCGTCCGGGCGGATCTCGCCAGTGCCGGGGTCGAGGTGGTGGATGCCGCACCGGCCGGCTTCGAGCTCGCGGTTTCGACCGCCTTGGTGAACCCGGTAACCGGCGACCGGGCCGTGGTGAGCGGGTCGGGCAGGAGACCGGTGTTCGAGACGGTCGTGACGCCGGAGCTGACTGGGGTTGACGTCGTGCTGGTCGACGGACACCACCCCGACCTCGCCTTGGCGGCCGTTCAGGGTGCTGCGGCGGCGGGCATCGACGTGGTGGTGGACGCCGGGTCGCACAAGCCGGTCTTTGACGAGGTCTACCGCCTCGCCGCCACCGTGATCTGCAGCGCCGATTACCGCCATCCCGACGGCCTGGCGCCGTCGGGGCTGCTGGAGTTCGGGCCCGCTCTCGTCGCGGTCAGCCACGGTGGCGAACCCCTGCAGTGGTGGACGGCGGGGGCCAGTGGCAGCGTGGCGGTGCCCCGGACTGCCGTCGTCGACACGCTGGGAGCGGGGGACGTGCTGCATGGCGCCTACTGCTACGCCGTGGCATCCGGTCGGCGGGGCCTCGACGCGCTGGCTTTCGCCGTCAGGGCGGCCTCGGTGCGGGTGGGGACGCTGGGTCCGTTCGC
>CAYUWV010000064.1:0-7835 GCA_964448385.1 uncultured Propionibacteriaceae bacterium | reverse complement strand
TGGCTTTCGCCGTCAGGGCGGCCTCGGTGCGGGTGGGGACGCTGGGTCCGTTCGCGTGGCGGACGGCTATCGCCGCCAGCGCAGGGTGACGGCTTCACCGGGCCGCACCTGCGCCAGCCGATCGCTGGACGCTTCGGTCAGCACCGCGACCACCGGGTAACCGCCCGTGGTGGGGTGGTCGGGGCCGAAGATCACCGGCAGGCCGTTTGGCGGCACCTGGACGGCACCCCGAACCACGGGTTCACTAGGCAACTCGGTTCCCTGTCTGGCCGGCGCCCAGGCGAGGGGCGCGCCGAGGAGGCGCACCCCCACCCGGTCGCTGCTGGGGGAGACCTCCCAGTCGCCCGCCAGCGAAGCGGGGTCGGCGAGCCAGTCCGTCCGCGGACCGGCCAGGACCTCCAGCACGACAGGCTGAGTCCCTTCCGGGGCCGCGGGCACAGCCTTCGACGGACCAGCCTCAGGGGATCCGGTCCGGGGCGCGCCGGCCTCGGGGGATCCGGTCCGGAGCGCGCCGGCCTCGGGGGATCCGGTCCGGGGCGCACCGGCCTCGGCGGATCCGGCCAGGAGCGCACTAGCCCCGGACGGTCCCACCGGTAGCACCATGCCGGCCCGCAGCGGCTCGGGGCCCAGCCCGGCCAGCGTGTCGCGGGAGCGGGATCCGAACTCGGCTTCGACCGCGAACCCACCCGCCACCGACAGGTAACACCGCAGGCCCCGAGGTGCCATTCCGACGCTGACCCGCTGGCCGGCACCAACCTCGACGGCTCGTCCGTGGGGCAGCGTGACCTCTCCGAGTCGAACCGGGCACGGTGCGCCGGTGACCGCCAACCACACCTGACCTTCCAGCACGTCGAAGACCAGCCCACCGAGCACGATCTCGACGGCCGCCAGGCCGCCAGCGGCGTCGTTGCCCACCAGCGCGGCACCGGCCAGGAACGCCCCGCGGTCGGCCGCGCCCGAGCGCGTCACCCCGATCCCCGCCAAGCCGGGGCGTCCCGAATCCTGCAGCAGGGCCAAGGGTCCCGGACGGATGACCCGCAGCGCAGTCACCGGTCCACCTCGAACTGCACCCACCAGCCGGGGCGCAGCAGGGCGGGCGGCTGGCGTGTCGAATCCCACAGCGGGACATCGGTGCGGCCGAGCAGTTGCCAGCCGCCTGGGGAGGCCCGCGGGTAAATGCCGGAGAACTCACCGGCCAGTGCCACCGACCCCGTCGGGACCACCGGACGCGGCTCCGCGCGGCGCGGCACCCGCAGCCGCGGATCGCCGTCGCTCAGGTAGGCGAAGCCAGGTGCGAAGCCGCCGAAGGCCACCCGCCAGGGCCGTCCGGTGTGGGCGGCCACCACCTCGTCAGGGCTCAGCCCGGTCAACTGGCCGACGAAAGCCAGATCTGGCCCGTCGTAAACAACGGGCACGCGGATCGTCCGCTCGCTGGTGGGCGGGGGGAGCACGGGGCTGGTGGTGGTGAGCAGCGCCACCAAACTGGGACGGTGAGCCGCCAGGATGGCCGAATCGGCGTACCTCACCAGCACGGTCCGTGCGGCGGGCACCACCTCGACGACTCCGGCTGGCATTCCGCCAGCGTCACCATGGTCGAGCAGGGCTGCTGTGACTGATCCGACGGCGTTGGCATCGGCGACCTCGATCAGCAGCGCGGCCTCACCGCAGGGCAACAGCCTTGCCTGCATCGTCGCCTCCCGTTCTCGCGCCGCGCCGCCGTCCCAGGCCGGTTCACCCAATGAACGGACGCAGCTCGACGCCCTCGGCCTCGAGCCGTTCCCGGATGGCGCGGGCCATGGCGACCGCCCGCGGGGTGTCACCGTGGACGCAGACCGAGTCGGCGCGCACTGCCAGCAGGCCCTGACTCGTGCTCACGTACCCCGACGCCACGAGCCGCACGACGCGGTCCGCGACGAGGTCGGGGTCGACCAGCACCGCGTCCGGCTCGTCCCGCGGCAGCAGGGTGCCGTCAGGGGCGTACGCGCGGTCGGCGAAGGCTTCGTCTGCGGTCGCGAGTCCGGCAGCTTCAGCGAGCCAGGCGGACAGGCTGCCAGACGGCCCGAGCAGCACCAGCGATGGGTCGAAGGCGTGGATCGCCGAAACCACGGCTTCCGCCTGCTCGCGGTGGTGACCGATCGCGTGGTACAGCGCACCGTGTGGCTTGACGTAGCTCAGCCGGGTGCCCACCACGGCGCACATCCCTGCCAGCGCGCCGAGTTGGTAGATCACGTCCGCGTTCAGTTCCTCGGGTGGGACGTCGATGAACCGCCGCCCGAAGCCGATCAGGTCGCGGTAGCTCACATGGGCGCCGATCGTGACACCGCGTTCCTCGGCCATGCCCACAGTGCGCAACATCGTCCGGGAATCCCCGGCATGGAACCCGCAGGCGATGGACGCGCTGGTCACGATGTCGAGAAGGGCTGCGTCGTCGCCCATTCGCCAGGCGCCGAAGGACTCACCCAGGTCGGCGTTGAGATCGATCCGCATGATGTAACGGTCGCGCGGGGCGGCCGCCAACGCAACCGGAAACGGCGTGTCGACTTGACCTTCTTCGATCGTTGCCGGGCGTGCCGCCCACCCTGCCGCTAGTGTGGCGGGGTGCCGGCCCTCGGGGGAGCAGGGCTGGCGCAGGAGAGGAAACCAGCACACCATGAGCGATTCAGTGTCCAGCTTGGGATCAGTCAAGTTCCTGAAGGTGAACGAGGTAGCCGAATTGCTCCGGGTGTCACGGATGTCGGTCTATCGCCTCATTCATGCTGGTGAGCTCGAAGCCGTCCGCTTCGGTCGCAATTTCCGCGTCCCGGAGCAGGCGGTGGACGCCTACTTGCGCCAGGCGTTCTTCGACGCCGGCTGATCCTCCCCAGGCGTGGCACCACGGCATTGGAGGCGGGATTTCGCCCCGCGGCGCCGTGGTGAGTAAGATTCAGTGCTTGGCCGGGTTGTCCGGCCGCGTTCGTCGGGCTGCCTGGCAGCCCGCATCGTCCAACTTCGCCGGCGTGCCGGCACGCGAGAGGTCTACTAGTGGGTTCGGTCATCAAGAAGCGCCGCAAGAGGATGGCGAAGAAGAAGCACCGCAAGCTCCTGAAGAAGACGCGCATCCAGCGTCGCCGCGCCGGCAAGTAATCTCTCTGCCCGCCCCGCCCGTGATCGACTTTGGCGGGGCGCTGGTGGTCGTCCTGGTTCGCGACGGCTGTCACTTGTGCGTCGAGGCGCTCGGGACGATCGAGCAGGTGTGCGCCCGCGCCGGGGTTTCCTGGCGCAGCATCGATGTGGACGGTGATGAGGCGTTGCGCGCCGCGTACACCGATCACGTGCCGGTCACCTTCGTGGCCGGCCTCGAGCATGCCCGCTGGTTCGTGGACCACAGTGCCCTCGCGGCGGCCGTCCGGGACGCCTGCTGAGCGGACCGGTTCGCGACACCTCCCTGGCTGCCGGGCCACGTATTGTTGTCGCGCAGGGTCGTCCCCGGTCAGGAGTCTGATGGTCAACAGCGTCGTCCACGTGGTGCGTCACGGTCAGGTGCACAACCCCGAGGGGGTGTTGTACGGTCGGCAGCCCGGTTACGGTCTCTCGGAACTCGGCCGGCAGATGGCCGAACGACTGGGGGAGCACTTCGCCGAGGCCAACCTGGTGCACCTGGTGAGTTCCCCGTTGCAGCGGGCGCAGGAAACCATGGCGCCGATTGCCGCAGCCCACCCGCACCTCGTCGTCACCATCGATGAGCGTGTGATTGAGGCCGCGAACGTGTTTGAGGGCAAGTCGTTCGGGAAGAACAACGAGATCCTGCTGCGGCCGTCGTCGTGGTGGGCGCTGCGCAATCCGCTCCGTCCGAGCTGGGGTGAGGCCTACACGTCGATTGCGGTTCGGATGCAGGCTGCGATCACGGACGCCGCCGGCCAGGCCACCGGAGGTGAAGCGGTCATCGTGGCGCACGAACTGCCGATCTGGATGGCGCGGCGTTCTGCCGAGAACCGGACCCTCGTCCACGACCCGCGGCATCGCCAGGCACGCCTGGCCAGCGTCACCACGTTCCGCTTCGAGGACCTCCGTTTGGTCGGCGTCGAATACACCGAGCCGGCCGCCGACCTGATCCCGGTCAAGACCTCCAAGAAGTTCCGGCCCGGGGCGTGATGGACGCTCCCTGGCTGAGCCGGTGGCTGGGTGCAGCGATGGGCCTGGCCCTGCTCAGTGCCTGCGGTGCCGCCCCAGCGGTGGGCGGGGGCTTCGTCGCCGGCGACGGCACCATCACCGTGATCGACGCGGCCGCGCGGCAGGAGGCGCCGGCCGTCAGCGGCGAGACCCTCGATGGCAAGACGTGGAGCAGTGAAGCGGTCGCCGACCAGGTGATCGTGTACAACGTGTGGGGGTCGTGGTGTTCCCCCTGCCGGGCGGAGGCGCCCGCCTTGGAGGCCGCGTCGCAGGCAACGTCCGCGGTCGCGGTCTTCGTGGGCGTGAACACCCGCGACCTCGACAAGGCTGCGCCGCAGGCGTTCGTCCGCGCTTTCGGGATCAGCTATCCCAGCCTCTTCGACCCGGACGGCAGCTTGCTGCTGGCCTTCAGTGGCCAACTGCCCGCCAGCGCCATCCCCAGCACCCTGGTCGTCGACCGGCAGGGACGGGTTGCGGCGCGGGTGATCGGTGAGACCACCCAGGCCACTCTGGTCGGGTTGGTCAACGACATCGCGCAGGGCAAGTGATGCTGCCCCTCGAGGCCGGCGACTGGGTTCGCGAGGCGGTGGGCGGCTCCATGCTGTTGGCCCTGCCGGTGGCTGTGCTGGCGGGTCTGGTGTCCTTCTTCTCACCCTGCGTGTTGCCGCTGCTGCCCGGCTACCTCTCGTTCGCCACCGGGCTGGGCGCGGCGGAAATCGCCGAAGGATCACCGCGGCGGGGACGGGTGCTGGCCGGCACGCTGGGATTCGTGGGGGGATTCGCCCTCGTCTTCGTCTCCAGCGGAGTGCTGTTCGGCACCGTCGGCGCGTCGCTGCTCGCCTGGCAGCGACCGATCACCGTGGCCGTCGGCATCCTCAGCATCGGGCTCGGACTGCTGTTCACCGGCTGGCTGCCCTGGGGCAACCTGACCTTTCGGCTGCAGGCGGCGCCCCGGCTGGGCGTGCTGACGGCACCCCTGCTCGGCATCGTCTTCGGTCTCGGCTGGACGCCGTGCATCGGCCCCGCACTGTCGGTGGTGCTGTCATTGGCCCTCAACGAGGCCACCGCGATTCGGGGCGGCGTGCTGGCTGCGGCCTACGCCCTCGGGCTGGGTATCCCGTTCATCGTCGCCGGCTTGGCCTTCACCCGCATGGCCGGGGCCATCAGGTGGGTTCGGCGACACCATGTCGGCGTCCAGCGGGCCGGCGGAATCATGATGATGGTGGTCGGGGTGCTGCTGGTGACCGGCTGGTGGGACGTCGTGATGGCCTCCCTGCGGCAGTGGGCGGGGTCCTTCGAGGTCGTGATCTAGGTGGTCGGCGGCGAGGCCCCTGACGAGTTCACCGACCCCGGACAGGTGCCGGCCGGTCGGGAGCGCATGAACCGGGCCGGCGGCGTGCCGTCCGGGACCCTGCGGTGGGCGTGGGCCACCCTGACCTCGATGCGCACAGCCCTGCTGTTGCTGCTCCTGCTGGGGGTCGCTGCCATCCCCGGATCGATCCTGCCGCAGCGACCAGTGAACCCGTTCGGCGTCAGCGACTACCTCAAGGCCAACCCGACGGTGGGTCCGTGGCTGGATCGGTTGGGCTTCTTCGACGTGTTCGGGTCGGTGTGGTTCGCCGCGATCTACCTGCTGCTGTTCATCTCGCTGGTCGGATGCATCATTCCGCGCTGCCTCGCCTACGCGCAGGCCTTGCAGGCCCAGCCCTCCGCGGTGCCCCGACGGCTGGCGCGGTTCCCCGAGCACAGCGAGGGCACCGTGTCGCGGCCGTCCGCCGAGGTGCTGGACGCGGGCGAGCGGCACCTGCGACAGGCCGGATACCGGGTTTCGCGCGAGGAGCGCGGGTTGTCGGCGGAGCGGGGCTACGCCCGCGAGGCCGGCAACCTGGTCTTCCATCTCAGCCTCGTCGTGCTGTTGGCCGGGTTGGCGTGGGGTTCGCTGTTCAGCTTTCGGGGTACCGCGATCGTGGTAGAAGGCCAGGCCTTCTCGAACACTCTCACCCAGTACGACGAGTTTCATTCCGGAGTGGGGTTCAGCGCCAACCAGTTGGTGCCGTTCACGGTGGCCTTGGAGGACTTCGAGGTCCAGTTCGAGACCGGACCGACGCAGCGCGGGGCGGCGCGGCTGTTCCGGGCCCACGTCACCGTTTCCCGTCCGGGACAGGCAGGCGCGGCGACACTGCTCGAGGTGAACGCCCCGTTGGCGATCGACGACACCTCCGTCCACCTGCTTGGACACGGCTACGCGCCCGTGGTCACCGTGCGGGACGGCAACGGCGACGTCGCCTTCTCGGGGCCGGTGGTCTTCTTGCCGCAGGATTCGAACTTCACCTCCCACGGGGTGATCAAGGCCCCTGACGCCCGCCCGGAACGGCTCGCGTTCGAGGCCGTGTTCCTCCCCAGTGCGGTGGCCGACCCCGTGAACGGCCTGACGTCGGTGTTCCCTGACGCCTGGAATCCCCAGCTGTTGCTGAACGCCTGGGCGGGGCAGCCCAAACCGGAGACCGGCGCGCCGGAAAACCTCTACGTCCTCAACACCGCCGGGCTCACCCAGCTCACCAAGCCGAACGGGGATCCGCTGCGCTCCGGACTCGAGATCGGCACCACCTTCACGCTTCCGGACGGACGCGGCTCGGTCACCTTCGACGGGTTGCGACGCTGGACGAAGCTGCAGGTGTCCGCCACTCCGGGCGGCTGGGTAGTGCTCGGCTCGGTACTGGTGGGCATCCTCGGAATCACCGTGTCGCTGCTGGTGCGGCCTCGGCGGCTGTTCCTGAGGGTCACCGACTCCGAGCCGACGATGGTTGAGGTGGCAGGCGTGGACAGGGTGGACGGGCGTCCGGGCTTGGGCGAGGCGGTGACCCGTCTGGCGCAGGCCGTAGGACTGGAGCCTGCGGAGCCGCCGGACGGGGAGGCTACGCTGGCGGGCACTGACGCAGCGGAGTCCGTGCCGGCGGTAGCCACGAACCATTCCAGCCAGGAGCAGCCTTGAGCGCCTACTACTCCAACCTCGCCATGGTGACCTCGGCGGTGCTCTACCTGCTGGCCTTGGTGTTCCACAGCGTGGAATGGGCTCTCGCGCGCGGCGCGGCAGCGACCGAGCGCAGCCCCCGGGAGGACTTCTTCGGGCGCATCGGGCTCTCCGTGACCATGGTGGCGGCGGCCGTCCACGTCTTCGCGGTGGTCTTGCGCGGAGTCGCGGCAGGGCGGCCACCGTGGGGCAACATGTACGAGTTCATCACCTCGTCATTGGCCATGGCGATGGTGATCTACCTAGTGCTGGTGTTCGGCCTTGGCATGCGCTGGCTGGGGTTGCCCGTGACGCTGCTCGCCTCGATCGGGCAAGGCTTGGCCGTGACGGTGTTCTACGTGGACGTCTCACCCCTGATGCCCGCGCTGCATTCGGTGTGGTTCGTCATTCACATTGTGGCGGCGGCACTGTCCGGAGCCGCCTTCAGTATCGGTGGCATCGCAGCGCTGCTGTACCTGGCGAAAGCGCGGGACGAGCGGCGCGCTGAACCCTCGAAGGGTTACCTCAAGCGGCTGCCCAGTGCTGTGGCGATCGACCGGATCAGCTATCGGTTCCACGTTTTCGCCTTCCCGCTGTGGACCTTCACCATCGCCGCCGGCGCCATCTGGGCCCAGTTCGCGTGGGGACGGTTCTGGGGCTGGGACCCGAAGGAGAC
>CAYUWV010000063.1:8752-12348 GCA_964448385.1 uncultured Propionibacteriaceae bacterium | reverse complement strand
CGGCCTGGAAGGACGTGTGGGCGTTCGCGCTGCTGATCCTGGTGCTGGTGTTCCGGCCGCAGGGCCTGCTCGGCGCCAAGGTGGTGGACCGCGCATGAGGACCTTCATCAGTGACGAAACCAAGTTCCGGTTCAGGTACCCGACGCGAGCAGTGGGGAGCGTCGGCGCGCTGATGATGATCGGATCCGTCCTGCTGCCGTGGGCGTACGGCCACCGGGCCCTGGACGACGTGACCTGGTACGGCGCACCGTCACCGCTTCAATCGGCCTTTGTGATCCTGCCGGTCCTGCTGCTCCTGTTGCTCACGGTGCCGCTGGTGGGCAAGGCGAGATTGGGCCGGTTCGCGCGGGCCGTCGCTTGGAACACCTCAGCGAAGACCGCTTCGATCGCCGCGATCGCGACCGTCGCGATCGCCCTCGCCGCGATCGCCGTCGAGCTCGGTGGCCTGGCCAACGTCGAGAGCGGTGGCTGGCTCGCCTTGGTCGGTGCCGCTGTGGCCGCTGTGGCGACGCCGTTCCTGCCCGACTCGCCCGAGCCGACGCTCGATCGCATCCGGAGCCCGAAGTGGGTGCAGATCGTGGGGATCGTCGTCATGATGGCGACGGTGCTCTTCGCGGCGTCCTTCGCGTTGAACCAGACCGATGCCGGCGCGTTCCTCACCTTCGTCGCCTTGCTGGTCGGCCTGGTGGTGGTGCTGAAGCAGTCAGGAGTCCTGAGTTGGATCGGAATCGCTGCTGCCAACAACAATAGGGTTCTGGTGCTGTCAGCCTTCGTCGTGGCGTTCGCGTTCCCGTTCACCCAGAACGGGTCGGACGCGAACATGTCGATCGCCTCGCAGGTACTCATCTTCGCCGCCGCCGCCCTCGGCCTGAACATCGTGGTCGGTCTGGTCGGGCTGCTGGATCTGGGCTACATCGCCTTCCTCGGTGCAGGAGCCTTCACGGCTGCGGTCCTGTCGGAGTCGGCTTTCGCCACCCTTGATTTCAAGCCGCCCTTCATCGTGGTCGTCCTCATCTCGGGCACGGTCGCGTCCCTCCTGGGCCTGCTGATCGGAGCCCCCACCCTGCGCGTCTCCGGTGACTACCTGGCGATCGTCACCCTGGCCTTTGGTGAGATCTTCCGGATCACCATGAACAACCTGGACGGCAACGACGGCCCGAACCTCACCAACGGCTCCAACGGCATCTCGGGGATCCCAGACCTAGTCTTCTTCGGGTTCGACTTCGGCGAGGTGCACACAATCCTTGGGGTCGAAATCGGTCGGTTCGCGAACTACTACTGGCTGATGCTGCTCGTGATCGCGTTGATCATCGTGGTGTTCATGAACCTCAACTACTCACGGATCGGGCGCGGTTGGGTGGCCATCCGCGAGGACGAGTTGGCCGCTGAGGCGATGGGCGTGAACACGTTCGCGCTCAAGCTGCTGGCCTTCGCCGGTGGTGCCTTCCTGGCTGGCGTCGCCGGTGCGGTGAAAGCCCACCACGACGTTTCGGTGACCCCCGACCAGTACGTGTTCCTGGAGTCCGCCTTCCTGCTGGCCGCGGTGGTGCTGGGCGGCATGGGCACCGTGATGGGGGTGCTGATCGGCGCCACCATCTTGAAGCTGCTGCCGGAGAAGCTGCGGTTCTTCTCCGATTACCGGCTGCTCCTGTTCGGCCTGCTCATGGTGGTGATGATGCAGTTCCGTCCGGAGGGCATTATCGCCGACGAGCGACGGCAGTTGGAGTTCCATGCCGAGGACGAAGAACTGGCCGAGGAGATTGAGGAAGAACTGATCACCCATCACGCCCACTTCCACCCCGAGCGGAAGGGGTTCGACCTGTGACCCAGGTGATCAGTGGCTCCGGCCATCACGTCGACGCCAGCACCGTGCTGCTGCAGGCGTCCAACGTGACGATGCGCTTCGGTGGCCTGACGGCCGTGAACAACGTCAGCATCAGCGTCCACCCCGGCGAGATCTTCGGCTTGATCGGACCCAACGGCGCCGGCAAGACGACCTTCTTCAATTGCCTGACGGGGCTCTACAAGCCGACCTCCGGTGAGGTCCGGTTCGCCGGCGAGGTCTTGCCGCCCAAACCGCGGCTAGTGGTGCGCTCCGGGATGGCGCGCACATTCCAGAACATCCGGCTCTTCCACAACATGACGGCGCTCGAGAACGTGATGGTGGGCATGTACAGCCGCACCAAGACCAACGCGATCGACGCGGTCTTCCGGTCACCTAGGCATCGGCGAGAGGAGCTGGCCTCCACCGAGCGGGCCCGGGAACTGCTCGCGTTCGTCGGGTTGTCCGGATCGGCCGACACCCTCTCCCGCAACCTTCCCTACGGTGACCAGCGGCGGCTGGAGATCGCCCGGGCCCTGGCCACTGAGCCGAAGCTGTTGCTGTTGGACGAGCCGACCGCCGGCATGAATCCGCACGAGACCAGGCAGGCGGAGGACCTGATCTTCAGGATCCGCGACCTCGGCATGGCTGTCCTGGTGATCGAGCACGACATGCGATTCATCTTCAACCTGTGCGACCGGGTCTGCTGCCTGGTTCGCGGCGAGGTTCTCGTGGAGGGCGTGGGTGCGCAAGTGCAGAACGACCCGCGGGTAATCGAGGCTTACATCGGCACCCCGACCGACGACCTGCCTGACGTCAGCGCCGAGGAACGCAGCGACGAGCCGGAGAAGGGGCAGGCGGATGCTTGAGGTCAAGGACTTGGTGGTGGCCTACGGCCGCGTGAACGCCGTCAAGGGCATCAGCTTCACCGTCGACAAGGGCCAGATCGTAACCCTGCTCGGCACCAACGGCGCCGGTAAGTCGACGACGCTGCGGGCGATCTCGGGACTGCTCAAGCTGGTCTCAGGTGAGATCTGGTTCGAGGGCGAACGGCTGGACGGACTGCCCGCTCACAAGGTGGTCGAGCGTGGCGTTGCCCAGTCGCCAGAGGGCCGGCGACTGTTCCGGAAGATGTCGGTCGAGGACAACCTCAAGTTGGGCGCCTACTCCCGCAAGGACTCCAGCGGCATCAAGGCCGACATGGACCGGGTGTACGACCTGTTCCCGGTGCTGGGGGGACGGCGCAGTGAACCGTCCGGGCTGTTCTCCGGCGGCGAGCAGCAGATGTTGGCCATCGGTAGGGCGATGATGAGTCGCCCGAAGCTGCTGATGCTGGACGAGCCGTCGATGGGGCTCAGCCCGATCATGACCCAGACGATCATGCGGACGATTCGGGAACTGCAGTCCGAAGGGGTGACGATCCTGCTCGTGGAGCAGAACGCGCAGGCTGCCCTGTCGCTGGCTGACCGGGGCTACGTGCTCGAGGTCGGGCAAATCATGTTCTCCGACACCGGTCGCAAGCTTCTCGGCGACGATCGGGTAAAACGCACCTACCTCGGCGCCGACTGATCCCTAGGCCCCGGGGGACCCAGCCGGAGGCGCACAGGCCACCCCGTGGCCGCCTCCGTGACGACCCTCGCAGTCACTTGTGCGACGACCCCGTGGTCACTCATGTGACGACCCTCGTGGTCACTTGTGCGACGACCCTCGCGGTCACCGGCTACCGCGCTTGGCCTCGCTGCCCGCGATCCCGCGGCCTCCCACCCCGGTGACT
>CAYUWV010000063.1:0-8652 GCA_964448385.1 uncultured Propionibacteriaceae bacterium | reverse complement strand
GCTACCGCGCTTGGCCTCGCTGCCCGCGATCCCGCGGCCTCCCACCCCGGTGACTTTGCGCCCCTTGGGTGACTTTGCGCGTGCTGTAGCACGCGCAAAGTCCCGTAAGGGGCGCAGAGTGCCTAGTTCGGGGGGCGCAGAGTGCCTGGTGCGGGGGCAGGGTCAGGTTCGGGGCGCAGTGCGTGAATCGGTGCACACATCGTGTGAGCGGCTACGGCGTTGTGGCGAGCGGTCGAGCGGATGGACGGGACGAGGTGGACGTCCGGTACGGGCTTAGGGTGTGGGTCCATGACCCGCTATGACCGTGACGTGCTGGCTCCCGGCTGGCAGCAGGCGCATCGGCGCCCGTCCGTGGAGACCCCGGTCGCGGTGGGGATGGTGGTCGAGGAACCCACGTCCGGCTTCGTGGGGGCGATCGTCCGCTGGGAGAACGGACTGGTCGTGCTCGAGGACCGCAAGGGCGCACGGCGCAGTTTCCCGTTCGGACCCGGCTTCTGGATCGATGGTGCGCCGGTGGCGCTGGTCGCGCCACCCCGCGTGGCACCGTCGCGGACAGCCAGTCACACCGCATCCGGCTCACGGATCGCTCCCACAGTGGCCGCCAGGGTGGCCAAGGCGTCACGGATCTACGTCGAGGGCCGGCACGACGCGGAACTGGTCGAGAAGATCTGGGGCGACGATCTTCGGGTCGAGGGCGTCGTCGTTGAGTATCTCGGTGGCATCGACGACCTGCCGGCCATCGTTGCGGAGTTCGCACCCGAACCCGGTCGTCGACTCGGGGTGCTCGTCGACCACCTGGTCACCGGCTCCAAAGAGACCCGGATCGTCGAGCAGATCCGCAGCCAGTCGGTGCTCGTCACCGGCCACCCCTTCATCGACATCTGGCAGGGCATTCGTCCCTCACGGGTCGGGCTGCCGGCGTGGCCGTCGATCCCGCGCGACGTGGACTTCAAGGTGGGCACCAGCCTCGCGCTGGGCAGGCCAGCCCGAACGCAGGCGGACATCGCAGGCACCTGGGCCTGGCTCCTGGGACGGGTCCGGGACTGGCGTGACCTCGAACCAGCCCTGCTCCGCGAGGTTGAACGATTGATCGACTTTGTCACCGACGGGCAGGAGTCCTAGTGCGCACCGAGGCAGTCTGTGAGCTTCTGGTTGAGGTGTCCGACCAGATCATCATGCCCCGGTTCGGGTCGCTGGCCTGCTCGGACATCCAGGAGAAGAAGCCGGGCGACCTGGTCACGGTGGCCGATCGGGAAGCTGAAGACGTGCTCGCACTCGTGCTCGCCGCGGAAGACCCGGATGCGCTGGTCGTGGGCGAGGAAGGCGTCTTCGGCGACCCGACCTGCCTTGATGCGTTGCCCGCAGCGGCTCACGCCTGGGTGATCGATCCGGTGGACGGCACCCGCAACTTCTCGCGTGGCTCGCCCGAGTTCGCTGTCATGCTCGCCGAGTTGCGCCACGGTGAGACCGTCCGCGCCTGGATCTGGCAGCCGGCCCATGCGCGGATGTACGTCGCCGAGCGTGGCGCGGGGGTCACGTGCAACGGTGAGCCGATGCAGCACCGTCCCACCGGGCGGAAGGTCCCGCTGGGCGCCACGTACCTCCCGCTGCGGGGCGAGGCGGAGGCCAGCGTGGACATCCGGCGATCGTGGGGATCCTGCGGCATCGACTACCCGAAACTGATCGACGGGGAGGTCGACTTCTTGTCGTACCGCTCCATGTTCCCGTGGGACCACCTCCCCGGGGCACTGATGATTCGCGAGTTCGGCGGGCGGATCGCGAGCGAGCAGGGTATCGAGTACGCACCCGGCGTGATCGGACGGCGCCTCATCGCGGCCATGACACCGCAAACGTGGACGACGGTGCGCGACGCCTTGGAGCTCATCCGGTGAGGCTCGACGCTGGTTGCGGCCAGGTGGCACAGTAAAGGACAGCAATCGGCAACCGGCCACCGGCCAGGAGGAGCAATCAGATGACTGAGAATGACGACCTCAAGGCCCAGATGCTCGAGGCGCTGGAACGGAAGAAGGCCGGTCACGACGCCGGCGTCAACGCCGAGGGTCACGATCGAGCCAAGGGCCCGGCCGAACGCGGCCGCCAGGGCGGATCGCGGGAGTTCCGTCGCAAGTCCGGTGGCTGAGTCACCGTGGAGTCCTGACCTGCCGCAGGTCGAGTCCAAGCGCGTGCGAGGTCGCTAGACCAGCGGCAGCGTCGTCCGCGGAATCACGCCCTCGGCGGCCAGTTGGGAGTAGACCAAGGGCAAGACCTCGCGGGTGGTGGCCTCATCAAATGGCCACTGCCCGGCCTCGTAGGCCTCGGTGATGCGGACGCCCTGGCGGATGAGGTGATCGACCTGGCCGTAGAGGCCCGAGATCCTGGCTCGCTGGTCGAACGCGAACATCCGGTCCACCGGATCGCCGTGGCCGGGCACGATCACCGAATCCTCGTCGATCAGTCCGAGGATGCCGTCGATGGCGCTGGGCCATTCCTTGAGGAAGCAGTCAGGCCCGAAACTGGGCGGGGCTGACTGTTCCAGCAGGTCCCCAGTGAAGATCACGCCGGTGTCCGGCAGGATCGCCACGACGTCACCCTCGGTGTGCCCGCGTCCGAAGTGGACGAGTTCGACGCGCCGTCCGCCCAGATCGACGACCCGCGCCAGACTGAACGGACGGTTCGGCCCGACCAGGTCGGACGCCGGGAAACCCTGGTCCTGCGCGCGGGCCACCAGGTCGGGGTCGTCCAGGCGGGACAGCAGACTCTCGTGGCCGTAGGTGGCGAGGTCGGCGAAGGCGCTCAGGCCGCAGTAGTGGTCCCAGTGCCAGTGCGTGACGACCACTGACTTGACCGGCACCCCGGCCACCTGTTCGGCCGCCTCCCGAATCGCGGCACCCTGTTCGGGGCTGGAGCCGGTGTCGATCACTAGGGCGGACTCGGCTCCGACCACGAGGCCGATGTTCACCGAGGCCGGTTCGGCCACCCCGAGGTGGACGCCATCGGCGAGCGGTTCGAAGCCGCTGAAGTGCGCTACGGGCATGCGCCACACCCTAACGCGCCCCTCGCCTCGGCAGGGTGTGGCCGACGGCACGCCGCAACCCGGGCGCAGGTGCATCGGCGGCCGCGGGCGGGCTAGACTGGCACTCCACCTTTGAGAGTGCCAACCGCGCCCGCGCGCCAGGACGGGAGGAGGCCACCGCGATGCTCGATGATCGCAAGCTCGCGATTCTGCGGGCCATTGTGACCGACTACGTGTCGATGCGGGAACCGGTCGGCTCCAGGGCGCTGGTTGAGCGCTACCGGCTGGACGTCTCCCCGGCCACGGTGCGCAACGACATGGCGGTGCTGGAGGAGGAGGGGTACATCACCCAGCCGCACACCTCCGCCGGACGGATTCCCACCGACAAGGGCTATCGCCTGTTCGTCGACCGGCTGGGGGCCGTCAAGCCGTTGTCGCTCGCCGAACGTCGGGCGATCGAAACCTTCATGTCGGGTGCTCTGGATGTCGATGACGTGGTGCGCCGCACCGTCCGACTGCTCGCCCAGATCACCCAACAAGTTGCCATCGTTCAGTACCCGATCGATCTGGGGGCCGTGGTTCGCCACCTCGAGTTGGTCCCGCTCGGGGCCCAGCGCGCGATCGTGATCGTGGTCAGCTCGTCAGGACGGGTCGAGCAGCGGCCGATCGACGTCAGCGGGTTCACCGACGAGGACTTGGCCGACCTACGGGGGCGTCTGACCGGGGCGGTGATCGGGCTGTCGGCGCCACGGGCGATCGATGCGCTGACCGACCTGCTGGCGAGCCTGCCGCGCGAACTGGTCCCACTGGGCAACGTGGCGGGCGCGGCGCTGTTCGACATGATGAGCGCGGATCCGTCCTCGCGGGTGGTGGTGGGCGGCGTGCCCAACCTGACCCGCTTCTCCGACCAGTTCGAAACCACGGTCAAGCCGGTGCTGGAGGCGCTGGAAGAGCAGGTGGTGCTGCTGCGCCTGCTCGGCGAGGTGGGGTCAGGCGACGACGTCACCGTCCGGATCGGACACGAGAACCCGTACGAACCGCTGCAGTCCACGTCCGTGGTGGCCTCCGCCTACGGCAACGCTCCGGAGGTGTGGGCGACGTTGGGTATCGTCGGTCCGACTCGAATGGACTACCCCTCGACCATGGCGGCGGTACGCGCCGTTGCCCGCTACGTCGGCCGGTTCCTGGCAGAAGGATGATGCGTGACCACTGACTACTACGAGGTGTTGGGCGTTCCCCGCGACGCCAGCGCCGAGCAGATCAAGAAGGCTTATCGCAAGCTGGCCATGAAGTTCCACCCGGACGTGGCTGACACCCCCGATGCGGCGGAGAAGTTCAAGGAGATCGGCGAGGCCTACGAGGTGCTCCACGATCCCAACAAGCGTGCCATGTACGACCGTGGCGGAGACCCGATGGGCTCCGCCGGCGCCGGTGGCTTCAACGGCTTCCCCGGCGGGATGGGCTTCGACTTCACCAACCTGGTGGACGCCATGTTCGGCGCCCAAGCCAGCCGCGGGCCGCGTTCGCGAACCCGCAAGGGTCAGGACGCGCTCGTCCGGCTGACGTTGTCGCTGGCCGAGGCTGCCTTCGGGATCACCAAGCCGCTGCGGGTCGATACCGCCGTGGTCTGCCCCCAGTGCGTCGGGACGGGAGCGAATCCCGGTTCGGAGCCGGTGACCTGTACCACCTGCCACGGCCAGGGTGACATCACCCAGGTGCAGCGATCGTTCCTCGGCGACATCCGGACCAGCCAGCCCTGCCCCACCTGTCGCGGCTACGGCACGATCATTCCGCACCCCTGCGGCGAGTGCTCCGGCGAAGGACGGGTGCGCAGCCACCGCACCATCAACGTCAAGATTCCGGCGGGGGTGAGCACCGGAAACCGCATCCACCTCGACTCCCAGGGTGAGGTGGGGCCCGGTGGTGGGCCCGCCGGCGACCTCTATGTCGAGCTCACGGTCGCCCCGCACGAGATGTTCAAGCGCAACGGTGACAACCTCGAAGTGGTCGTCAAGGTGCCGATGACCGCCGCCGCCCTCGGAACCGAGATCTCCATCGCCACGCTGGAGGCTGAGCGCGACGACCTCGACCCCGAGGCGAGCAAAGTCTCGGTCACCATCCCCTCGGGCACCCAGTCCGGCACCCGGATCGCCATCCCCGGCCGGGGGGTGCCCAAGCTGCGCGGCGGTGGACGCGGCGAGCTGGGCGTGACGCTGCTGGTCCAGACGCCCACGAAGCTGGACGCCGAACAGCGCGAGTTGTTGCGCAGGCTGTCGGCGCTGCGCGACGAGGCCCAACCCGAGGTGGCGGTCTCCAAGCACAAGGGTCTCCTCGGGTGGCTGAAGGAGACGTTCGCATGACCGAGCCGCTGTTTCTGGGCGACCTGGACTCACCGCAAGTAGGGCAACGGGTCGCTCTGGGCGGGGACGAGGGTCGTCACGCGTCCGCCGTCCGTCGGATCAGGGTCGGCGAGGTCGTCTGCATCGGGGACGGGGCCGGCACGGCCGTCCGGGGCCCGGTGGTCGAGGCAGGCAAGGGCGAACTGGTCATCGAGGTGGCCGAAGTGTTGCAGGCGCGGCAGGCGCCCGTCCGGTACGTGGCGGTGCAGGCGCTGCCCAAGGGTGATCGCGCCGAGTTGGCTGTCGAGATGCTCACCGAATTGGGCATCGACGAGATCGTCCCGTGGCAGGCCGAGCGCTCGATCGTGAAGTGGGCCCCCGAGCGAGTCGAGCGGGGGCTCTCCCGGTGGCGCATCGCGGCCAGGGAGGCGGCCAAACAGTGTCGCCGGTTGCGCGTCCCCACGATCGCAGCGCCGATGACCACCGCAGAACTGGCGTTGCGGATCGAGCAGACCGCGCTCACCGCCGTCCTGCATGAGACCGCCACGGAGCCGTTGGCCGGGCTGAGCATGCCGGCCGAGGGGGAGATCATGTTCATCGTCGGACCCGAGGGCGGGTTGAGTGATGACGAGGTGGCCGCCTTCGCGGCAGCCGGAGGGCACGTCGTCCTGATCGCCGAGAGCGTCCTTCGCACGTCCACGGCCGGGGTGGTCGCCCTGGCGCAACTGCAGGCGCTCGGCCTCCGTGACGCCCGCTGAGGCCAGCTTCGGTTTCGTCCCCGGCAGCGTGCTGCCGAACGGGCTCGGCCGCAGCGGAGTGATCCGGACTCCGCACGGAGAAATCCGCACGCCGGCCTTCGTGGCGGTCGGCACCAAGGCCACCGTGAAGGCCGTGCTCCCCGAAGCGGTCGCCGGGCTGGGGGCGCAGGCGGTGCTCGCCAACGCCTACCACCTCTTCCTGCAGCCGGGCTCCGACATCGTCGATGCGGCCGGCGGGCTGGGAGCGTTCATGAACTGGCCGGGTCCCACGTTCACCGATTCGGGTGGTTTCCAGGTGATGAGCCTGGGCGTGGGGTTCAAGAAGGTGCTGGCGATGGACGTCGCAGGGCTCGCCGACGACGACGTGATCGCCGACGGCAGGACTCGGTTGGCCCACGTCGACGACGACGGGGTGACGTTCACCTCGCACCTGAACGGTGACCGCCTGCGCTTCACCCCCGAGGTGTCGATGCGCATCCAGCACGAACTTGGCGCCGACATCATGTTCGCCTTCGACGAGTGCACCACGTTGATGAACACGCGCGGTTACCAGCAGACCTCCCTGGCCCGGACGCACGCGTGGGCCGTCCGCTGCCTCGAGGCCCACGCCGAGCTGACCGCAGCTCGGGTCGACAAGCCGTACCAGGCGCTGTTCGGTGTCGTCCAAGGCGCCCAGTACGAGGACCTGCGACGGCAGGCCGCTCGCGATCTGGCCACGCTGGAGGTGTCGGGGTACGGCTTCGACGGGTTCGGCATCGGGGGTGCGCTGGAGAAGGAGAACCTCGGCACCATCGTCGGCTGGGTGAGCTCCGAACTCCCGGTTGACAAGCCGCGACACCTGCTCGGGATCTCGGAACCGGACGACTTCTTCGCCGCCATCGAGGCGGGCGCGGATACCTTCGACTGCGTGATGCCCTCCCGGGTGGCCCGCAATGCAGCGCTGTACTCCCTGGACGGACGGTTCAACGTGAACACCGCGGCGAACCGAAGAGCGTTCGCGCCGATTGACGCCGAGTGCGACTGCTACACCTGTGCGCACTACACCCGCGCCTACCTGCACCACCTGTTCAAGGCCAAGGAGATGGTGGCCTCGACGCTGTGCACGATTCACAACGAGCGGTTCACCGTCCGGTTGGTCGACGACATCCGCGCCAGCATCGAGGCGGGGGAGTTCGCCGCGTTCAAGACGGAGTTCCTCGGCCGTTTCTACGCACGGCGCGGTTCTCAGGCCGAGCCGCGCGAATTGCCCCAGTGACAAGTTGCTAGGGTGTTCCCGAAATACTGCGCTGGGCGAGCGTGCAACCACCGAGATTCGTGCCAGTCATTGCCGAACGGAGGCCCATGCAGCAGGTGGCTTCGAGCTCACTCACCGATGTTGGGCTCAAGCGCTCCCTGAATGAGGATTCCGTCTTTGAGGGAAGGCACATTTGGGCCGTCGCGGACGGGATGGGTGGCCACGCCGCCGGCGACGTGGCGAGCGCCATTCTGATCGGAGTGTTGGCCGAGCTCGATCGGGCTGATTACCTGAAGCCGCAGGACATCACCGCAGCCATTCAGGTGGCCAACGATCGAATGCTGCAGTACGTCGCAGCCAGTCCCGCCGCTGGGGGAATGGGGTCCACCATCAGCGGTCTGGCCCAGGTGATTGTGGGGGGCGCCGACCATTGGGCGATCTTCAACGTGGGTGATTCCCGGGTCTACCGCTGTCACGGCGGCGTGCTGTCGAGGGCCACGATCGATCACTCCGAGACCGAAGAGATGATCATGGAGGGCCGGATCACCGAGGACGAGGCCCGCCGCCATTCGCTGCGCAATGTCATCACCCGGTCCGTCGGTTCGAATCCCGCCCCGCAGGTGGATCTGTGGGTGCTGCCGCAGACCCCGGGGGAGCGGTTCCTGGTCTGCTCCGACGGGCTGACCAATGAACTCACCGACGCCCAGATCGCCGCGGTGGTGCTGTCCGAGCCTGACCCTGCGACCGCCACCAGGATCCTGGTGGAGCGTGCCCTGGCCGGCGGCGGACGGGACAATGCCTCCGTCATCGTGGTGGACCTCCCGATGGGCGAGGTCGAGGAAGTCGACGAGATCACTCATCCGCGGCTCAGGCTCGAACAGGAGTAACCATGGCGGAACCGGAGCGGGAACTGCTCTACTACGCCCCAGGTGACACCACGCTGGTGGTGGCGCCGGGCTGCGCGGTGTTGGTGGGCCTGGCAGCGACCGACGAACTGGTGGGCCGAATCCTGGACGAGCTGCAGACGGCGCCGGACGTCGACGAAGTGCTGGAAATCCTCGTCGCGCCAGGGCTGCGTGCCGTGAAGCACTTCGCGGTCGCCCAGTGGACCGCAGCGGGAACCAGGGTCGTCGTCCGCGGTGACTTCGTCGGTGAGGTTCTCGGTGGCACGGACGTCGTCGGTCGCGGATTGTGGACCGACCGGTTCATCGACGCCCCGGCGAGGGTCACCCTTCGTAGCGGGGGCGCGGAACCGGTGAGCCTGCCGCTCGGCTTGGGAGTGGTACGGGCTGAGGCGGTGGCGCTGCG
>CAYUWV010000062.1:8960-12396 GCA_964448385.1 uncultured Propionibacteriaceae bacterium | reverse complement strand
TATGGGGTGCAAGATGATTGAGTGGCCCAAGAACAACGACGCCATCGGCGCCATTAACCGTGGGGTGATGGGCGAGTCCGGCCTGTGCACCTCCTGTCGCGCGGACTGCAAAGGCCGCTGCGAGACGTGGCTGGCCAGCCTCAAGGGCAGAAAGATGCTGTACCCGCGGGACTTCGGGGAGATCACCGCGGGCAGCGCGAACACGGTGCACGTCGGCGTTTCCTACAACTCCCTGCGTATCCAGGGTTACAACTACGGCGCCCATGGGGTGGCCCCGGGGCTGTCGAACTCGGCGGACGACTGCATCTTCCCGCAGGTGGACATCGAATCGAAATTCGGCGCCGACATCCAGACCACGAGCGGCTTGCCGATCATGACCGGCGCGCTGGGTTCGACCCAGATTGCCGCCAAGTACTGGGATTCCTTCGCCGTCGGCGCGGCCCTGGTCGGGATCCCGATCGTGGTGGGCGAGAACGTCGTCGGGGTGGACCGCGAGGCCGTGATCGAGCGGCGCGGGGAAGTCACCCGGGTCACGAAGGCCCCGGAACTGGATCGACGCATCCAGACGTACCTGCGCTACTTCGACGGTCGGGGCGCGATCATCGTCCAACTCAACGTCGAAGACACGGCCAACGGTGTGGCCGAATACGTCATCGACAAGTACGGCGACCAGGTCATCATCGAGTTGAAGTGGGGCCAGGGGGCCAAGGACATCGGCGGCGAGATCCAGGTGAAGAGCCTGGCGGACGCCATGTTCCTCAAGCGGCGCGGCTACATCGTCGACCCGGATCCGATGCTCGACGACGTCGAGGAAGCCTTCGAGCACGGTGCCATCAAGTCGTTCGCGCGACACAGTCGTCTCGGGTACACGAACCTGACGACTCCCGATCAGGTGCGCGACGAATTCATGCGCTCGGTGGACTACCTTCGCGGCATCGGCTACCGCCGCATCTCGCTGAAGACCGGCTCCTACGGCATGGAAGCCTTGGCGATGGCCATCAAGTACGCCAGCGATGCCAACCTCGACCTGCTCACCGTGGACGGTTCCGGCGGCGGCACCGGCATGAGCCCCTGGCACATGATGGAATCCTGGGGGGTTCCGTCCGTCCTGCTGCACGCGAAGGCCCACGAGTACGCCTCCGTGCTCGCCCAGCGCGGCGGCCGGGTCGTCGACATGGCCTTCGCCGGTGGACTCGTTGCCGAAGACCACATCTTCAAGGCGCTCGCTCTCGGCGCCCCCTTCACCAAGATGATCTGCATGGGCCGCGCCGTCATGATCCCCGGCTTCCTCGGATCGAACATCGAGGGCGCTGTGAATCCGGATCGCAAGGAGGCAGTCTCCGGCAACTGGGCCGATCTGGCTCCCGCGGTCAAGGAGATCGGGCGGAAGCCTGAAGAGATCTTCGCCGGCTACTACGAGGTGCAGTCCAAGGTCGGCTCGGACGAGATGCGCAACATCCCTTACGGTGCCGTGGCCATGTGGACCCTGGTCGACAAGCTGGCCGCCGGACTGCAGCAGCTGATGGCGGGTGCCCGGAAGTTCAACCTCAGTGAGATCTCTCGGGAAGACATCTTCTCCGGCAACCGCGAGACCGAGCGGGAAACCAGGGTGCCGTTCATCACCGATGTGCTCGACGACGAGGCACGCCGGATTCTGAGCGAGTAAGTGCTGCGTGGGGGACGGCCCGGCCAGGGCCGTCCCCCACGGCCGTCCGTGAGGTCGGCGCAGGCACGGGCTCGCGACGGATCAGCCGATGTCTTCGGCGAGGTCCTCGAGATCCAACGCCGGAAGGCCGTGGACCGGGTAACTCACCGGACGCGCCGGTACGCCGGCCACCGTCGTGAAGGGCGCGACGTCGGCCAGCACCACGCTGCCCGCGCCGATCCGGGCTCCTTCGCCCACGCGGATGTTGCCGAGCACTTTGGCCCCGGCACCGATCATCACCCCGCGTCCGATCTTGGGGTGACGGTCCCCCCCGACCTTCCCGGTGCCGCCCAGTGTCACCTCGTGCAGCATCGAGAAATCGTCTTCGACAACGGCGGTCTCACCGATCACCACCGACGTGGCGTGGTCGAACATGATGCCCTTGCCGATCTTGGCGCCCGGGTGGATGTCGACGGCGAACACCTCCGAGATGCGGCTCTGCAGGTAGCGAGCCATCGCGTCGCGTCCGGTGTGCCAGTAGTAGTGCGCCACCCGGTACGCCTGCAGGGCGTGGAAACCCTTGAAGTACAGCAGCGGAACCGAGTATCCAGGGCAGGCGGGATCCCGGCTGATCACGGCCCTCAGGTCCTCGCGGACGGCGACCCCGATGCTGCGATCCTGACGAAGCGCCACGTCGATGAGCTCGCGCAGGGTGAGGGCGGTCACCGTCGAGCTTTCCAGCTTGCTGGCCAGGATGTAGCTGAGCGCGTCCTCAAGATGGTGATGGCCCAGGACGACCGAGTGCAGGAAGCTGGCCAGGGCCGGCTCGGCTTGGGCGTCAAGGGTGGCTTCGCTGCGGATCCGGTTCCAGATCTCGTCGTGGTTGGAGGCGTTGGACATGGTTGGTCTCCGAGGTGCGTGGGAGTCGGACGATACAGGGGTGTTCGGTGAAGGCGGCGTCGCCGCGGACGATCCGTCCGCTACAGCGAGCGCGTGGAGGTTGCGGTCAGCAGCAACAACAACACCGGAACAGGCGCAGACAATCCCGGAACCGGGAGTTGTCGACGTCCGCACGCATGACGATCACGGTACCCCCGGTTCACCAGCCCCCGCGCCCCTCCCGACCGCATCCTGAGATCAAGCAGGGGTCATCGAGGCTGGAACAACCGCGCAACCGGGCGGATCGAGCCTGACCCTGGCGTGGCCAGTCGGGGGGACGGCCGTTCGCAGCCGGGCGATCTGACCGCCGGGGAGTCGGACGTCCGCCTCACTGATCCCGCGCCGCGGACGGACGGCTTCTACCGCCACCACGGTCCCGGTTGGGTCCTCCACCAATCCCATGGGCCCGACCGCCACCAGCAGGTCGGCCGGCGCGTCCACCCAGCCGAGCTCAGCGGCCTCCGGCGCGGTGAGGAACGGACGATAGCCGAGGAATCCGGCCACGTCCTGGCCGGCGGGGTGCTGCCACAACGCCGCGGGGGTGTCGAGTTGCAGCAGGCGTCCGTGGTCGAGGACGGCCACGCGGTCGGCGATCGCGAACGCCTCGTCCTGGTCGTGCGTGACGTACAGGGCGGGTGTCCCGGTCACCCGCAGGGTTTTCGCCAGCACCCCCACGAGGTGCTCGCGCAGGCCGGCATCGAGCGACGAGAGCGGTTCGTCCAGCATGAGCAGCCGTGGCCGGGGCGCCAGCGAGCGGGCCAGCGCGACCCGCTGGGCCTGGCCGCCGGACAACGCGGTGATCGGACGGGGCCCGTACCCCCGCAGACCCACGAGTTCCAGCAACTCGGCGAC
>CAYUWV010000062.1:3518-8860 GCA_964448385.1 uncultured Propionibacteriaceae bacterium | reverse complement strand
ACCTCCAGCCCGCTCACCACGGATTCACCTCCCGCGGCCCGACCCACTCCGCAGCCGCCATGACCGCGGCGGTCAGGGCGGCGAGCACCACCGAGGCGGCCATCGCCATGCCGGCATTCTCGACGCCCGGTCGTCCGATCAGCATGAAGATCACCACCGGCAGGGTTGGACGGTCCGGCCGGGCGAGGAACGAGGTCGCACCGAACTCCCCCAGCGACGTCGCGACCGCGAACCCGACCGCTAGCCCGACCCCCCGCAACGCGAGCGGCAGGTCGAGCGTGCGGATGATCCGGCCCGGCCCGGCACCGAGACTGGCCGCGGCCTGGTGCAGCCTCGGGTCGATCGCGCGCAGGGTCGGCAGCAGGGTGCGCACCACCAGCGGCAACGCGACCATTGCCTGCGCCACCGGTATCAGCAGCCACGATGAGCGCAGGTCCAGCGGCGGGCGGTTCAGGGTGATCAGAAAACCGAAGCCGACCGTCACCGCCGAAACCCCTAGCGGCAACATGAACACCGCGTCGAGGGCGCGTAGGGTGCGTTGCCCGCCAGCCGACGACGGTCGGCGGGACAGCACGTAGCTGACCAGCAGGCCGAGCGTGACGGCGATCGCGGTGGCCGCCAGCGCGGTGACCACCGAGTTGGCCAGCGCCTGCCAGACGCTGACGGTCAGCTGGCCGGTGGGGCTGGCCAGCCGGGCGTAGTTGCCCCAGCCCACCCCGTCCGGCGTCACGAACGAACGCGCGACCAGATTGGCCAGCGGCAGCAGCAACAGGCCCAACACCACCGCAGCGGTGACCGCCACGGCCGGCCAGTCGGCGACCCGCAGTGGCGTCTCAACCGGACGGCCTGACAGCCGCAGCGCCCGCTCCTGGCGGGCCCGGGTGGCATTCGCCACCGCCAGCGAGGCAGCCACGATGGCCAACTGCAGGATCGACAGCGCAGCGGCCGCCGGAAGGTCGAGCAGCTGAGTGGTCTGGTACCAGATCTCGGTCTCGATCGTGCCGCGGCTCGCCCCACCGAGCACCAGGACCACCCCGAAGGCCGAGGCGCAGAACAGGAACGTGAGCGCCGCAGCGGAGGCGATGGCGGGGGCAAGCGCGGGCAGGGTGACAGTGGCCAGCACCCGCAACCGCCCGGCGCCGAGGGTGCGGGCGGCGTCAGCGGTGCGGGGATCGAGCCGCGACCAGAGGGCGCCCACCGTCCGCACCACGACGGAGTAGTTGAAGAACACCAGCGCGGCCACGATCGCGGCGAGGGATTCCTCCCAGCCGAGCCAGCCGAGCGCGCCGCTCCCGGTCAGCAACGACTGGAACGCCACGCCCACGACCACCGTCGGGAGCACGAACGGGACGGCGACCACCGCGCGCAGGAACCGCCGCCCAGGGAACTGGCACCGGTACAGGACGTACGCCCCCGGGACCCCCAGCAGGACGGCCAGGACCGTGCCCGCCACCGCCTGGGTGAGCGTCTGCCGGACGATCCGCCAGGTGCGCGGCGCCGCGAGCACTTCACTGACCCCCCGCAGGGTGAACCCGGTCTCGTCGACGAATCCCCGCGCCACCAGGGTGGTTACCGGCCAAGCGAAGAAGATCAGCAGGAAGGCCACCGGTAGCACGGCCGCGAGTGCCCACAGCCACGGCGAGCCGCCGACGCCAGGGGATCGGGTCGTCGCAGCCCCACGCTGACGAGACCCGCTCGCGGTGGCCGCTGCCTCACTGGGCGTCCCTCGGGACGCCGAGAGCCCGTCCGCAGGGCGGGCGGTCAGCGAACCTGCGAGGGGTCCACGACCCGCGACTCGATGAGGGGTCACCCGATCACGGCCGCCGTCCAGGCCTTGATCCAAGCGTCCCGCTTCGCGGCGAGGTCGGCGGGCGCGGGGATCGGAGCTGAGACCGCCGCGGCGTACTTCGTCCAGACCTCGGGGAGCTTGACCGTGGGGCTGACCGGATACATGTACATCTGCTCGGGAATCTCGGCCTGGACGGCGTCGCTGAGCAGGAAGTCGATGAACTTCGCAGCCCCCACCTCGTTCTGGGCACCCTTGATGATGGCGGCGTACTCGACCTGGCGGAAGCAGGTCTGGGTCAGGGCGACGGTCGGGGCGGTACCGTCCTTGCCGACTTCGTAGGCCGGTGAGGTGTTGTAGCTGAGCACCAGCGGTCGACTGCCCTTCCCCGAGGAGCCGGAGAACTCCACCGTGTAGGCCTCCGTCCAGCCCTTCACGACCTTCAGGCCGTTCGCTTTCAGGGCCGTCCAGTAGTCGAGGTATCCGGGATCACCCTTGGCTCCGACCGTGGCGGCGAGGAACGCCAGGCCCGGCGAGGACGACGCGGGGTTGGGAACGACCAGCAGGCCGGCGTACTCGGGCTTGGTGAGGTCGTCCAGGGTTTCCGGCAGGGCGAGGTCGCGGGAAGTGAAGTAGCGCTTGTCCGCGTTGAGGCAGACGTAGCCAAGGTCGATCGGCGTGAGTGAGTTGGACGCATCCGATGCTAGTTCGGCAGCCGAGGGCGGCAACGAGGGCGAGGCGTAGGGGCTGACGATCCCCGCGCTGATGGCCCGGCCGGCGAAGGTGTTGTCGATCCCGAAGACCACATCACCCAGGGGGGAGTCCTTGGTGAGGACCAACTGGTTGACCAGCGTGCCGGCGTCCCCGGGTGCCACGAACGTCACGTCATAGCCGCTTGACTTCTTGAACCCGGCGATCACCTCGTCGCTGAGGGCAAACGAGTCATGGGTGAGCACGGTCAGGGTCTTGCTCTGTGTCGGCGCGGCCGGTGTGGCCGCCGAGCTCGCGCCCGACGTGGTGGCACAGCCGGCCAGGAGCGCGAGCGCAACGGCCGCGACGGCAACCCTCGTTGGATGCAGCATGGTGTTCCTCCTTGTTATCGGAGGGCTCGACGTCACCGCCGAGGAGATTGCCCGACTCCCTACGCCGGTGTGAACCGGATCAGGTTCGAGGGTCTGCGTTTCCGCACTCTCAGCGCCGCTGGTGCGCTCCCCTGTCTTCCTCACAGGCTACCAGTGAGCACCTCGGGGCACTCAACGCGCCCACGGCCGGGCGAGGCCGCCAAGCGCGTCACCGGCGCCCGAAACTCCTCACGGGCGCGACGGGATGTGAGAATCTGTCGGCATGACGCAGCAGCACTCCGAGGCGACCCAGAAGATCGTCGACGGCTACACCTTCACTACTCCTTCGATCGAGCTGGGAGTCCTGATGGTGGACGGCGCCCCCGCGCCCGAGGCGAAGATCCGGATCTCCCTGTCGATGCTGAACCGCCACGGCCTGGTGGCCGGTGCCACCGGCACTGGGAAGACCAAGACCCTGCAGGTGCTCGCCGAGCAGATCTCCGCCGCGGGGGTGGCCGTGTTCGCCGCCGACATCAAGGGCGATCTGTCAGGGATCGCAGTTCCCGGGACAGCGAGCGACAAACTGCTCCAGCGCACGTCCAAGATCGGCCAGAACTGGCAGCCGCAGGGCTGTCCCACCGAGTTCTACGCCCTCGGCGGCCAGGGCACAGGTGTCCCGTTGCGCGCCAGCGTCTCCTCCTTCGGCCCCATCCTGCTGTCGAAGGTGCTGGGCTTGAACGAGACCCAGGAGTCGTCCCTCGGCCTGGTCTTTCACTACGCCGACACCAACGGACTCGCCCTGCTGGACCTCGCCGACCTCCGCGCGGTGATGACGTACCTCACCTCAGATGAGGGCAAGGTCGAACTGAAGGCCATCGGCGGCTTGTCCTCGGCCACCGTCGGGGTCATCCTGCGCAGCCTGATCACCCTGGAATCGCAGGGTGCCGGGGAGTTCTTCGGCGAACCCGAATTCGAGAGCTCGGACCTGATCCGGATCACCCCGGACGGCAAGGGCGTCGTCTCCCTGCTCGAATTGCCCAACCTGCAGGACCGTCCGGCGATCTTCTCGACGTTCCTGATGTGGCTGCTCGCCGACCTGTTCCACGACCTGCCGGAGATCGGCGACAGCGACCGGCCCAAGCTGGTCTTCTTCTTCGACGAGGCCCACCTGCTGTTCGCCGACGCCTCCAAGGCGTTCCTCCAGGCCATCGCCCAAACCGTTCGGTTGATCCGGAGCAAGGGCGTCGGCATCTTCTTCGTCACCCAGTCACCCACCGACGTCCCGCAAGAGGTTCTGGCCCAGCTGGGTTCGCGCGTCCAGCACCAACTGCGGGCCCACACCCCCAACGACGCCAAGGCACTCAAAGCCACGGTCGCGACCTACCCGAAGTCGCAGTACGACCTCGCCGAGACGCTGCAGGCGTTGGGCATCGGGGAAGCGATCGTGACCGTCCTCAACCCGAGCGGCGCCCCCACCCCGGTGGCCTGGACGCGGATGCGCGCCCCCCAGGCGTCCATGGACCCGCTGAACCCCGCGTGGCAGGCGGCCGGCGTCGCTCGGTCAGGGATGCAGGCCAAGTACGGCGTCGAGATCGATCGCGAGTCCGCCTACGAGCTGTTGACGGCGAAGTTGCAGGCAGGCATCGACGCCGCCAAGCGAGAGGCTGAGCTGAAGCAGGCCGAGGATGACGCCAAACTCCGGGAGCGGGAGCAGCGGGCCAGCGAGCCGCGCACCCGGACGAGTTCCCGTCCCGCCCCCAAGTCAGGGGTGGAGAAGGTGCTCAGTTCCTCCACGTTCTGGAATCAGGTGATCCGGGTGGGTGGTCAGGTCGTGCGCGACATGATGGGCACCGCCCGCAAGCGGTGAGAGGCATGAGCCGGCTGCTCGGCGTCACCATCGCCATCGCTGCCATCGTCACGACCACGAGCCTGCTGGGACTGTTCAGCGACTGGGCGTACGCCGCCGAGACCCAGAACTGGCGGCTGCAGGCCCAAGGCCAGGATGTCGGCAACCTGCTGGCCGTGGTGGTGCTGCTGCCCGCAGGGTTCCTGATGGCGCGGGGATCGACCCGCGCGCTGTTGGTCTGGGCAGGCAGCCTGTTGTACCTGATCTATGCGTTCGCGATCTACGCGGTGGCGTTGCACTTCGGAGCGCTGTTCCTGCCCTACGTGGCGGTGGTGGGGTTGTCGTCCTTCAGCCTGGCCTTCGGGATTCGCGGCCGCCAGTACGACGTCAACCTGGCCGGACGAGCCAGGACCGGCGGCAGTTGGGTGCTGATCATCATCGGGACGCTGTTCGGGTCGTTGTGGCTGAGCTCGATCATTCCGGCGCTGCTGGCCGGCCAGGAGCCCGCCGAACTCGCTGCCGCGGGGCTGGTGGCCAATCCGGTCCACGTCCTCGATCTGGCGCTGGTGCTGCCGGCCATGATCCTGACTGGGGTGCAGGCCCGGCGGGGGCGACCGGACGGCCTGCTCTGGCTGGTGCCGTGGCTCGG
>CAYUWV010000062.1:0-3418 GCA_964448385.1 uncultured Propionibacteriaceae bacterium | reverse complement strand
AAAGCTCAGAGTGGCTGGCCACCCACGGTGCCGATGAGTTGCTCGCGGAACTCGTTGCTGGAGAAGCGGGCCACTTCAGCCCTGGCGGCGTCGACCCGCGACGTCATCCCGAGGCGGGCCGAGGGCTCCTCATTCCCCGGTGTCGAGACGAACAGCTCGATGGCCGCCAGCCCAGCGATCGCCCGCCGCAGGGCCGCCGCCTGCTTGGCGTCCAGCCGTTCCACGTACCAGTCGGCGTTCAGCACGCTCTCGTGTGTGAACAGCTCCCGGAATTCGGGTGATTCGAGGTCCCAGCCCTCGGCTGTCGTCCCGCGGGCCATGATCTCCAGCAACGCCCGCAGCGGCGGCACCGCCAACGAAATGGTGCCGTCGTCGAAGTAGGACTGCGCCACCCGCTGATGGGTGGTCACCATGGTGGCCATCGACTCGGCGAAGACATGCAGGTCCTGCAGTTCAGGCTTGAGCATCTCCTCGGTGAACACCACGTGCGGGTGCAGGAAGATCCGTCCGAAGTAGCGGCGGGTGAACTGATTGGTCATCCGGTAGCCGAGCCGACTGGCGAGCACCGGCTTCCCCTCGTGTTCGAAGTCCTTCAGCTTCTCCAGCGAACCCTCGGCGATCAGCCGCTTGGCGTCGCGCTCAGCGGGGGACATTCGCGAGAACACCTCGGGCACCAGCATCGAAATGTCGTGGTTGACCTTGACGTGGGGGCCGACGTAGCCCGCGCACGAGACCCAGCCGTCGTAGCCCGTCAACGCGTACGACAGCAGCGCAGCATTGAGGTCGATGATCGCCGGCATCGCGTTGAACGGCCCCTTGGTCAAGGCACCCTCCGAACCCGCGCCCGTGGTGGACGGGGACTTGCCGGTCATCGACGAGATGAACTCCATGAACAGCTCGGGCAGCTCGAGGTAGTGCAGCGGGTTGAACGAGCACAGCGGCGGGACGGGCCCGTCCGGCGGGTTGTTGCGGCGGCCCGCGGCCACGACGTCCACCGGGATCGGCAGCGGTGTGTCCGCCTTCAGCCTGCGCACCAGGTGCGAACTCAGGTCCGCCACCGCGGTGGCCTTGGCGTTCGTCCGGTCGGGACGTTGCTGCAGGTAGCGCGGGTTCTTCGAGGGCTGGCCGTTCACCAACCGAGGCGACGCCGAGCAGACGAAGTAGGCCGGCCCCTCACCGTCCGGCGTGTCGGCGACGGTGCGGATCAGGTCGGCCATCGGCTCGGTGAACGCGCTGAAGTCGACCGCATCGTCGCGCATGGCGATCGCGTCAGCCCTGGTGAGCGGCTGGAAGTTCGACAAGAACGTACCCGGGGTCGAAATGTCCAGCTCGGCCTGCTTGTCGTAGCCACGATGGATCGCGTCGTCGGGCCGCTGGAACAGCAAGTTCTCGCAATTCTCGACCAGCTTGTAGGACCGGTCCGGGTCCAACCCCACCAGGGAGCCGGGCACCACGGTCGACGCGGTGATGTCGTCCTCGGTCTGCACCTTCTCGGCTGGGGAGAAGTCGTGCCGCAGCCCGAACAGCCGCCAGGAACCGTCGCCGTCGAAACCGACGCGCAGCATGTTCACGGTGATCTTGTCCCCGTCGAGACGGAGCGCGTTGCCTTGTCGGCCGTTGATCTTGCCCACGGTGAAGTGACTGCGCCAGTCCGAGCCCCACTCGGGACGGTAGAAGCGCTTCACGACATAGACCAGTTCCTTGATGTGCTGGGGAATGGTGTCGAGCCAGATGTTGTACTCCGGCGAATACTCGGTCGATGGCGTCAGCAGCTTGATGACCGAGCCGATGCTGCGGGCGTCGGACAGGATCGGTCGGGTGTCCCTGGCCTGTGCTTCGTCGGCGAACCGGCTGGAGAGGTCGCGCGCGAGGATCTCGGCGACCTCGTCCATGTCGTGGTCGAAGTGGGGGACGTAGGCGTTGCCGAAGATGAACGCATCGGTGATCGCCTTGGAGATCTCCGATTTTCCGCCGCCGGAGACGGTCGACGGCTTGTGGCAGGAGGTCGAGTTCGGCACGGTACCGATCAGGCTCCACTGCGTGCGGTCCGCGGCCTGTTGGGCGATGCGGACCCGGTAGCCGTTCGGGCTCAGGTAGACCTTGTCGGCCCGCAGCGGGATGGACGTGGTCTGACCGTCCGCCGTTCGCCAGGAGACCGTCTGGCTGCGCAGCGAGTAGGTCGGGTTGGCCGGCACCAGCACGATGTGGGTCTGTTCGAGGTCGGCGGCATGGCCCTCCGGCTGCAGCTGGAACCGCTCGGGGTCACGGGCCAGCACCTGCTCGAGGGTGTAGTCGGACCCGCAGGAATCCTCGACGTACTGCTGGCCGAGGTTGTAGCTGGCGTAGACGAGGGCGCCACCGGCATGCTCTTCTTCGGCGTTGCCGAACAGGTTCGCCGAGTAGGAGACCTGCGTCTTGACCTCTTTCTTGCAGTACCCGAAGTAGTTGTCGGCGATCACCGTGACCATCACGCCACGGGCGTCGCGCGCGCAGATCTTGAACGCATGGCCCCCGTTGTAGAGCTCGGTCTCGGATGACCAGCACTGGTAGTCGCGCTTCTGGCGGTCCGTGGCCTCGCTGACGTGCGGGAGGCCGAGTTCCTTCTTGGTCACCCGGGTCAGGTGGGGTGCCAGGATGACGCAGCCGGTGTGCCCCGTCCACGTCTCGGGCTTCAGTGAGGCGTCGTTCTCCGGCAGGTACGGGTCTCCCCCATTGCCGAAGATGCCCTCGACGAAGTCGAGGTTGGCGACCAGGCCGCCGGGGACGATGAAGCGGGTCTCCATGCGCTTCTCACGCACGTAGCCTGGCACGCCGGGGGCCACCAGCGGCCGCATCAGCAGGGACACGAAGCACGCCGCCGGTTCCGGCTGGTTGGCCGAGTACGGCAGCGCCTTGTCGACCTCGGGCGGCTGGAAGGCCAAGGCCAGCAGCCGCGAGAACGCGATCTTCGGCACGGCGATCTTGTCGTCGGGGATCGGCAGCCCGCCCTCGGCGATGTGGAACACCCCAGCGGTGGTGCGTCGATCGTTGGCTGGGTTGTGCAACACGCCGTTCGCCAGCCGGTAGCTGCTCAGCAGCGGCGAGGTGAAGGTGTCTCCGTCGAAGGGCAACGACAACGCGCGAGCGAGCCCGGCCTCGTCGAGGACGAAGGTTCGGCGCGGCAGGCTCGGGGGCGCTTCGCCCGTGTCGGACAGGTAGTCGTCGAGGAATGCCTGGATTCGTCCGTCGGCAGCGCACAGCCGGTCGGCGAGCCGACGACTCAACTCGCGCTGGCGGGCCAGGATCGGGCGGGCCAGCTTGGCCGCCTCGGTGTCGTCGAAACCTTCGGGCAGCGGCAGACCAAGCTGGGCCAGGCGGAGATTGATGGCGGCATTCTGGGTTGGGGCCATGGGTCCCATTGTGGTGTGGCAACGCGTCG
>CAYUWV010000061.1:5461-12512 GCA_964448385.1 uncultured Propionibacteriaceae bacterium | reverse complement strand
AGCCCGACGACGAGGACGTCCTCCGTATCGGCGACATCATGATCCGGGTTGACGAGCACACGGTGCGTCGCGGCGACACCGAGATCCCGCTCACGCCGCTTGAATTCGACCTGCTGCTGGCCTTGGCCCGCAAGCCTCGGCAGGCGTTCACGCGCGAAGTCCTGCTGCAGGACGTCTGGGGCTACCGTCACGCCAGCGACACCCGCCTGGTCAACGTCCATGTCCAGCGGCTGCGATCCAAGGTCGAAAAGGATCCGGAACGTCCCGAGATCGTGGTGACGGTGCGCGGAGTGGGGTATCGCTCGGGAGAACCCAAGCCGGCCTCATGAGTGCGCCGACGGGGATCGCCCCGGTACGCCTGTGGTCGCGATCCCTGCCGTTCCGCGTGGTGATGCTCACCATGGCTGCGGCGATCCTGATCCTCGCCGCCACCGGAGTATTCCTGATGCAGCAGTCCAGCAGCGGCATCATGGAGGGCAAGACGCAGGCCAGTGTCGCCGAGGCCTCGGCGGTCGTCCAAAGCATGCAGCGCGATCTCAACACCACGGACCTGCGCACCACCTCGGTCAACGAACGGATCACCCGACTGGCGCGCGAGGCCGCCAACCGCGGCCAGGTGGGCAATCAGTATTTCGTGGTGGTGGAAACCCCGGTCTCGGAGATCGGGACGGCGGGTCTGGCTCCGGCGAGCATCCCCGACAACATCCGGGCGGTGGTGTCCGACGGCGACGGGCTGTGGAGCACCCCGACCATGATCACCTTCACCGGCTCCCAACCCAACGTCCCCGGCTTGGTGGTCGCCGCCACGTTACGGGCCCCCGGTCAGGACCCCTTTCCGGCCTTCTTCCTCTTCCCCACCAGCCAAGAGGAACAAACGCTGGCCGTCGTCCAGCAGGCCACCCTGGCCACCGGAGTCTTCTTGCTGGCCGGGTTGACGGTCACCGTGTACCTGATCGCCGTGCAGGTTCTGCGTCCGATCCGGGCGGCGCGGCTGGCGGCTGAACGGTTGGCAGCGGGGCACCTCGATGACCGGATGGCGGTCGTCGGCACGGAGGACCTCGCCTCGTTGGCGACCTCGATGAACCACATGGCCGAGGAGCTCGACAAGCAGATCACCCAACTCGAGGAACTGTCTGCGGTGCAACAGCGTTTCGTCGCCGACGTTTCACATGAATTGCGGACGCCACTGACGACCATCCGGATGGCTGCGGAGGTGCTGCACGCCAACCGCACCGGTTTCGACACGCTGGCGGCCCGATCATCCGAGTTGCTGTCGGCCGAACTCGATCGATTCGAGGACCTGCTGACCGACCTGCTGGAGATCTCGCGATTCGACGCGGGGGCGGCTGAACTCGCTCTCGACGAGGTCGACCTGAGCCTGCTCGTCGCCGAGGAAGCGGAAGCGGTGGCCCCGCTGGCAGCCGAATTCGGAACCGAACTCGTCGTCGATGCCCCGGTTGCCTGCATGGCGGAGGTCGACCCGCGCCGGATCCGGAGAATCGTGAGAAACCTGATGACGAACGCGATCGAACACGGGGAGCGGCAGCCCATCTCGGTGCATGTTCGGGCCGACGGTGAGGCGGTGGCCATCGCCGTCCACGACCACGGAGTCGGACTGACCGCGAGCCAGACCCACCAGGTCTTCAACCGGTTCTGGCGAGCCGATCCGGCCCGCGGTCGCAGGGTCGGCGGCACCGGCTTGGGCCTGTCGATCGCCCTGGAGGACGCCCACCTGCACGGCGGCTGGCTGAATGTCTGGGGGCGTCCCGGCGTGGGCGCGCAGTTCCGGCTGACGCTGCCGCGCTTGGCGGGCGCGCCGCTGACCGCTTCCCCGTGGCCGCTGGTACCACCCGAGATGCAGGGGGTGCCTGATGGCGCGCGGGCTTCGTGACCGGGTCTTCGCACTCGTCCTCACCTGCCTGCTGGCTGGCTGCGCTACCGTGCCCACCGCGGGGATGGTGCGAAAGCACGACGCCCCGGATCAGCAGGTGAACTCCTCGGTGCAGGTGGCCCCTGTCCCGCCCGTTGAGGGGGCTTCGGCGATGCTCGTCGTGGAAGGGTTCCTGCACGCCATGGGAACCGACGAGTCCAGCTACCAGATCGCCAGGGAGTACCTCACGCTGGCAGCCAGTTCGGGGTGGCATCCAGAGACCGGCGCCAGTGTCTACGCGGATGGAACCCTGCCCACCGAGACGGAGTCTTCGGTCGTGCTGTTGGCCACCGTGGTGGGGACGCTCGACTCTGGCGGCCTCTTCCATGAAGCGTCATCCCAGCTCAGACACGATTTTGGCTTGGTCAAGAACGACCAAGGCCAATGGCGGATCTCGCACCCGCCGGACGGCCTGCTGATTTCCCGCTACCACTTCACGACCTTCTACACCGGGGTGGAACTCCACTACCTCGACCCGACCGGGGTGTCGCTGGTTCCCGATCCCCGGTTCTTCCCCAATCGGGCCGATCTGCCCGCCATTGTCGTGCGTGCGCAATTGACGGGGGCGAATGGGTGGCTGGCGCCGGCTGTGCGCAGCCGAGACTTCGGTGGTATCTCTGTCGACCGGGTGAGCGTCACCAGCAAGGGGTTGCTCGAGATCAGCCTGGGAGCCGGGAACGAGACTCTTTCGGAGAAGGATCGCCGGTTGCTGCTGGCCGAGCTCGTGCACACGGCTGCGGGTCTGCCGGGAATCACCGCAGCGCGGACCAGCATGGACGGAGTCATCTGGACGCTCCCGGGCGGCAGTGCCACAGACCTCACCCCCGGTGACTTCCCCGGCCTGTCGCCAGTCGATCCCCAATCTCCCGGGCAGCTGTTCGCGTCGCGCGGCGGCCGGGTTCAGCAGTATGACGTCGACGTGAACTGGTCGGACTCAGTGCCGGTGGCGCCTGCGTTGACGCGCCCTGGAGCGCTCGCCGTCCGCGGTGATCAGGGCTTCCTCGCAGCGGTGTCCGAGGACCAGCGCCGGGTGTCGGTGTCGACCCCGGCCGGCAGCGTCGCGCGGGTGGTGGCGACCGGCTCCGGCCTGCTGCGTCCGAACTTCGCGCGACACGGTGAGCTGTGGGTGATCGGCTCCGGGTCTTCAGCAGCACGGTTCATGGTGCTGCGCACGGAGGAGGGGACCTCGCTGCGCTTCGCGGCGTCCAAGATCCCCAACGACGCGGTGCGAGCTTTCAGGCTGTCCCCCGACGGGGCTCGGATGGCTCTGATCCTGCACCGGTCGGACTCCGACCAGCTGGGGATCGCACGCGTCGTCCGGGACGGTGATTCGGTCAGCCTTGAGGATTTCCGCTCGTTGGCGGTGTTCTCCTCGATCGAGGCGGGGCGCAGGCTCCTTGATGTCGGCTGGACGAGCGCCACCCAGTTGTTGGTCCTGGTCTCTCATCCGGACCAGGCGATCAGCGTCGTCCGAGTGGATCAGGACGCCGCCCTGGCCGAGGACATCGGCCCCAATGAGGTGCGTGGTCTGTCCGAGTTGGCCGTGGTGCCGGGGAGGCAGGCGGTCGTTCGTGGTGCCGCGGGCGCGTATCGCTACGAGGGCGACTTCAATTGGAAGCTGACGCTTCCGAATGTGGACAACGTCGCCTACTCCGGCTGAGCCCTGTGGAGACGTGGCGGGCAAGGCCTCGCCCCGGCGAAACTCGCACGGTGTGACACGTCATCGCCTGACGGCCGCCTTGGCCGACCTCGTCATCGGGGCCCGTTGCGCGGCCTGCGGCGAGCCCTGCCTCGGGTTGTGCCCGGAGTGTCGTGCCACTCTCCTGGCACTCCAGCCACGGGGGGTGGATCGGGAGCTGACGGGCTTTCCACACACCGTGGCGGCGGGGGAGTACGGCGACGCGCTGCGGCGGGTCATCGTGGCGGCTAAGGAACGCGGCGGACTGGGGCATCTGCCCTTGCTGGGCTGCCTCCTGGCTCGGGCGGTGGCAGGACTACTGGTGGCCCGCAGCGTCACCCCCTTGCCGGTCGTGCTGGTGCCAGTCCCGTCCGTGCAAGCAGCCGTGGTGGAGCGCGGGCTGGATCTGACCGGCACGTTGGCGCGTATCGCCGCTGTGCGGCTCCGCGAGACCGGCCTGGTCGTCCAGGTACGTACCGGGCTCACGTTGCTGCGGACACCCCGAGACCAAGCCGGTCTGGGACGTCAGGAGCGGATGGTGAATCTGCAGGGGGCCTTCGCGTGGCGTGGGGGAGGCGAAGGCGCCGTTGTGGTGGTGGACGACGTGGTGACCACCGGTGCCACGCTCAACGCGGTGTCCGAGGCGGTGCGCCGGGCCGGGGTCGAACTGGCTGGAGCAGCGGCGATCGCCCACACCGTGAAGCGCGGGGGCGTCCGGTGAAGGACGCCCCCGCGCGGGTGGTGTGATGAACGGTCAGACGGCTTCGGGGCCACTCTCACCGGTACGGACCCGAATCACGGTGTCGACGGGGATGATCCAGATCTTGCCGTCACCGACCTGACCCGTGCGAGCAGCCTGGAGGATGACGCCGGTGAGGGCTTCGGCTTCCCCGTCCTCGACGAGGACTTCAAGGCGGACTTTCTGGATGAAGTCGATGGTGTATTCCTCGCCGCGGTAGACCTCTGTGTGGCCGCGCTGACGGCCGTAGCCGCTGACCTCACTGATCGTCATGCCGCCGACGCCGTGGCGCACGAGGGCCTTCTGGACTTGCTCCAGCACTTCGGGCTGGATGATTGCGGTGACCAACTTCACTTCGAGGCTCCTGTCGTCTCGAGCTGGGGCATGTCGTCCTTGGTCAGCACGAGCGTGCGCTGAACCTTGCTGGAGTAATACACCGGGCTGAGGTCGTAGCCGACCTCGCTGTGCTCGGCTAGATCGATGCCGCCGAGTTCATCGGTGGTGCTGACGCGCCAACCGATGGTCTTCTTGATGGCCAGCGCGATCAGGTAGCTGAGCGCGAAGGCGTAGATCATGACGGCGATGGCACCAATGGCCTGGCGCCACAGCTGGTCGAGCCCGCCGCCGTAGAAGAGGCCGGCCTTTCCGGCGGGGCTCTCGGGATCGGCGAAGAATCCGATCAGCAGCGTGCCCACCAGTCCACCGACGAAGTGGACGCCGACCACGTCGAGGGAGTCGTCATAGCCGAACTTGTACTTCAGGCCCACGGCGTAGGCGCACAGCACACCGGCGATGGCACCCACGAAGATGGAACCCAGTGGGCTCACCGAACCTGCTGCCGGGGTGATGGCCACCAGACCGGCAACCACTCCGGAGGCCGCGCCGAGGGACGTCGGGTGACCGTCCCGCAGCTTCTCCACACCCAGCCAGCCGAGCATGGCGGCGCTGGTGGCGGTCAACGTGTTGACCCAGGCCACGGATGCGGCGGTTCCGGCGCTCAGTGCGGAGCCCGCGTTGAACCCGAACCAGCCGAACCACAGCAGGCCGGCACCCAGCATGACCAGGGTCATGTTGTGCGGACGCATGGGCTTCGAGCCGAAGCCGATGCGGGGCTTGAGCACGAGCGCGAGCGCCAGGGCGGAGATGCCCGCATTGATGTGGATGGCGGTGCCACCGGCGAAGTCCAGCGCGCCCAGCCAGTTGGCGATCCAGCCGCCGTGCTCGCCGGTGAAGCCGTCGAACGCGAAGACCCAGCCGGCCACCGGGAAGTAGACCAGGATGCCCCACAGGATCGTGAACAGCGTCCATCCGGCGAAGGAAGCCCGTTCGGCGATCGCGCCGGAGATCAGCGCCACCGCGATGATCGCGAAGCAGGCCTGGAAGGCGACGAAGGCCAGAGCGGGGAGGGTTCCCGCCGCGGCGTCCGGACTCATCAAGCCCTGGAGGCCGGCGAACTGGAACGGATTGCCCAGCAGGCCGAAGAAGGTCGGGCCATCGGTGCGCGACGCCCCCACCTCGAAGCCGATGGAGTCACCGAAGGCCATGCTGTAGCCGAACAGCACCCAGAGCACACCGATGGTGCCCATCGAGATGAAGCTCATCATCATCATGTTCAAGACACCCTTGGCCCTGACCATGCCACCGTAGAAGAACGCGAGACCGGGAGTCATGAGTAGCACCAGCGCGGCGCTCGTCAGGACCCAAGCGGTGTCGCCTGCGTTGATTTCCAAGATCATGGCTCTAGGGTTCCCGACCGCTGTTACGCCGGAGGGGCCCGGACGTTACGAGCGGATTATCCCGTGTTACAAGCATGTTGCTGGTGCTCTGGTCGAGGGCCGGGGCAACACGGCTTGAACACAGCCGGACTTCTGGCAAAGCACACCCGGCGCGACTACGTTGGGCGTATGGCACCTTGGCTCGTGCGGCTGGTACCTCGCCAGAAGCGGGCCTGGTGCCACGCCTATCTGTCTGTCCCGCCACGGTGGGACCGACCTGACCAAGGAGGTTGACATGGACGTCCTCGTAACCGGCCGCCACTGCCAGATCCCGGACGACTTCAGGGCTCGGGTGGAAGAGAAGCTTGCCTCGATCGAGAAGCTCAAAGACCGGGTTATTCGGGTTGAGGTCCAGGTGTCGGTGTACGGCTACAAGCGTCAGCCTGATCAGTCCACCCGGGTCGAGATCACCCTCCGGAGCAAGGGGCCAGTCGTTCGGGCCGAGGCTTCCGCCGATGACAAGACCGTCGCCTTCGATCACGCTCTGGATCGACTGAAGTCCCAGCTGCGCCGGGCCTCCGATCGTCGCAAGGAGCATCGCGGCCTCCGGACCCAGCCGTCGATCGGCGAAGAGCAGGCCGTTGCGGCCGTCGAGGCCGAAGCGGCAGAGCGTCCCGAGATTCGCAAGATCGCCGGTCTGGAGGTCCACGGGGACGGGCCGTTGGTGGTGAGGGAGAAGTTCTTCGAGGCGATGCCGCTGACGCTCGCCCAGGCCCTCGACGAAATGGAACTGGTCGGGCACGACTTCTTCCTCTATGTCGACGCCGAGACGAACGCGCCAAGCGCTGTCTACCGTCGCAAGGCCTATGACTACGGCGTGATCCACCTCAATCTGGACTTGGCCGAAGCGAAGGCCGCCGCTGAGTAGGGGACAGCTGGGAGCGGGCCAGGCGCGACTGGTAGCCCTGGCCGCGCAGGGGTTTGGCACC
>CAYUWV010000061.1:3399-5361 GCA_964448385.1 uncultured Propionibacteriaceae bacterium | reverse complement strand
GACACCCGGACCGCAGGCTCGTGGTGGAACTGGTCGGACGCCAAACACGTGCTTGAGTGGCTGTTCGCCACGGGTGCGGTGACGGTGTCGGGCCGAAACTCCCAGTTCGAGCGGCTCTACGAGCTGCCGCAGCGGGCGCTGCCCGCACCGGTCTGGAACGCGCCAACCCCCGACCAGGCTGAGGCGGAGTTGATCCTGGTGCGGCGGGCTGCTGCGGCACTCGGCATCGCGACTGTCCGCTGCCTCGCCGACTACTTCCGGATGAGCGCTGCCGCCGCTGCCACGGCCACTGCCCGGCTGCTCGCCACCGGCGAGCTCATCGAGACCGCGGTGCCCGGCTGGGACCGTCCGACCTACCTGTGGCATGAGGCGCGGGTGCCTCGACGACTCCACGTGAACGCCTTGGTCAGCCCGTTCGACTCGCTGGTCTTCGAGCGGCAACGGCTGCTCGACCTGTTCGGCGTGCACTACCGGATCGAGCTGTACACGCCCGCCGCCCAACGCCGCTACGGCTACTACGTCTACCTGTTCGTGATGGACGACGCCATCGCTGCCCGGGTGGATCTCAAGGCTGACCGGGCTCGCGGGGTGCTGGTGGTCCAGTCAGCGTGGCTGGAGCCGGGCTGCCCTCGCGCCGAGACGGCGGCGCGCCTCGGCGCCACGCTCACGTCCATGGCCGAGTGGCTCGGGTTGGGCGAGGTGCAGGTGATGGACGTCGGGACATTGGCCGCGGCCCTGCTGGCCGCCAGCCGCCACTAACCAGCTTCAGCCTCGGCTAGGCGGGCTCGGCGTGCCGCTGGGCGTAGGCCTCGTCCTCATCGCCGGCGTGGACGTGGGTCGGGTCAAGCACTCGCTTCAGGAACGTGCGGGTGCGCTCCTGTCTGGGGTTTCCGATGACCTCGGCGGGCGGACCCTCCTCGACGATGACGCCGCCGTCCATGAAGATCACCCGATCGGCGACCTCGCGGGCGAAGGCCATTTCGTGGGTGACCACCATCATGGTCATGCCGCCCTGGGCGAGGTCGCGCATGACGGACAGGACGTCTCCGACCAATTCCGGGTCGAGGGCCGAGGTGGGCTCGTCGAACAACATCATCTCTGGGTCCATGGACAGCGCCCGGGCAATCGCCACGCGCTGTTGCTGACCGCCCGACATCTGGGCCGGGTAGGAGCCGCCACGATCACCGAGGCCGACCTTCTCAAGGTTCGCCTGGGCGAACGTGCGGGCTTCGGCGGCGCTCTTCTTCTGCACCCGGATTTGCGCGATGGTGCAGTTCTGCAGGGCCGTCAGGTGCGGGAACAGGTTGAAACTCTGGAAGACCATGCCCATCGTCGTCCGCAACCGGTCGATGTCGGCATCGGGGTCGGTGATTTCTTCGTTGAGGATGAAGACCCGTCCCTGGGAAGGCTGCTCCAGCAGGTTCACGCAGCGCAGCAGTGTGGACTTGCCCGAACCGGAGGGACCGATCACGCACACCACCTCGCCGCGGTGGACGGTGGTGGTAATGCCTTTGAGGACCTCCAGGTCACCGAACGACTTGTGCAGGTCGTAGATCTGGATCTCGTCGTTGCGGTCGCCGGTGGGGATGCGGGGAGTCGTGGCCGTCATCGGGTGGCCTTCCTCTGCTTGGCCTCCATGCGTCGCACCAAGTAGGTCAGCGGGAGGGTGATGATCAGGTAGCAGAACCCGGCCACTACCAGCGGGGTGATGTTCGCATAGGTGTTGGCCAGGTTGCGGCCGAACTTCGTGAGCTCGTAGCCGGAGGCGAACAGGCCGAGGACGTAGACCAGGGAGGAATCCTTGGTCAGCAGCACCAACTCGTTGGTGAGTGGAGGCGTCACGATGCGGAAGGCCTGGGGAAGCACGATGCGCTGCATCGACATACCCGGCGACATGCCCAACGAACGCGCCGCCTCGATCTGGCCCTTGGGGACCGCCTGGATGCCGGCGCGAATCGTCTC
>CAYUWV010000061.1:0-3299 GCA_964448385.1 uncultured Propionibacteriaceae bacterium | reverse complement strand
GCTGGGTTGGAGCTACCTGGCTGGTCGTGTCGCTCATGGTCTCCTCATTCAGGGTCTGGTGCGGTGACGAGCGTGCCCGCCCCTAGTCAGGCGGGCACGCTCGGGAGCGTCAGGGCTTGACCAGCAGCGCCTGGGTGGCAGCGAAGTAGCCCTCGGAGAATGGTGCGGACTTCTCGCGCTCGGGGGTGATGGTGATGGCCGCCGCACCGAGGTCGCACTTCTTGGCCGCGAAGACCGAGCCGGACGTGATCTGGCCGAAGTCGATGTCGACGATCTTCTGGGTGACGCCCAGCTTCTTCGCCACGACGTCCACCAGATCCACATCGAACCCGATGATCGTGCTGTTGTCGGTGTCGAGGAACTGGAACGGCCGGTACGCCAGGTGGGTGCACACGGTGAGCTTGGTGGGATCGACCAGCTTGGGCTTCTCGCTGGAGGTGGCAGGGGCCGTGGGGGCAGTATTCGCCGGGGCGTTGGTTCCGAACCACTTGTTGTAGATCGTGTTGTAGGTGCCGTCAGCACGGGCTTCGGTGAGCGCCGAGTTGACTGCCGCAAGCAGGCCGGGGTTGTCCTTGGCGACGTTGAACCCGTACTCCTCACCCGTAGCGAACTCCGTCACGACCTTGGTCGTCGGGTTCTGCTTGGCGAAGTCGTAGAGCACGCCGTTGTCGTTGATGGCGGCATCTGCGCTGCCAGCCAGGACTGCGTTCACCGAGCCGGGCAGGTCGTCGAAGACCTTGATCTCGTAGCCGAACTCCGCCTTGTGTTCCTCGGCGTACTTCTGGCCGGTGGTGTCGGTCTGCACGGCCAGCACCTTCCCCTTCAGGCCGGCGAGGTCGGTGATCGGAGCCTTCGTGGCGGACGTGGACGGCTGGGAGTAGCTGGCGCAGCCGGTGAGGGCGAGTACCAGCGCTGAGGCAGCTGCAGCGACGCTGAGCAGTCGTTTCATGGGATTCCCTTTCAAGACGTAATCGGGTGCATCATTCCACTGGAATGTTGCGTTTTGAAGATAACGCCGCCGGTGAGACACAAGTGTGACCTTGACCGCGTAGGAAGCGGCGCCGTGGAGCGTCTGCCGCCAGCTGGTGGCGTGGTGCGCCGCCGCGCGGCGGTCGTCCTCGGTGCCGTCTAGGATGGTCGAGCTAACCACTAACGATGAGGAAGCGCGAGCACCGTGGGTCTACTGGACAAGCTGCTGCACATGGGCGAGGGCCGCACCCTCAAGAAGTTGCGGGCGGTCGCCGACCAGGTGAACTCCATCGAACCTGACTTCATTGAGATGTCGGACGAGGAACTGCGCGCCCAGACCCGGGTCTTCAAGGATCGGTTGGCCGATGGTGAGTCCCTGGACTCCCTGATGCCGGAAGCGTTCGCCACGGTCCGTGAGGCCAGCAAGCGGGTCCTGGGCAAGCGGCACTTCGACGTCCAGTTGGCCGGGGCCGCGGCGCTCCACTGGGGCAACATCGCCGAGATGAAGACCGGTGAAGGTAAGACGCTGGTCGCCGTCCTGGCCTCCTATCTCAACGCGCTCGAGGGCAAGGGCGTCCATGTGGTCACCGTCAACGACTACCTGGCGAAGTTCCAGTCCGAACAGATGGGCCGCATCCATCACTTCCTCGGCCTCGATGTCGGCTCAATCCTGTCCGCCATGACCCCAGCGGAACGGCGGCGGGCCTACGCCTGCGACATCACGTATGGCACCAACAACGAGTTCGGCTTCGACTACCTGCGCGACAACATGGCGTTGTCGGTGGAGGACTGTGTGCAGCGCGGCCACCACTACGCCATCGTCGACGAGGTCGACTCCATCCTGGTGGATGAGGCCCGCACGCCCCTGATCATCTCCGGTCCCTCGGAGGACAACTCCGCGTGGTACCCGGAGTTCGCCAAGCTCGTCCGATTGCTCAAGCGTGATGAGCACTACGAGGTGGACGAGAAGAAGCGGACCGTTGCGGTGCTCGAGCCGGGGATCACGGCGGTGGAGAATCGGCTGGGGATCGAAAACCTCTACGAGTCGGTCAACACCCCGTTGATCTCGTACCTCAACAACGCCATCAAAGCCAAGGAGTTGTTCAAGCGCGACAAGGACTACGTCATCCTCGAGGGCGAAGTCCTGATCGTCGACGAACACACCGGCCGCACCCTCATCGGTCGCCGCTACAACGAGGGCCTGCACCAGGCTCTGGAGGCCAAGGAGGGCGTCCAGATCCGTGACGAGTACCAGACCCTCGCCACGATCACGCTGCAGAACTACTTCCGGATGTACCAGAAACTGGCCGGCATGACCGGCACCGCCAAGACGGAGGAGTCGGAGTTCCAGAAGATCTACGGCCTCGGGGTGCTGCCGATCGAGACCAACCGGCCGATGATCCGCGTCGACCAGCCCGACCTCATCTACCGCACCGAGGCCGCAAAGTTCGCCGCTGTCGTCGCCGACGTGGTGGAGCGCCACGACAAGGGACAGCCGATGCTGATCGGTACCGCGTCGGTCGCCAAGTCCGAGGTGCTCAGCAGGGCGTTGAAGCAAGCTGGTGTCCGCCACGAAGTGCTGAACGCGAAGAACCACGAACGGGAAGCGGCGATTGTCGCGCTGGCTGGTCAGAAGGGCGCGGTCACGGTCGCCACCAACATGGCCGGTCGTGGCACCGACATCATCCTTGGCGGCAACCCCGAGTTCCTGGCGGATCAGGTGCTGCGCAGCAAGGGAATCGACCCGGTCGAGGACCCCGATGGTTATGAGGCTGCCTGGCCGGAGACGCTGAAGCAGATCGAGGCGCAGGTCGCCGACGCCCATGACGAGGTCGTCTCCCTTGGCGGGCTTTACGTGATCGGTTCTGAGCGCCACGAGTCACGACGCATCGACAACCAGCTGCGTGGCCGTTCCGGACGCCAGGGAGACCCGGGGGAGAGCCGCTTCTACCTTTCCCTCGAAGACGATCTCATGCGGCTGTTCAAATCCGACGTCATCGACTGGGTGCTGCAGGCACTGAAGATCCCCGAAGACGTCCCGATCGAGAACAAGCGCGTGTCGAGCTCCGTCCAGTCCGCCCAGGAGCAGGTTGAGGCGCAGAACTTCGAGATGCGCAAGAACGTCTTGAAGTACGACGACGTGATGAACCGGCAGCGCCACGCAATCTATGCCGACCGCCGCCGAGTGCTTGAGGGCGCGAACGTCGAGGAACAGCTGCGGGGCACGGTCAACACCGTCGTGGAACAGTACGTCCGGAGCCTCACCGAGGGATTCGTGGAGGACTGGGATTTCGAGGCTCTGTGGACCCAGTTGCACACGCTCTACCCCG
>CAYUWV010000060.1:0-12658 GCA_964448385.1 uncultured Propionibacteriaceae bacterium | reverse complement strand
GCCGCCGAACTGGCGCTCAGGTCCTCGCCGGCGATCAGCGCTGTGAGCAGATCCGGCCAGGTTTCAGCCACTACTGCGCCTTGATGCTCAGCCGGGCCCGCAGCAGGTCGGCCGCTGCGGCGGGGAGACGAATCGGGTCGATCGGGTAGGCGCACACCGCTTCAGCTTTCGACCAGGTGGCCAGCCAGGCATCCGCGACCCGCGCGACCAGCAGCAGCACCGGTGGGCAATCGGCGATCTCGTCCTTCAACTGGTGCGCGATCCCCATCCCCCCCGACGGGGTGGCTTCGCCGTCGAGGATGGCCAGGTCGATCCCGCCGGCTTGCATGGCCGAGAGCACGGCCGGCTGGGTGGCGACCTCGACGACCGTGAGCTCAGGCAGGTCGGCGGCGACCCGGCGCCCCAGGGCGAGACGCACGTTCTCGCGGACGGTCCGATCGTCGGAGTAGAGCAGGACGGTCGCGCTCGTGGCTGGCTGGTCGCTCATCGTGGTTCCTCATCTGGTGCCGCGCCGGGAACATGGTTCGTCGTCATGGTAACCGGTTCGCCCGGGGTAGGCCCCTTCTGTTCGACCAGATCGACCAGTCGTTCCCCGGGTGGCGCTGTCGACGCAGGCGGGCTTCGCAGCTCGCCCCGACCACACGGTTCACCTTGGTGGGCTATTCCAACAACTACGCAATCTGATTCTGGCGGTGGTGGTGCGCAATCTCGCAAAACCCGGCCATAATGTCCAAATGGCACACGCATCCTCGACCGGTACCGCTGCCGTGGTGAGCCCGGGCGGGCTGCATCCGATTGCCCCCTCGCGCCTGAGGGGCGTGAAGGGGCGACCGGATCCGGTCGCCGTCGGCACCATCGTCTGGCTGGCCAGCGAGTTGATGTTCTTCGCGGCGCTGTTCGCTGCCTACTTCTCGTTGCGCGAGATCACGAATGCCGCCGCGGTCGCCGCCGGGACCACCTCGATGTGGGAGTGGGGCACCGCGCACCTAGACAACCAGTGGTTCGGGATCACGTTCCCCTGGTTTGCGACCATCAACACCACGATCCTGATCCTCAGTTCGGTGACCTGCCAGCTGGGCGTCCATGCTGCCGAAAAGGGCCTCGTCTCCCGAACTGGGAGCCTGACCAATGTGGGCAGCTGGGGGCTGCGCGAGTGGTACACGCTCACCTTCGTGATGGGTTCCATCTTCATCGGCGGCCAGGCGTTCGAATACGCGACGCTGGTCTCCGAGGGTTTCGTGATCGGAGTGAATGCGTACACCTCAGCATTCTTCCTCGCCACCGGCTTCCACGGCCTCCACGTGATTGGCGGCCTCGTGGCATTTCTGATCATGCTGGGACGCACCTACCTGGCGCGCACCTTCACCCACGAGCAGGCGGTGCACGCCATCGTGACTTCCTACTACTGGCACTTCGTGGACGCGATCTGGGTCGTGCTGTTCGGTGTTCTGTACCTGCTTCGATGAGGCTTCCGACAAACTCCGGGGACAACCAATGAGATTCCTGACATCGTCACGGCGCCACAAGGCGGCCCGTCCAGTGCTGGTCGCCCTGGCGCTGGTGCTGGTCGGCGGCCTCTACGCGGCGGTGTCGCCAGTGAGCAGCTCCATGGCTGACGACACCACCACGACGGCCCAGGTGGCCCAAGGCAAACAGCTCTTCGCCGTTTCCTGCGCGTCCTGCCATGGCCTCAACGGTGAAGGACTGGCCGCCGAAGGCGCGCCGTCCCTGGTGGGAGTCGGGGCTGCAGCAGTGGACTTCCAGGTCCGCAGCGGACGGATGCCCATGGCGAACCCGCTGGTGCAGGCCCCCCGCAAGGACATCACCATCAGCGACGAGGAACGCGCGGCCATGGCGGCCTACGTGGCCAGCCTCGGCACGGGCCCGTCGATTCCCACAGAAGACCAGTACCTGCCTGAAGGTCTCAGCGCGGAGGCCCTTGCCAAGGGCGGTGACCTGTTCCGCACCAACTGCTCCGCCTGCCACAACTTCCAGGGCAGCGGCGGCGCACTGCCGAACGGAAGGGTCGCCCCGCCCCTGATCGGCCTCGAACCGATCGACCTCTACGAGGCGATGCGCACCGGCCCCGGCCAGATGCCGATCTTCAATGGGGCTGCGATCCCTGATACCGACGTCAAGGCGATGATCGGATACCTGGAGGAGTTGCATGCGCAGCCGTCCGCCGGTCTGACGCTCGGCGGGCTCGGCCCGGTCTCGGAGGGCTTCTGGGCGTGGGTCGCCGGCATGGGCAGCCTGGTGTTGTTCGCGATGTGGATCACCTCGAAGGCGGCTCGGAAATGAAACAGGACCTTGAGCGCTACCCCGTCCCCGATCCGGGCGTTCCTCATGAGGCCGAGCGCTTCACCGATGTCGACGAAGCCGCGGGTCACCGGGCGTACACCCAGGTTGTGGGGTTGCTGGCACTCGTCCCTGTCCTGGTGATCGCCTTCGTCGTGGTGTATTTCGCGGTTCCGATCGATGCGCAGTTCATTCTCTTCGGAACCCTGTTTCAGGCACATCCGATCCTGCTGGGCCTGACCAGTGGCCTCGCCGTGCTGCTGGTGGGGGCTGCTGCCATCCACTGGGCCCGGACGATCATGGGCGATGAGGAAGTGGTCGAGGAGCGGCACCCGGCCGGTTCCGCACCCGAGACCCGGACAGCAGCTGCCGAAGCCTGGCGGATCGGTGCCGCCGAGAGCGGGCTGAGTCGTCGCAAGCTGATCGGCTCCGGTCTGGCCGGCGGTCTGGGCCTCGTCGTGGTACCCGCCCTTGTCATGTTCGCTGACCTGGGCCCGTGGCCCACCGCCGCACTGCGCAAGGAGACCATCGAGAAGACCATCTGGGCTGAAGGAGTCCGGCTGGTCAATGACGTGAACTTCGTGCCGCTCAAGGCCGCGGACCTGGTGGTTGGCCAGCTCGTCAACGCCCAGCCGATCAACTTGCAGGAGTTGGAGGGCGTCGCGCTGCAGCAGGCCAAGGCGAAGGCGTCGCTGATCGTGGTGCGGATGGATCCGGCTTCGATCCGGATTCCCGAGTCGCGTCGGGAATGGCAGGTCGACGGAATCCTCGCCTACTCCAAGATCTGCACCCATGTCGGCTGCCCGATCAGCCTGTGGGAGCAGCAGACCCACCACCTGCTGTGCCCCTGCCACCAGTCGACGTTCGACCTTGGCAATTCGGGCGTCGTCGTGTTCGGCCCGGCAGCCCGCTCGCTGCCCCAGCTGCCCATTACTACCGACGCCGAGGGTTACCTGATCGCGCGCAGCGACTTCACCGTACCGGTGGGGCCGAGCTTCTTCGAACGGGACTCCTCCAGGGACTTCAAGGACGGTGATCGCTGATGGCCAGGCCTGCTCAGGTAGTTCCGGAGGTGCCGGCAGCCCAGACGCCCTCGGCGCCCGCCACCGTGCCTTCGGGAGGCGTCGTCGGGTGGGTGGACGACCGCGCCCCAGTCTCCGGATTCGCCAAGAAGGCGCTCCGCAAGGCCTTCCCGGACCACTGGTCGTTCCTGTTGGGCGAAGTCGCGCTGTACTCGTTCATCGTCCTCCTGCTCACCGGCGTCTTCCTGACCGTCTGGTTCAAGCCGTCCATGACCGAGATCGAGTACGCCGGTTCGTACCACCTCATGCACGGCGTCCCGATGTCCGAGGCCTTCGCTTCGACGTTGGCGATCAGCTTCGACATTCGTGGCGGCCTGCTGGTGCGCCAGATCCACCACTGGGCAGCCATGCTGTTCGTGGCGTCGATGACCGTCCACATGTTGCGCGTCTTCTTCACCGGCGCCTTCCGCAAGCCGCGCGAAGTCAACTGGCTGATCGGTGTCGGGCTGCTGTCGATGGGACTGATCGAGGGCTTCGCCGGCTACTCCCTGCCCGATGACCTGCTCTCCGGCACCGGCCTGCGGTTCGTGGACGGACTGGTGCGCTCGATCCCGATCATCGGCACCTGGGCTGAGTTCTTCATCTTCAACGGTGAGTTCCCCGGCGACCTGGTGATTCCGCGGCTGTACATGGTGCACATCCTGCTGGTGCCCGGCCTGCTGCTCGGCATGATCTCGGCTCACATGGCGTTGCTGGTCTACCACAAGCACACGCACTTCCCCGGCCCAGGGCGCAAGGACACCAACGTGGTCGGCGGCCCGCTGTTCCCGGTCTACGTCGCCAAGGCCGGCGGCTTCTTCTTCATCGTTTTCGGGGTCACGATCCTCATGGGCGCCCTGATGCAGATCAACCCGGTCTGGCTGTTCGGGCCCTACAACCCGGCGCAGGTCACCGCTGGTTCACAACCCGACTGGTACATGGGTTTCGTGGAGGGCGCGATCCGGATCATCCCCAACTGGGAGACCTACCTTCTCGGCACCACCTGGTCGTGGAACATCTTCCTGCCAGGTGTCGGGCTGATGGGCCTGCTGTTCACCGGGCTCGCGTTGTACCCGTTCATCGAACAGTGGATCACCGGGGACACCGCCGAGCACCACGTCCTGGATCGCCCGCGGAACGTCCCCACCCGCACGGCGCTCGGGGTGGCCGGCATGACTGTCTACGCGATGTTCTGGCTCTCCGGCGGTAACGACATCCTGGCGACCCAGTTCGGGGTTTCGCTCAACGACGTCACCCTGGTCATGCGGGTCGCTGTGTTCGTGGCCCCGGTGATCGCCTTCGTCGTCACCAAGCGGCTCTGCTTGTCGCTGCAGCGAAGGGACCGTGAACGGGTGCTGCACGGCAGCGAGAGCGGCATCCTGGTGCGCACTCCTGAGGGCGGTTACACCGAGGCTCACGTTCCCCTGGCTCAGGACGAGGCGTTTGTGCTCACTCAGCACCACCAGCCGGCGGCCCTGACCACCAGCGTCGACACCGACGCACGGGGCGTCCGCCGCAAGGGCAAGAAGGTCGGCGGCCTGCGGGTCAAGCTGTCCCAGTGGTACGCCGACGGCGCGATCACGAAGCCCACGGCCGGTGACATCGCCGAAGCGGCGCACCACTCAGATTCCGACGCGGTCTCCCCCGGGACGGCCGCTGGCGAGCTTCCCGGCGGCGCAGCATCTGGCAAGGGTGACCGGCACTGACCCCGGTCATCGAAGTCCTCCGTCGCGGGGCCAACTTCCCCGAGCCGGACGCTGTCGAAGCCCTCTATTCGATCGCGTCGGCCCTCGGGCCGTCCGCGGAGCCGGAGGAGGCCGCGGCACTGTTCGCCAGCTTGTACGACCTGGCCTTGGACCGTCCGGACACGCTGGCGGTCTCCGCCACCGAGGTTGGTGAACTGGTCGGCTTCGCCTACGGACACCGTTGGTCGTGGCAGGAACAGACCGATGAATGGTCGCTCGACCTCGCCGCCGGGCTGGGGGAATCCGCCGCTGACCTGGAAGGATCGTGCGCCATCGCGATGCTCGCGGTGCACCCCAGCTTCACCCGACAGGGTTTGGGGTTCGAGACCCTCAAGCGCTTTCTGATCGCGTCAGGGTCACCCGTCCACTGGGTGCTGACCGCCGACGCCGACTCACCGTCCCGTCGGCTCTACCGCCGGATGGGGTTCCGTCCGCTCGGGCACGGGCCCCAGACTGCTGCCGGCGAACCTGGGCTGGTGCTCATCCACGGCTGAGCACCCCCGGGGTAGCCTTGAACGGTGCGCTTCCTGACTCCCAAACCGAACCATGACCTCACCTATGACGATGTGTTCATGGCCCCGCGGCGTTCCTCGGTCACGTCGCGACTCGACGTCAACCTGACCTCCACCGACGGGCTGGCGCTGCCGCTGCCGCTCGTGGTCGCCAATATGACCGCGATCTCCGGCCGCCGGATGGCTGAAACGGTTGCTCGCCGTGGCGGGATCGCCATCATCCCCCAAGACCTTCCGACGGCCATCGTGGCCAGCACCATCGCCAAGGTGAAGGCAGCGCACACTGTCTTCGACACCCCGGTCACGGTGCACCCGGGTTCGACCATCGGTGAAGCGCTGGCGTTGCTGCCGAAGCGGGCCCACGGCTTGGTCGTCGCCGTCGAGGACGGCGCCCCGGTGGGCACGATGTCAGCCAATGACGCGGAAGGCCTTGACCGGTTCGCGCAGGTGCATGAGGCGATGAGCAGCGATCTCACCCTGGTCGCACCCGACGCCTCGCCGACCCAGGTGTTCGACCTGTTGTCCGCCAGTCGGCACAAGGCCGCTCTCGCCGTGGACGGATACGGCAAGCTGATCGGCCTCACGACGGCCAAGGGTGCCCTGCGGACCGCCCTGTACGCTCCGGCGGTGGATTCCGAAGGTCGCTTGAAGATCGGCGTCGCGGTGGGCATCTCCGGCGATGTCGAGGCACGGGCTGCGGCCCTGCTCGCCGCAGGCGCCGATGTGCTGGTCATGGACACCGCCCACGGCCACCAGGAACGGATGCTGGCCGCTGTGGCTCGCTGCCGGGCAGTGATGGCCAGTGAGGGGCATCTGGTCCCGATCGTGGCTGGCAACGTGGTGACCGCGGACGGTGTCGCGGACCTCATCGAGGCAGGCGCTGACGTGATCAAGGTCGGCGTTGGTCCCGGAGCGATGTGCACCACGCGAATGCAGACCGGCGTGGGGCGTCCCCAGTTCTCGGCCGTCTTGGAGTGCGCGGAGGAGGCCAGGGACGCCGGGAAGGCGATCTGGGCTGACGGCGGCGTTCGTCATCCTCGGGACGTTGCCTTGGCGCTGGCTGCCGGGGCGGGTGCGGTGATGATCGGTTCCTGGTTCGCCGGGACGTTTGAATCGACCGGCGACCTCCTGGTCGGTTCTGACGGAAGGCCCTACAAGGAGTCGTTCGGGATGGCCTCGGCACGGGCCGTACGGGCCCGGACGCGAGCACAGTCCGCCTTCGATCGGGCCCGCGCCACCCTGTTCGAGGAGGGCATCTCGAGCTCGCGGATGTATCTCGACCCGGCGCGTCCTGGCGTGGAAGACCTGATCGACTTCATTGTCTCGGGCGTCCGCAGCTCGTGCACCTACGCCGGAGCCCGGACCCTCACGGAGTTCAACAACCTCGCCATCGTCGGCTTCCAGTCCCGTTCGGGCTACGAGGAGGGCCGACCGCTGCACGCCAGTTGGTGAGGCCTTCGGGTGGCCACCCGCGAGAGGCTCAGCGCGTGGCCAGCGGGTCTGGCAGTTTGAGCTCGAGGGCCTCCGACAGCTGACGGTAGGCCTCGGTGACCTGGGCGTCGCTGGCCAGCTCGGGGTCGGGGCAGACGATGTCATGGCTGAGTCCGGCGCTGGCGGGAATCCGGAACAGGCTGAGCCGCTCCGGCGGGACCAGCCGAGCGACGAATGCCTCGTTGAAGTCGTGATCGATGCTGGGATCCCCGTCGTTGCCCAGCAACAGGATCGAACCGTCCACCGGGAACGCCTCGCGCTCCGCACGACTCTCGGCCCAGACCCGCAGCTCCAGCAGCGCGGCGATGCCCTTCACGGAGTACCGGGGGTAGATCATTCCGGCCACGTTCGCCTCGGCCTTGTCCGGTGCCCACCAGCGGTAGAAGTCGACCGGCGAGACCCTGAGCAGCCGGGCCAGGGGCGGGACCGCCCAGTGCGGCATGCCGCCAGGGCTCAGCAGCGGAGAGATCATCACCGTCCTGGTGACTTCGCGACGCTCCAGGCCCGCCCACATGGCCAGGGTGCCGCCTCCGGAAATACCCATGGCCATGACCTTCTCACCCAACCCGGCCGCGATGTCGATCGAGCGGTCGGCGAAGGCCCGCAGTTCTTCGGAGGTGAGCAACGAGAAATCGCTGGTCATCTTGTCGGCCAGGCCGTGGTGAGGCCAGCGCGGCACCCACACGTTGTAGCCCTGGTCCCGATAGGCCTTGGCCAGGACCCGGAACTCATCGGGGGTGTTGGTGTAGCCGTGGAAGATCACCACCGCTATCGGCGTCCTGGCTCCGGTGAGCAGCGCGATGCTGCCGCCCTTCTCGAGCAGCGGAAGCTCTGCCTCCTCCGTCAGCGTCTTGTCGATTTGCCAGGCTGCGGTCGAATACGACGTCAACGGCGCTGGCTGTGGCTTCAGGGAGGGGTCGAGGATGGGGGTGAAGGCCAGGATCGCGACGGCCACTGTGATGACCAGCAGGAGGGTGATCGACACCACGAGGAGCCGCTTGAGCAGCCGCCACACGTGCGCCATAAACATCAGCTGGGAGTCCCCCGTCTCGCCTCCGGCCCGCAGTCGAGCTGCAGGTCGCCGTCCTCAGTGCTGGTAGTGCCCCCGGTAGTACTCGTAGGCCCAGCCGGTGAGCGCCCAGATACCGAACGCACCACCCAGCAAGGACAGCCACCAGCCGAAGACCGGTCCTAGTGCCATGACCGACAGCACCACCGCGCACCAGAACGGCCAGATGCTCGACGGCGGGAAGAACCCGAGCTCCCCGGCACCCTCGATGATGTCCGCGTCCTTGCGATCCTCCAGCCGCGCATCCATCTTGCGGGACTGGATGACGAAGTAGACCGCCACCATGGCGGCAAACACCGTGCTCAGCAGCAGGGCCATCGTGCCGATGATCTCGTGAGCGGTGAACCAGTAGACCGTGGTGACGACCCCGAGGAAGACCCCGATGAAGATGAAGATCCAGGATTCGACTTTCATCGCGTGATCTCCTCACGGGCGCCCACCGAATCCAGGGTGTCCTGGACGGGGTTGACCGGCTCGTCAGTCTCTGGATGGTTGAGGTCGAACACCGGCGACTCGGAGCGGATCCGCGGCAGCCGGTTGAAGTTGAACCGCGGCGGCGGGCTTGAGGTCGCCCATTCCAGGGAACGTCCCCAACCCCAGGGATCGTCCATCTCGACCTTGGGGGCGTTCCGCGAGATCCAGACATTCCAGATGAACGGCAGCATGGAAATACCGAGCAGGAACGCACCGACGGTGGACATCTGATTGAGGAACGTGAATCCCTCGCCAGGCAGGTAGTCGGCGATCCGTCGCTGCATGCCTTCGACGCCCAGCCAGTGCTGCACCAGGAAGGTGAGGTGGAACCCCACGAACAACAGCCAGAAGTGCAGCTTTCCGAGCCGTTCGTTCAGCATCCGGCCGTTCAACTTCGGCCACCAGTAGTAGAAGCCGGCGAACATCGCGAACACCACGGTGCCGAAGAGCACGTAGTGGAAGTGCGCCACCACGAAGTAGGTGTCAGACACCTGGAAGTCGATGGGCGGGGAGGCCAGCATGATGCCGGTCAGTCCGCCGAACAGGAAGGTGGTGAGGAAGCCGAGCGCCCACAACATGGGGGTCTCGAAGCTCAGCGAACCGCCCCACATCGTTCCGATCCAGTTGAAGAATTTCACCCCGGTCGGTACCGCAATCATGAAGGTCATGAAGGAGAAGAACGGCAGGTTCACCGCTCCGGTCACGAACATGTGGTGCGCCCAGACGGCGATCGACAGGGCCCCGATGCTGAGGGTCGCCGCGACCAAGCCGATGTAGCCGAAGACGGGCTTGCGGCTGAAGACCGGCAGCACCTCGGTGATGATGCCGAAGAACGGCAGCGCGATGATGTAGACCTCGGGGTGACCGAAGAACCAGAACAGGTGCTGCCACAGGATCGCTCCGCCAGTCGCGGGGTCGAGGATGTGCGTCCCGATACTCCGGTCGGCTTCAAGGACCAGCAGGCCGGCAGCGAGCACCGGGAAGCAGATCAGGATCATGATTGAGGTCACCAGGATGTTCCAGGTGAAGATCGGCATCCGGAACATGGTCATGCCGGGAGCACGCATCGTCACGATGGTGGTGACGAAGTTGACGGCCCCCAGGATCGTCGACAAGCCCATCACGTACAGACCCATCACCCACAGGTCACCACCGACGCCGGGCGAGTTGATCGCGTTCGACAAGGGTGCGTAGGCGAACCAACCGAAGCTTGCCGCGCCCTCCTTCGTGAAGAACCCGCTGCAGGCGATGATCGAGCCGAACAGGTACAGCCAGTAGCTGAAGGCGTTGAGCTTCGGGAAGGCGACGTCGGGAGCGCCGATCTGCAGCGGCATGATGGCGTTGGCGAAGGCGACGAACATCGGGGTCGCGAACATCAGCAGCATCAGGGTGCCGTGCATCGTGAAGAGCTGGTTGAACGTCTCGTAATGGACGTACTGCAGGCCAGGGAAGGCGAGCTCGGCGCGAATCACCAGCGCCATGATGCCGGCGACGCCGAAGTACACCAGCGAGGTGACGAAGTACATGTTGCCGAGCAGCTTGTGGTCTGTGGTGGTCAGCAACTTCATGAACAGCGCGCCCCACTGCCGTTTCTCGGCCTTGGGCAGGGCTGCGTCCAAGACGGTACGAGCTGCGACGCTCATCACTCATGCTCCTTCGCGGTGGGCACGCTGGGGACGGTGTTGGCGTACTCCGGGGCCTTGACCTCGCCGGTTTGCCCCTGTGCCTTCAGGCCATTGAGGTACGCGGCGTATTCCGTCGGGCTCACCACGTGAACCGTAAACAACATGGCCGCGTGATAGGTGCCGCACAGCTCTGCGCACTTACCTGAGAAGGTGCCCAGTTTTGTGGGGGTGACATCGAAAGAATTCGGATGACCGGGAATGACGTCGAGCTTGAAGTAGAAAGCTGGGATCCAGAACGAGTGGATCACGTCGGCCGAGACCAAGTTGAACCGGACGGGCTGGTCCACTGGCAGATAGAGATCAGGGATCTTGTCGATCGTCCCTTGCTGGTGGACCACAGCCCCGACCAGGGGGTTGGACTCCTCCATGTAGTTGAAGGTCCACGACCACTTCTGGCCGATCACGTTCACGGTCGTGACGGGCTTGACCGATTCGTCGGCTTTGGCCAGCACGCCGTTTTGGGTGTTGACCGTGAAGAAGAACAGCACCCCGATGATCAGGAACGGCACCAGGGTGTAGAGGAGTTCCAACGGCAGGTTGTACTTGGTTTGGCGTGGGGCTTCGCCCTTGTCCCGACGGCGGAACCGCACGACCACCCAGGCCATCAGGCCCCAGACGAAGACGCCCACGATCATCGAGGCGATCCACGAACCCACCCACAGGTTCCCGATCATGGGGGCGCGATCACTGGCCGCCTCGGGCAACCCGACGCGCTGCCACTGGGACAGGGTGTCGGCCGAACACCCGCTGAGCATCAGGCCCAGTCCGGTCAGGGCCGTGAGCGACAGCCCGTTGGCCGCCATGCGGTTCTTCCTCAGGCTCACGTCACACCTTTCCGTCGTCGGCATGGCACGTCTTGAGCGCTCAGACTAACGCAAAAAACAGCCCTGCGGCGTCCTAATACTGCCCCGAAAGATCACGCTGTAACGCTCCCGGTCGAGGCGGCTCAGTTGAAGCTGTCACCGCAAGCGCAGGAGCCTGTCGAGTTGGGATTGTCGATGGTGAATCCCTGCTGCTCGATCGTGTCAACGAAATCAATCGTGGCGCCGACGAGGTAAGGCGCACTCATCCGGTCGGTGACGACACTGACCCCGTAGAACTGGCTCTTGACGTCGCCGTCCAACTGCCGCTCGTCTAGGGCGAGTTGGTAGCGGAGTCCGGCGCAGCCACCAGGGGCCACGGAGATGCGCAGCGCGAGGTCTTCGACCTCTTCAGTCGAGAGGAGGGCCTTCACCTTGTTGGCGGCCACCTCGGTGAGGGTGATCCCCTCGGTCACGATGTCGGTATCTACGCTCATGTCATTCCGTCCTTCCAGGGCAAGAAACAACCGCAACAACCCGACCCGTGGGCCGGTTATTCCGCGATTGGGCAAGTCTAGGCGTTGCTGCGCTGAGCGCCCAGCCATCCGGTCGCCACCCGGACCACAGCGGCGGTGGCCTCGTCGGCCACCACGGTCGACCCGCCGAGCGAGTAGGCGGCCTCCACCCCGAACGTCCGCATCTCACGCCGACTGAGGCTGGATTCGACGGCGAAAACCAGGCAGGGACGCTGCTGCGACTCAGCCAGCGCGGCCACGAAGCGGACGGTTGTCCCACCTCGGTTGCCGACGTGGAAGGCCGTGCAGCCGGTCACCACCACGTCGGCGACCGCCATCGTCCCGCCCAGGTCGGCCAACTCGGCGCACAGTTCTGCCCCGCCGGCCAGCCGTCCGCCCAGCGCGAGCACCACGGCGGCGCTGCCCCCTGCAGCACCAGCGCCGGGGACGTCGGGCTGGCCCAACTGGGTCAACCAGTCGCCCATCGCGGCCTCCGCGCGCAGCACCTCGGCGGGGTCGAGTCTCGCCTCGAAGCCGCGCCGGGCAACCGCCCCGCGCAGGCCGAGCAGCGGGAGGTCACGTTCGTCCGAGGCGACCACTCCGATCAAGTCAACCCCCGCGAGCAGGGAACGACTCGCGCCGAGCGCGGCGAGGAACCCCTCCCCGCCGTCCCTCGCGGCGAGGCCGGTCAGGTCGACGACGATCCGTCCCGGTGGCGCCGGGCAAGCCGCCAAAGCCGCAGCCAGCCACTCCCCCAACTCGGCAGTCGACTTCTCGCCCTCGGCCTGTTCCACCCCCACCGCCAACACGTCAGCGGACTCCACCCGCCAACAGCGGCCCGCCTCGAGCACCTGCCCGTCGAACCGGGCGGCCAGGGCGCGCGCCAACGGGAGGCCCGCCTGCGCCAGCGGCACCACAGCAACCATGGGCGGCTCGGCCCCGACCGCAGCAGCGGCGGCCACCCATCCCCTGGCCAGCGCGACTCCGGCGGCCTGGGAATCCAGCTGG
>CAYUWV010000059.1:0-12691 GCA_964448385.1 uncultured Propionibacteriaceae bacterium | reverse complement strand
GACTCTTGATCGGCCTGTACTACGCCTACCTGAACGACGATCGCCGCCACCTCGAATCAAGCGAATCGGGGCAGGCCTGAACGACCGACCCGCCCTGTAGGCGCCGCGCTACGGCACAATGGGTAGGCCGACGAAACCAGGGATCAGGGAGGTGGCCGTCATGCAGCACCGCCAGGGACTCCGGATCGTAGTAACCGGGCTGCTCGCGCAATACCCGCTCGGCGGAGTGGCCTGGGACTATCTCCAGTACGTGGTCGGGCTGGCCCGCCTCGGGCATGACGTCTACTACCTCGAGGACACCGGCCAGTGGCCCTACAACCCGGACGAGGACGGCGTCAGCAAGGGTTGCGCGACCAACGTCGCCCACCTGGCCGGACTGATGGATCGGTTCGGGCTGGCCGGACGATGGGCCTACCGGTTCGCATGGCAGGACCAGTGGTTCGGGCTCGAGTCACGCGTGAGGGACGATGTCATTGGCACCGCGGACCTGATCGTGAACGTCTCCGGAGTGCATCGCGACCCGGCCGGCCTTGAGCGGCGGGGTGTGCTCGCGTATCTCGACTCCGACCCCGTGTTCACCCAGGTGAAGCTCGCCCGAGGACAGCGCGACTTCGAGGCCGCCGTCAACGTCCACGACGTGCACTTCACGTTCGGGGCGACCCTGGGCGACGCGGTGCCGAGAACGGGCCACCACTGGTTACCGACCCGCCAACCTGTCCTGCTGGACGAGTGGGCCCACGCCCTGCCCGATCGCGGCGCCTACACCACGGTCATGAACTGGAGCAGCTACAACGACGTGGAATACCAGGGCCGCCGATACGGGCAGAAGGACGTGGAGTTCCGGCGTTTCCTCGACCTGCCCGGCCGGGTCGCGGTGCCGCTCGAAGTGGCGATGGCGAGCGGAAAGAACGCCCGGCCGCCGTATGAACTGCTGAGGCACCGCGGTTGGTCCATCGTCGACCCGTCGTCGGTCTGCCCTGACCTGGACTCCTATATGACCTACCTGCAGACCTCGCGAGCCGAATGGAGCGTGGCGAAGAACGGCTACGTGGCCGGCCGGTCCGGGTGGTTCAGCTGCCGGTCAGCGTGCTATCTCGCGGCTGGTCGTCCAGTCATCGCCCAGGACACGGGCTTCTCCGCGGTGATCCCGACCGGCGAGGGTCTGTTCGCCTTCGACACTGCGGATGAGGCAGTGAATGCCGTCGCGCAACTCGAGGCCGACTACGCCCGTCATTCTCGGGCAGCCCTGGTGTTGGCCAGAGAGTTCTTCGACTCCGATCGGGTCCTCGAGTCGTTGATCGAGCGAGCACTCGACCCCCAGCCCGTCGCCACGGCACCGGAGTCCCGGTGATAAGGTCACTGGTCGCGGGCTGGTTCAGTTACGAGGGGATGGGGGCCACGGCCGGGGACGTCCTGGCCGCGTCCGTCGCCCGAGAATGGCTGGAGGAGGCTGGACGCCACGTGCAGGTGGCGGCGGTCGACCCGCTGCCTGGCGACGTCCGGCTAGATGAGGTGGCTCCCTCCGACTATGACGAACTCGTCTTCGTCTGTGGTCCGTTCGGCAACGGCTGGCCGATCCCGGACCTGCTCGAACGCTTCTCGCATGCCCGGCTGATCGGGCTCGACCTCTCCATGCTGCAGCCGTTGGCCGAGTGGAACCCGTTCGACGTGCTCGTGGAGCGGGAGAGCGACCGGGGGTCGCATCCGGATCTGGCGATGGCATCACAGGAACCGCGGGTGCCGGTGATCGGGCTCATCGAGGTCCATCCGCAGACCGAGTACGGCAAGCGCGCCCGCCATGTCGAGGTCGGACGCGTGATCCGCGACGCGCTGGCCCGGACCGAGGGCGCGGTGGTGGCGATCGACACTCGCCTCGATGTCAACGCTGGAGGCTTGAGGACCGTGGCCGAGGTCGAGTCCCTCATCGCCCGTTGCGACGTCGTCGTGACCACGAGACTGCACGGCATGGTCCTCGCGCTGAAGAACGGCGTCCCGGTCGTGGCAGTGGATCCGATCGCTGGCGGCGCCAAGGTCACTCGCCAGGCCGCGCAACTGGGGTGGCCGGTCATCTTCCGCCCTGAGGCGGTCACCGCGGACGCTGTCGCCGGTGCCCTGTCCCGGTGCCTCGCCGGTGAGCTGGACGCCACCATTCGCACGCTGGTCGACCAGGCACGTCAGGATCTCGCCGGGGCAAGGTCCGCGTTCCTGGCCGCGATCGGGGGCTGACCGTGGCCAGGAACGTGATCGGCAGCCGTCTTGTGCCTGTTCGCGGGACAACTTCTCACGTCCTGCATGACATCAGCGGATTCGCCGATACTCAGCCCCGACGTGCGGCTCGTCGACAAGGCGAACTATCCGAATGCCAGCTTCGACACGCAGCGGAACGCAACAACCGACGAAGAGGGTAGTACCACCAATGCCCCGGTCTCGCGTCTCATACGCGCGGGGGCACTCATGTAACTCATCATGGGAAGCAAGACCGCCTCGGCATCAACGCAATCTCGTGCCAACTCAAGGGGCCCCAAGAAGGGGGCGCAGCAGTAGGATGTCACACTAGAGCCTCGTCAAGCGCAGACGATACCAACTCCGCGCGGCGCTGACCCCAAGCTGTGGCAAATGCGTCAGCGCTGAGATTCTCGACACGCAAGTAGTGGTAGACGCGGCCAGCAGCTATATGCCTGTGAAAGTCACTGGGCAGGTCAACATCAGTCATTTCCTCGGAGTAGATCGCGACGCAGTCCGAAGTCACGCGTGGACCCCAACCCTCGGTAAGCGAAGCGAGGTCTATGACGCAAGGGCCGATAGCCGCAGATTCCCAGTCGACCACCACCACGACACCTTCGCGACTTATCAACACATTGCTGGGCGAGAAGTCACCGTGAACCACTGACTGTGGCCCATCTTGTAGAAGACTGATGATCGGGCCCGGATCCCCAGCGAACCCTGCGAGATTGGCATGCGACCTGCTGGCCGCCTCGAGAAACGAGCGAGCTCTCTCAAACCACTCTTGATAGTACGCGTTCCCATGGATTTCAAGGATCGCGCGCTGGTCAGCGGTGAGATGTCCTGCTGCCAGCCGCCTGTGAAACCGACCAAGCCACGAGGCCGTGGGCACCATCGCGCTGGATTTGGGCCATGCCTTGTCGACCCGTACTGCAGCATCAATCCAGCTGATGCCGAGATGGCGCCCTCCATGGTGATCGGTCCATGTTCCGTAGTATTCAGGAACTGAGGTGCCGGACCCGGACAGCACGTCCCGATAGACCCGGGACTCATACTCTTCGCCCCAGCGCCATCGGAGTGCGCCGCCGCCACGAGCAGGCATTGACTTGCTGAACATACGGGTCACCACGTCCTGCGCGACACTTATGGTGATTACTTCTGAGGTTGCGGTGCTCTCGTAGACGTTCGCTTGCCGCTCGACGCAAACGGCGGCGCCATCCGATCGTCCCGCTCGCTCGACCAACGCCTTCGCCAACTGCTCCAGGCTGAGGTACTCCGCTTGGTCCGGAGCATCGCCTGCGCGACTGGTGCGCTCAGAGGTTCTGGGCTTCAAGCGCCCCGGCAGGTCGGCCGACTCGTCGAGAGGTGGCCCCGCGCTCACCACAGACCCTCTGCGGCCTCGAGTCGGCGAGCCCAGAAGGCGAGGTGCCACTCGTCCCTGGAGGCGGGGGCCATCGCCAGCCAGCCGATGGCGTCAATAGCTCGGAGCACCCATCCGACCGCCACCATCCGATCGAGACTCGCCCGCGAGCAGCGCTCGACGCGAGAGAGGCGGGCGAGGTATAGTTCAGGATGTAGTCGAATGCTCGGCGCCCAAAGATCGACGGCAATTGGTCCTCGGCCCGAGTATTCCCAGTCGAACGGGACCAAAACCCCTTTCCCACTCGTCATACGAACGCCGATGTTTGCGGGTTTCAGATCCCCGTGCACCAACGAGTGGGGCATCGCCGACAGCTCCGCATGGACAGCCGGCCATCTAACGTCAAGGACACTGAGACGTGTTAGCAACTGCTCAACAATCCCTGGGCAAGCTGCATAGGCTCCCCTCGAATTCTGCGCTTCCAGGTCGTGTATTGTCCGCTGAAGCAGCGCCCCGTAATGGTCTGCATCTCGCATGCCCACACCGGCCCCGGACACCTGCATCCCATTGACGTGGAGCAGTCCCATCCAGTCGGCAACCTGACCTCCATCGGGCGTGCGTCCGGGGGCCGAGACCCAGGGCTCGAGGCACTCAATGAAGTGCCACGCCATTTCGGCATCCGCATCAAGTGTCCAACCGAACGATTCGGGCGCCGGCACTCCGATCATGGGCAGCACGTCAGCGAAGAGCCTCCATTCGGCCATGGCCCTGCCGATGTGGCACCGCAGGGCAATGACGGGACCGAGGTCGGCCAGACCCTCAACTTTAAACGCATAGAGTTCCGATTGCTTAGGGCCGAGCCTGGAGGGTTCTAACAGCGTGATCTTGACAGGACCTGCCGACTCGCCCGTCATTCGCTCCCAGGCTGCCGCTGGCGCATCAAGCGTCACCGGGTGCCGCTCTTGTTGCACTGGACTTGTCACGTTGATCCCCTATTCGATTAGAGACGGCCAACGATCGATCGAGAAGACGTTGCTGCTTGGGCATCATGCTCATCAGCCCTGCTGGGCGACCACGCCTCCCGCATCGTGTCTGCCTGCTGCTCGCGCGTGAGGCGGGTTACCTTCCCGTCATCGACCGAAAGAACGACATCACAGGTACGCAGTGTGGTTAGTCGATGTGCGATCATGAACGTGGTGCGGCCCGCCATTAGGAGTTCCATCGCGGTCAGGATCTCCGCCTCCGTCGCTTGATCCACCGACGAGGTAGGTTCATCGAGGAGGAGGATCGGCGAGTCCTTCAGGAAGGCCCGGGCCAGGGACACCCGTTGGCGTTCGCCCCCCGAGAGCCGCATTCCGCGTTCGCCAACGAGCGTGTCATAGCCGTCTGGGAGACTCTCAATGAAGTCGTGGATGCCGGCAGCGCGCGCTGCTGCCTCAATCTCGGCGTCCGAGGCAGCTGGTCGACCGAAGGCGAGATTCTCCCTGATCGAGGTCGAGAAGAGAAAGGGATCCTGAAGCACCATGGCGAACTGCCGTCGGAACGACTCGAGCCGGTAACGCCTGATGTCGACACCATCCAGCATGATCACCCCGGAGTCCACGTCATAGAAGCGCATCAACAGTCCCACCAGGGTGCTCTTGCCGGCCCCGGTGCGTCCGACGATACCGACGCGGGAACCGGCGGGAATCTGGAGGGTGACGTCCTTGAAGACGGGACGGCCGGGCTCGTAGCTAAAGGCGACCCCGCTCAGCTCGAAGGTACCGGTCGCACTGCTCAGGACGAGCCCATCCGGGGGGTCGAGAACGTCAGGCTGTTGCTCGAGGAGTTCCATGGCTCGTTCCGCGCTGACCAGTTGCGACTGGAGCTTCGCGGACTGGGTGGCCAGCGTCTGAAGCGGGCCGTAGATCTGGGACAAGTACGAAACCACCAGCACCAGCGATCCGATGGTCATCTGTCCGGCGTCGACGTTCATGCCTCCGATCACGATGACCAGAGCGGTTCCCACCGCAATGGTGCCGCTGTTAAGGATGCTGAAGACGCCTTCGGCCCGGGTCACCCGGATCCGCTCGACCATCGACAGTCGGGCTTGGCTGGTGTAACGGTATTCCTCTTCCTTTTCCATGGAGAACGCCTTGACCACCCGGAGTGCGGAGAAGACCTCCTGGACGACTTTGAGTGCGTCGCTCTCCAGCCGCTTCACCTTCTTGTAGATCGGCTTCATGCGAGCCCGATAGCGGGCGGTGTTCCACACGAGCAGGGGTGAGACGCTGAGTGCCACCAGGGCGAGGGACGGGCTGATGACCCAAACCACACCGACCATCGACACGAGCATGACGCCGGAGGTGAGAAAGGGCAACAGATTGTAAATGCCGACATTCGCGATCGCCGGCGAGTCGTACTGAATCCGATAGATGGAGTCAGCCGTTCCGGTCTTGTCATGGAAGCGGAAGGACAACTGCTGGGCATGCGCCAGCATGCGTCCGCGCAGGTCAAGGGTGATTCTCTCGCTCGTCCATAGCTTCACGAGGTTCGACGCCCAGGACACCAGCCCGGCCAGTATGGCCACCACCACCAGCATCAGGCCGGCGAAGACAAGCAGCGAGAGGGTGCTGTCCGAGACGGCCGCAGGTAGCCAGCCCAAGAAGGCCGGCAAGTCCTTCTTTCCTAGCGCGCTGTCGATCGCCACGGCGAGCGGCACCGGCGCCAGCAGACTGAGCGGGGTTGACAGCAGGTCGAGACCCAGCACTACCAGCAGCCAGCGACGCCAGCCGTGAAGGTGAGACCACAACTGCCGCAGCACTTCCCCATCGCCGCGGTTGGTCTGCTTCGGCCTTGCGTCCCGTCCGCCGGCCGTTGGCGGAAATGCGTGGCGAGGGGCGGCGGGGGGCGCGGCCCGTTGTTTCACGAAGCTTCCCCACCGACGGCGCCGCGAACTGTACGCGTCACCACCTTGGAAAGCGAACTCCTCGCCCTCAGGAGAACAGCCGTCCCCACGCCAGCCAGCCCCACTGGTACGAGCAACCACCAGGCGCTGCCCGCCACCGCTCCCCAGACTGCGAGCAGGGTGCTCACCACCAGCAGGACGAGCAGCCGGGTAGCGACCGTGCTGATCCGCCACGTCGGCTGCCACCGCCACACCACAGCGGTCGTCACCCGCAGCCGAGCCAGTAACGTGCGCACCTCCAGATCCCAATTGTCAGTGGGGCCACCCACTCGCACCGAACGCCCGTCCGATCGAAGCTGTTGCTCCAGGTCCCGGAGCCAGACGGCGCGGTCCCCCCACCAGGGGCGTGCCACCGGCATCACCAACGGTCGGCGCGGGCCGCGCAGCCGTCCCCAGGTGCGGACGAACGGTTGGGCGACGTGCAGGTAGCCCACGAGCAGTCGGAGCCGCTCGGGCTCGGGCTCGTCCGACGGCAGACGCAGGGACGTCGCGACCGCCACTCCGAAGCCGACCACCGCGAGGAGCGCGGCCACCGCCAGCAGGAACCACCACGGGGAAATCAGCACCCCGGCCAGCAGGCCCACCGCCGCAGCCACGGTCGAGTAAGGCAACAGCGCCCCGGCCCAGCCCAGCGCGATCTCCGCCGGCCGCGAGGCCACTCGCTGGAAGGGGGCATGGCCCTGATAGCCGTGGTAGATCACTGGACGCAACAGGGCCGGCAGGAGCTCCACCCCGCCATAGATGAAGCCCGACCAGCGCGCCTGGCCCAGCTCGTTGAAGCGGTGGCGATGGGCAGGTAGCAGCAGCTTCTCAGCGCGCCCATAGCCACGTTGCTGGCGCAGATAGCCCTTGACGGTTGCCCGTCGATGATGGTGGATTTGCGCCGCCGGCACGAAGGCGATCTGCCCCCCTTCGTCAAGCAGCTTCCAACACACGTCGACGTCGTCGCCGGCGCTGGTGTAGATCGGGTCAAAGCACCCCACTTTGCGGATCGCTTCGCGACGGAAGGACATGTTGCAGCCCGGAACGTGCTCCGCACGGTCGTCACTGATCAGCACCTCCAACGGCGAGCCGGGCGACAGCGCCACAGCCCGCTCGACCAAGGGCGCGTCCGCGAAGGGCCAGTTCGGACCGCCGGCCGCCACCACCTCATCGTTGTCGTAGCCGAGCGCGAGGTACCAGGGCCACTGGGGGTCGCACGCGGCATCAGCATCGAGGAAGGCGACGATCTCTCCGGTTGCTGCCTCGATGCCCGCGTTGCGCGCCCGGCTGAGCCCCCCGTGGTCGAGCTCAAGGATGCGGAACGGGAAGGTCCGCGCGATCTCGAGGGTTCGATCGGTGGAACCGTCGTCACACATGATCACGTCGAGGTTGGGGTAGTCGCAGGCCGCCAGCGAAGCAAGGCACTCCTGGATGGTCCGTTCCTCGTTGTAGGCACACACCACCACCGAGACCCTGGGCCAGTCGGTTCGCAGGTCGATCAGGTGCCGCTCGGCCCAGGAACGGGTCACCTCGGCAGCCGCCTTGGGTCGGCGCTGCTCGTCGGTGATGCCGAAGTCCCAGCCGGTCACCGCCTGCCCGTTGACCCCCCACTCATCGGTGAACGAGAACACCGTGGCACCGGCGCAACCGGCGCTGTCGACCTCGTCGAACTGCCAACGCAGCCCTTCAGCCTGCTGCGCCTCGCTGCGGACCGACCCCGGCAGCCCCAGTTCAGTGAGCACGAGGGGAAGCTGTGCCGTGACGACCTGGAGATGGCGCAGGTACCGGCGCAGGGCCTCCCGCTCCTCGAGGAACACATTGAAGGTGGCCAGGGTCTGGCCCTCCACGCGGAGGTACTCCGTGGTCGGGAAGTTCGTGTAGGTGACCAGAGCTTCCGGGTCACTGGCACGCGCGTGCCCCACCAGCGTGGACAGGATGTCTTCCACCGCGCCGATCCCATGGACCCGGACGACATCGGCGGGGATCTCGTTCCCCACCGAGTAGGCCAGTACCTCGGGTCGTCCGGCGCAGGCGGCGATCGCCTCGTCCAGAGCTCGGCGTCCGGCGTCCAGCACCGAGCGATCCGCGGCTAGGCCCACCTCGGTGTGGTAGCGCCAATCCCGGTAGTCCACGCCGACGATGAGCCTCAACCCACGCTCCGCCGCAGCCTCCAGGACGTCCGGTGTCGGCGCCGTGTAGAGCCGGACTGTGTTCAGTCCCATCGCCGCGATCTGTTGGAAGTCGGCGTGCACCCGCTCGGGCTCCGGGAACTGGTGCCCGTCTCGTCGTGGCAGGAAGGAGCCGTACGTCACGCCGCGGACCCTGAATGGCTGCCCAGCGAGGCGCAGTGCCTTGCCATCGGCCACGATGCGCGAAGTCATCGCGCTCCCCCTTCGTAGCCGGACGGATGGGCCCGCTGGAACGCCCAGTGGTCATGGCACATGTCGGCAAGGCCCCGGGTCGGTTTCCACCCGAGCTCGGCCAGCGCCAAAGTGTTGTCGGCGTAGAGCTGCTCGGCATCCCCAGGTCGTCGTTCGACGATCCGGGCTGGGATGTCGGCTCCGACCGCCTCGGATGCCGCGGCCAACAGGTCGAGGACACTCACGCCTATGCCGGTCCCCAGGTTGAAGGCGTGGACACCGTCGTGCCCCTGGGCGTACTCCAGGGCGTTCAGGTGGGCCGTCGCCACGTCGACGACGTGCAGGTAGTCCCGCACGCAGGTGCCGTCCGGGGTCGGATAGTCGCCGCCGAAGACACTCACGTATTGGGCCCCGCCGAGAGCCACCTTCATCACCGGCGGCATCAGGTTGGTGGGCCTGCCCACCGGGTCCTCACCGAGCCGCGCGGAGGGATGGGCCCCGATCGGGTTGAAGTAGCGCAGGAGGCACACCCGCCAGCGCGGGTCAGCGGCCTGGACGTCCCGGAGAACCTGTTCGACCATGAGCTTGGACCGCCCGTACGGGCTCACCGGGGCGAGCGTCGCGCTCTCGTCCACCGGGATCCGTTCAGGGTTGCCGTACACGGTGCACGAGGAAGAGAAGACGATGGTCCGGACCCCGGCCTCGGCCATCGCGCCGATGAGGTTGATCGACCCCATCACGTTGTTGTCGTAGTACGAGAGCGGGTCTCGCATCGAGTCGCTTACGGACTTGAAGCCCGCGAAGTGGAGCACAGCATCGACCGGAAACGCCGCGAACACCTCTGACACGGCCTGCCGGTCTCGGAGATCAACCGCCCGGAACTCCATCTCCCGGGACAGCTCTCTCACACGGTCGATCGCCACACCAGAACTGTTGGACAAGTTGTCGATGCCCAACACCTCGAAGCCGTTCGTCAGGAGTTCAACGCAGGTGTGACTCCCGATGTAGCCCGAGGCGCCCGTGACGAGGACCCTGGTCATCGAGCGTCCAACACAGCCGCGTCGGTATGGTTCACGGTCGTGGTCCGAGCCGAAATGCCGAGAGTGCCCATGCCAGCCCGTCTCAAGACACTCTCGCGAAGTATTCGACCGTCCGTGCGACTCCTTCGCGCAGTTGGATGGCCGGCTCCCAACCCAGCAGAGAGCGGGCTCGGGTGATGTCGGGGCAGCGCTGCGTCGGGTCGTCCTGGGGCAGCGGCTCGAAGACCAACTCCGAGGAGGTGTCGACCGTCTCCAGGACGACCTGGGCCAACTCGAGGATAGTGAACTCGTTGGGGTTCCCGATGTTGACCGGGTCGTGGATGCCTTCGGAGTCCAGCAGCAACAGGATGCCGCGCACCTCGTCCTCGACGAAGCAGAAGCTGCGAGTCTGCTGCCCGTCCCCGTAGATCGTCAGCGGCTCACGCCGGAGCGCTTGGACGATAAAGTTCGAAACGACTCGGCCGTCCTGGGGGCGCATGCGCGGGCCGTAAGTGTTGAAGATGCGCACCAGTCGGGTGTCGACCCCGTACGTGCGGTGGTACGCCATTGTGAGCGCCTCACCGAACCGCTTGGCCTCGTCGTAGACGCTTCGAGGTCCCACCGGGTTCACGTTCCCCCAGTAGTCCTCCCGTTGGGGATGGACATGCGGGTCGCCGTACACCTCGCTGGTGGAGGCGGTGAGGAACCGAGCACCGTGCGTCCGGGCGAGTTCGAGTGCCTGGCGCGTCCCCTGGCTTCCCACGAGAAGGGTCTCGATCGGCAAATCGTGGTAGTCGCGGGGAGATGCCGGTGACGCGAAGTTCAAGACGGCGTCGACGTCGCCGTCCACCGCGATCGGATCGCAGATGTCCTGCTCGATGAACTGGAAACCCGGATCGTCAGACAACGGCTCGATGTTGCGCCTGCTCCCCGTTGCGAGGTTGTCGACACAGACCACCTCATCCCCGCGGGCCAGCAGGCTCTCACACAGGTGGGAGCCGACGAATCCGGCCCCTCCGGTCACCACGACGCGTCCCATCAGCTCTGTCCGATCCCTGCGTAGACGAAACCGCGCTGGACCAACGCAGCGCGATCCAGGATGTTGCGCGTGTCCACGACAGAGCGTCGGCGGACCACGGACGCCAAGCGATCGGGGTCGAGCCACTTGAACTCGTCCCATTCGGTGAGCACCACGACGACATCAGCGTCCTTGCACGCCTCGTAGGGGTCCGAGGCGAACTCCAGTCCCAGCACATCAACACAAGTCACCGCCGGATCGTAGGCCCGGACCATCGCGCCACGACCGATCAGGCGACCGATGATCTCCAGGGCTGGGGATTCGCGGGTATCCCCGGTGTTGGCCTTGAACGCCAATCCGAGGGCCCCGACCCTTACCCCGTCGAGCGACCCGCCGGCACCCCGTTGCACCTTGTCGACGACCCGGTCGAACTGCTCCTCGTTCACGCGTATTACACCGCGCAGGAGGGCGAAGTCGTACCCGCCCTCGTCGGCGATCTGTATCAGCGCGCGCGTGTCCTTGGGGAAGCACGACCCACCCCATCCCGGACCGGGCCTGAGGAACTGATGCCCCACCCGGCTGTCGTAGCCAAGGCCCAGCATCACGTCGCTGACATCAGCACCCACGCCTTCGCACACGGCGGCGACCGCGTTGGCGAAGGAGAGCTTCGTGGCGAGGAATGCGTTCGAAACGTACTTGACCGTCTCGGCGGACGCGGCATCGGTGATCAGGACGGGCGCCTTGAGCTTCTCGTACAGGCTCATCACTCGGACGGCGGCAGTCTGATCGTCCGATCCGATCACGATCCGGTCCGGATGCATGAAGTCGTAGACCGCCGATCCTTCGCGGAGGAACTCGGGGTTCGACACCACGGCCACGTCGCTGCGGTTCAGCAGCCGAGCCACCATCCGCGCCGAGCCGACCGGAACCGTCGACTTGTTCACCACGATCGCCTCGTCCTCGACGAGGTGAGCGAAGTGCGGAACGGCGGTTTCGAAGAAACTGAGGTCAGCCGAACCATCCCCGTTCGGCGGGGTCGGCAGGCACAAGAAGACGAACTCACAACCTGGAACGGCGTTCTCAGCCCCGACCACAAACTTCAGCCGCTCGGATTTCAGCTGCTTCTGCACGACCTTCTGCAGCTTGGCCTCATGGATGGGAATGCGGCCCTCGGCAAGCATGGCGATCTTTGTCTCGTCGATATCGGCACATACGACCTCGTGGCCCAACTTCGCGAAACAGGCGCCTGTGGTCAATCCGACGTAGCCAACGCCGATCACCGCAATACGAACCGGCATGGGGTCAAACCGTTCTCTAGTGGACAGTCTTTGTGGTCGGAACATGACGGGCGCCGCTGCCCGCCACACGTCGCACAAAATAGCACTGCAGCCCGGTTCGTCGGGCATTGGCCGCGATCGGCGGTATGAGACCAGGGTGGCGTCGGAGTCAGGCGGCCCTTGACATACAGAGCCGGCAAGTCAGACATCATCCTTCTTGGCTGTTCCGGAAGCCCGCTCCAGTCATTCGCACACCGATTCGGAGTTGACGCGTGACTGCCCGTCGGATGCGACCAACCCCTGGTGTGCTGGTAGAAAGACCGCATCCATCACAGCGGGATCAAGTCCCACAGCGCGGAGGACATCGTGACGCAGAATCAGGGAACATCAGCTCCAAGGCGCCTGGCAGCGCGGCTCAAGACCCCGATCAAGCTCACGCGCGGCACGGCTTTGGCCGGCGCCGTGGGCATCGCGCTGGCCGGCGGGTTGGTCGGCGGCGGGATCT
>CAYUWV010000058.1:5857-12955 GCA_964448385.1 uncultured Propionibacteriaceae bacterium | reverse complement strand
GCCGCAGCAATGTCGACACCGACCAGATCATCCCGGCGGTCTACCTCAAGCGGGTGACCCGCACCGGGTTCGAGGACGGACTGTTCGCCGCCTGGCGCAACGACCCCGACTTCGTGCTCAACAACCCTGCCTACGCCGGCGGTTCGGTGTTGGTGGCCGGCCCAGAGTTCGGGACGGGCTCCTCGCGCGAACACGCCGTCTGGGCGCTGCAGAACTATGGCTTCGCCGTGGTGATCGGCTCCCGGTTCGGGGACATCTTCCGCTCCAACTCCGGCAAGGCCGGCCTGCTGATCGCCGTGGTCGACCAGGACGTCGTCGAGCAGTTGTGGTCGCTGCTGGAGGCCAGCCCCGGGCTGGAACTCACCGTCGACCTGTCCGCGAAGACCATCACGGCAGGGGACGCGGTGTTCGAGTTCACCATCGACGACTACACCAGGCATCGCCTCCTCGAAGGCTTGGACGACATCGGGCTCACGCTGCAGCACGCGGACCTGATCACTGACTTCGAGGCAACCCGCCCCGGTTGGCTGCCGCGCACCCTGCCCGCCAAAACCGCGGGGTGAGTCGGGCCGAACTCCCCTTGCGGGAGGCCAACCCAACCCCGGTGCAGCCGACCTACCGGCGGCTTGGCAGGATCGGCGGCTGGCTGATGCGTCGGCTCACCCGGCAGGACTGGGGTCCGGCGGACCATCTGCCCGCCAGTGGTGGGGTGATCGTGGTGGCCAACCACATCTCGAACTTCGACCCGCCAGCGCTGGCGCACTTCCTGATCTGGAACGGTCGCTGGCCTCGCGCCTTGGGCAAGGCCGACCTGTGGCAGGTTCCGGTGATCGGCTGGTTGGCAACCCAGTGCGGCCAAATCCCGGTGGAGCGCAACACGGTGCACGCCGGCAACGCGCTGGTGCCCGCCGAACAAGCGTTGGAGCGCGGCGAGTGTGTGCTGATCTACCCCGAAGGCACCATCACCGCAGACCCGGACGGCTGGCCGATGGCTGCGCATTCGGGTGCGGCCCGGCTGGCGTTGCGCACCGGCTGCCCGGTGGTCCCCATCGGGCAGTGGGGTGCCCAGCACGTGATGGGCTGGAGGCAGCCCACCTTCCCGAAGTTCTTTCCGCGCTCCACGATGATCATCCGGGTGGGCAAGCCGATCGACATCTCCGATCTGGCCGGGCGCACCGATCGCGTTGCCATCGCTGAGGTCGGACGGCGGATCATGGCCTCCATCACCGCGTTGGTGGCCGAGATCCGCGGCGAGGTTGCTCCCGCTGAGCGCTACGACATCCGTCGCGGACGACGAGTCCCGCAGTTGCCCCCAGGGGGGTGATCGCAGCGCCAGCCCAGTAGGCTGCCGCACAGCAATCGACCCGGAGGACACATGAGTGAGCAGGACCGACGCTGCAGGGTTTCGCTGATCTTCGGAGGAGTCAGTTCCGAGCACGAGATCTCCTGCCTGACCGCGGGCGGCGTGGCACGCGCCCTCGATGCTGATCGGTTCGAGGTCGTCGGGATCGGCATCACGGCTGACGGCCGTTGGGTGCGCGTCCCGGTGGAGCAGGTCACGGCCCTGGACGTGGTGGACGGGACGCTCCCGCGGGTACCTGAGGGGCTCGATGAAGCCGTCCTGCTGCGAGGCGCGCACGGGGCTCAGGTCGCGACCCGGATCGGCGACACCCTCAGTGACCCGGTGGACATCGACGTGGCGTTCGCGTTGCTGCACGGTCCCTATGGCGAAGACGGCACCATCCAGGGGATGTTCGAGATGCTCGGCGTCCGCTACGTCGGTGCCGGAGTCGCCGCCAGTGCGATCGGCATGGACAAGGACCTGATGAAGCGGTCCATGGCGTCCGCGGGGTTGCCGGTGGGGCCGTGGGTTGCCATCTCGGCCCAGCGCTGGCAATCAGATCGCACCGGCTGTGCCGAAGCGGTGGCCGACCTCGGCTACCCCGTGTTCGTGAAGCCCGCCCGCGGCGGTTCGAGTCTCGGCATCTCCCGGGTCGATGCGCCGGAGGAACTCGCCGCCGCCGTGGGCGAAGCCCAGAGGTACGACCCGAAGGTGGTCGTCGAGCGAGGTTTCGTCGGGTGCCGCGAGATCGAGGTGGCTGTCCTGCAGGGGGTCGCCGGTCGGGCGCCGCGGGTCTCGCTGCCTGGCGAGATCATCATGCACGGCACCACGTTCTACGACTTCGACGCGAAGTACCTGCCCGAGGGGCAGGTCAGTTTGGAGACACCGGCGGATCTGGCACCTGAGCAGATGTCCCGGGTGCAGGCCCTGGCCGGGCGCACCTTCGAGGTGATGAACTGCGAAGGGCTGGCACGGGTCGACCTGTTCCTGACCGGCGGAGGTGAGGTGTTCGTCAACGAACTGAACACGATGCCCGGCTTCACCCGGCACTCGATGTTTCCCAGGCTGTGGCAGGCCAGCGGGCTGACCTACTCCGACCTGATCAGCGAACTGCTTGAGCTCGCCCTGAGTCGGCCGATGGGCCTGCGGTGATAGCACGCTGATGGCCGGAGTCACGGTCGGTGAGGTGGGGGAGTTCGGCCTGATCGCGCAGATCATCAGCGATCTGCCGACGACTCCCGCGGTCGTGGTCGGACCAGGCGACGACTGCGCCGTGTTCCGGGTGGACGGCAACGTCGCGGTCTCGACCGACACCATGGTGGCCGATCGGCACTGGAAGGACTCGTGGTCGTCGCCGCGGGATGTCGGACGCAAAGCCGTCGCCGCGGCGGTGGCGGACCTGGAAGCGATGGGGGCACGACCGGTCGGACTGGTGATCTCGCTGTCCGTTCCCAGCCAGCTGGCCGCCGACTGGGTCCGTGACTTCACCGCTGGGGTCCGCCAGGAGTGTGAACTGGCCGGGGCCTGCCTGCTGGGCGGGGACACGTCCGCAGCCCCGATCGTCGTGGTGACCGTCACGGTGTTCGGAGACCTGCAGGGTCGGGATCCGGTGACCCGCGCGGGGGCGCGTCCAGGCGACGTGGTGGCGATCAGGGGTCGACTCGGCTGGGCCGAAGCCGGGCTGGCCGTCCTCAACCGTGGCTTCCGCTCGCCGGCCGCGGTCGTGAACGCCCACCGGGTTCCCGAGCCGCCGTACGGGCAGGGCATCGTCGCGGCTGAGGCCGGCGCCAGCGCCATGATCGACGTTTCGGACGGTTTGCTCGCCGATCTGGGGCACGTCGCCCGGGCCTCTGGTGTGACCATCACCGTGACCACAGCCAGTTTCGACATCGCAGAGCCGCAGCGAGCGGTGGCGGGGGCCATCGGCGGACGGGATCCGCTGGGGTTCATTCTCACCGGTGGGGACGATCACGCTCTCGCCGCCACCTTCGCCCCCGGCGACGTGCCAGACGGCTGGCGGGTGATCGGCAACGTGGTCGCCGGCGAGCCGGTCGTGCTGGTCGACGGTGCCCATTGGGAAGGTCCCCAAGGCTGGGAGCACTTCGGCGGCGGCCGGGCGTAGTTGCCCCGCGTCGGCGTGGGCAGGTCGCAGATCTGACCTGCTTCCCCTAACCTTCGTCTCATGGCGACCCGCGCGTCTTCCCCCTCGCGGAGCCGGAGCACGGCCTCACCGCGTGCGTCGGCGTCCCGAGCGTCCGGAAGCAAGAAGACCACGACCCGTGCCTCCTCCCGCGGGAAGACCAGCCAGCCCGCAGGGTTGAGCAGGTTCCTCACCGGGCTCGGACGCGCGCTGGGCGCGGTCTGGCGTGGCACGGCAGCCGTGGTGGGCGGCACCGCCCGCGCGATGGGCACCGGTGCCCGCGATCTTGATCCGGCTCTCAGGCGCGACGGTGCGGGCCTGGCGCTGCTGATCCTCGGCCTCGTGGTGGCGGGCGAGTTCTGGTTCGGCCTCCCGGGAGTCCTTGGGTCGGTCGTGCACGTGGTGATGACCACGGTGGTTGGCTCACTGGCAGTGGCCGTCCCGCTGATCGCCTTCGTGGCGGCGTGGCGCACACTGCGTCACCCAGACCGCAATGGCCCGGCTGGACGTCAGGTCGTCGGTTGGGCGGGGGTGTTGCTCGGCGTGCTGGGCCTCGTGCACATCGCCAAGGGCCTCCCGCGCGGCACCCATCCGGAGCTGGTCCGTGAGGCCGGCGGCTTCCTCGGCTTCATCGCCTCCTCGTTCCTGGCCGACCTGGTCACCGTCTGGCTGACGGTGCCGATCCTGCTGCTGCTGGTGGGTTTCGGCACCCTGGTGATCGCCGGGATCCCCGTCCACGAACTGGCGGGGCGAGTCACCGCCCTGCGGCAGCGACTCGCGCCTGCCCCCGCCGAACTGACCGACTTCACGCGCGACGAGGCCTACGTGACTCCGCTGGTGTCCGACGTCACCTGGGAAGAAGAGGTTCACCCCGAACCGGCGGCCGAACGGTCTGTCGACGACCAGGCGACCGAGCCGGTCAAGGTGAGCGCGGGACTGCCGCCCAAGCCAGTCCTCGAGGTCCCCGCCAACTCGGGCGCGCCGGTGCGCGCCGAGCAGCACCAACTCTCGGGCGACCTCGTCTACACCCTGCCCGACCAGGCGGTGTTGAAGCCCGGCACGGTGCCCAAGGCCCGTAGCCAGGCGAGCGACCAGGTCGTCGGTCGGCTCACCGAGGTGCTGCGCCAGTTCGAGATCGACGCCACGGTGACCGGCTACACCCGTGGCCCGACCGTCACCCGCTACGAAGTGGAACTCGGCAACGCGGTGAAAGTGGAGAAGGTGACGGCGCTGGGCAAGAACATCGCCTACGCCGTCGCGTCGGCCGACGTGCGGATCCTGTCCCCGATCCCGGGCAAGTCGGCGATCGGCATCGAGATCCCGAACGCAGACAAGGAGATCGTCTCCCTCGGTGACGTGCTGCGCTCGAACCGAGCTCGCAACGACCATCACCCGATGACCGTCGGCCTAGGGAAAGACGTCGAAGGCGGGTACGTCATCGCCAATATGGCCAAGATGCCTCACCTGCTGGTGGCCGGCGCGACCGGCTCGGGCAAGTCGAGCTTCGTCAACTCGCTGATCACGTCGGTCCTGATGCGGTCCACGCCTGAGGAGGTGCGGATGATGCTCGTCGACCCGAAGCGGGTCGAACTGACGCACTACGAGGGAGTGCCGCATCTGGTCACCCCGATCATCACCTCGCCGAAGAAGGCTGCTGAGGCCCTGGGGTGGGTCGTGCGCGAGATGGACGCACGCTACGACGACCTCGCCGCGTTCGGGTTCCGCCATGTCGACGACTTCAACCGGGCGGTTCGCGCCGGCCAGGTGAAGCTTCCGCCAGGCTCGGAGCGCCAGCTGGCGCCGTACCCGTACCTGCTGGTGATCGTCGACGAACTCGCCGACCTGATGATGGTCGCACCACGTGACGTCGAGGATTCCATCGTCCGGATCACCCAGCTCGCTCGAGCCGCGGGGATCCATCTGGTGCTCGCGACCCAGCGTCCGTCCACCGACGTGGTCACTGGCCTGATCAAGGCCAACGTGCCCTCGAGGCTCGCTTTCGCCACCAGTTCCATGACCGATTCCCGCGTCATCCTCGACACTCCGGGCGCAGAGAAGCTGGTCGGGCAGGGGGACGGGCTGTTCCTGCCGATGGGTCAGTCCAAGCCGCTGCGGGTCCAGGGAGCCTGGGTGACCGAGGCGGAGATCCGTGCCGTCGTGAAGCATGTCACCGGGCAACTCAGCCCGCAGTACCGCGAGGACGTCAGCGCACCTGCGGAATCTGGTCGCGCGGTCGCGGAGGACATCGGCGATGACCTCGAACTGGTGCTGGAAGCCGCCCAGTTGGTGGTGAACCTGCAACTGGGTTCGACCTCGATGTTGCAGCGGAAGCTGCGGGTGGGCTTCGCCAAGGCCGGCCGCCTGATGGACATCCTCGAGACCAGGGGGGTCGTCGGGCCGTCCGAGGGCTCGAAGCCGCGTGAGGTGCTGGTGAAACCCGACGACCTCGACGAGGTGCTGGCGAACCTGCGCGAAGGGTGACAACCGGCGGGAGTAGGCTCGGCGAACATGACCCCTCAGCCGACCACCGTCCACGTCGTCACGTTGGGGTGTGCCCGCAACGAGGTTGATTCCGAGGAGCTCGCTGGACGGCTTGAGGCCGGCGGCTTCTCGTTGGTGGCGGACCCCGCTCGGGCTGAGGCGATCGTCGTGAACACCTGCGGTTTCATCGACGCAGCCAAGAAGGACTCGATCGACACCCTGCTCGCCGCCTCCGATCTCAAGGGCGAGGGCCCGACCAGGTCGGTGGTCGCCGTGGGCTGCCTGGCCGAGCGTTATGGAGCGGAACTGGCCCGCGAACTCCCCGAGGCCGACGCCGTGCTGGGTTTCGACGACTATGCCGACATCTCGGCGCGGCTGCGCTCGATCATGGCCGGCGAGCCCCACCAGGCTCACACCCCACAGGACCGTCGCACCCTGCTGCCGCTGGCGCCGACCGCCCGTCCGGCCGCGGCGGGCGCCATCTCGCTGCCGGGCCACGGTGAGCTGCCCGCCGGACTCGCGCCCGCGAGCGGTCCCCAGCTGCTGCGACGTCGGCTGGAGGGCGGCGCCACGGCACCGTTGAAGATCGCCTCGGGGTGCGACCGGCGCTGTGCGTTCTGCGCCATCCCGTCCTTTCGGGGGTCATACCTGTCGCGCCCGGCCTCCGACATCGTCGCGGAGGCCCGCTGGCTGGTGGAATCCGGGGTGCGGGAGGTCGTCCTGGTCTCGGAGAACTCGTCCTCGTATGGCAAGGACCTGGGCATCCCGGACGCGCTGGAGCGGCTGTTGGAGCACCTGGCAGGGGTGGACGGCCTCGACTGGATCCGGGTCAGCTACCTCCAGCCCGCCGAGGTGCGGCCTTCGCTGGTGGCGACCATCTGCGGGCTGGATTCGGTCGTGCCCTACTTCGACCTTCCGTTCCAGCACGCTTCGGCGAGCGTGCTGCGGCGGATGCGACGTTTCGGCGACGCGGATTCCTTCGGGGGACTGCTGGAATCGATCCGCAGTCGCGCACCCCAAGCCGGGATCAGAAGCAACGTCATTGTCGGTTTCCCCGGCGAGACTGAACAGGACGTGGATGTGTTGCTGGACTTCCTCGCCTCAGCCCGGCTCGATGCCGTGGGAGTCTTCGGCT
>CAYUWV010000058.1:0-5757 GCA_964448385.1 uncultured Propionibacteriaceae bacterium | reverse complement strand
GTGTTGCTGGACTTCCTCGCCTCAGCCCGGCTCGATGCCGTGGGAGTCTTCGGCTACTCCGACGAGGAAGGGACCGAAGGGCAACGACTGCCAGCCAAGGTCTCTGCCCGTGAGATCGCGGACCGGGTCGAACAGGTCACCGCACTGGTGGACGAGCTCGTGGCCCAGCGTGCCGAGGATCGGATCGGTGAACGGGTTCAGGTGCTGGTCGAAGCTGCCGCCGACGGTGAACGGCACGGGCGTGCAGCCCATCAGGGACCCGAGACCGACGGAGTGACGCTCTTCTCCTCCGGCTCGCCGACGCCTGACGCGGGCACGTTGCTCTGGGGTAATGTCACGGCTAGCGATGGGGTTGATCTCATCGTCGAGCTGGAGGACGGATGACACAGGAGTCGACAACCCCGCGCGCATCCATTCCGGCCTACCTGCCGAATGCCCTGACCGTGCTGCGCTTGGTGCTGGTTCCGGTCTTCCTCGTCCTGCTGTTCGTGGCGCCGTCCGAGCTGAGCTGGCGACTGGGGGCCACACTCGTCTTCGGGGTCGCGATCCTGACCGACTTCTTTGACGGGCGGCTGGCTCGCAAGTACGACCTGGTCAGCGACTTCGGCAAGATCTGGGACCCCATCGCCGACAAGGCGCTCACGGGTGCTGCCTTCATCGGTCTGAGCATTCTGCAGGAACTCCCCTGGTGGATCACCATCCTGATCCTGGCCCGCGAGTGGGGGATCACCTGGATGCGGGTCGCGATGCTCAAGTACGGGGTGATGGCGGCCGCCGCCGGCGGCAAGCTCAAGACGCTGCTGCAGTCCTTCGCGCTCCTGATGTTCCTGCCAGGGCTATCCCATCTGCCGGTGTTCGGCCAATGGCTCGCCTGGCTCCTCATGGGTTCGGCGTTCGTCCTCACCATCGTGACCGGCGGCATGTACGTCCTGGACGCCTGGAAACTCAGGGCGCAGGCGCTTTCAGAAAGGGACACCGGCCATGGCTCACATTCCTGACCCCCTCGCCGAGCGGCTCGTCAAGACACTGCGGGATCGCGGGGCGTCCCTGGCGACGTCGGAGTCGCTGACCGGCGGTTTGATCGGGGCCACCATCACTGGGGTTCCCGGTGCCTCCGAGGTGTACCTTGGCGGCGCGATCGCCTATGACGTGATGATGAAGGCCCGGCTGTCCGGGGTTTCCAGGACGATTCTTCACACCTACGGGGTGGTCTCGGAACAAACTGTGACCGAAATGGCGGTCGGGATCCAGACGATGACGGGAGCCACCTGGGCTATCGCGGCTTCGGGGGTCGCGGGTCCCACTCCGCAGGAGGGCCACGCTCCCGGCGAGGTCTGGATCGGACTGGCTGGCCCGCTGGTCGGCCAGCACCAGGTGCTGCTCGCGCAGCGCTTCCAGTTCGAAGGCGACCGCGAGCAGGTGCGTGAGCAGACCGTTGCCACCTCGCTGCAACTGTTGCTAACCGCGCTTTCGCCGGTGTAGGTGGACTCCACGACCGGTTGGGGAAGAGGATCGACCGGCGTGGTGTTGTACCAGCGGAGGAGTTGCCCTTCGACCGACAGGTAGAGTTCACGCCATGATCCAGCCGATGCCCGAACGTCCCGTGCTGATGCGCGAGATGCTGGGTGGCGCGCTGCGTGAGGTTCGCATCTCGGAGAACCTCACCCTCCGTGAAGTCTCGTCAAAAGCTCGGGTCAGCCTCGGCTACCTTTCCGAGATTGAGAGGGGCCAGAAAGAGGCCTCAAGCGAGTTGCTGAACGCTATCTGCGGCGCGCTCGACATCCCCCTGTCAGGCTTGCTGCGCCGGGTGAGCGATCACATCGACGCGAACCTGACGGTGACCCAGCTCCCGGTGCGCAGCCAACGGGTCGCCGCGGCCTGATCGACGCGATGAGAGAAGCCGAATACTGGGTCCGTCTGCGACGCCACGTGGGGGAGTCCTACGCGCCGCTGTGGGCTGACTCGGTGGTGCACGCCGGTCTGGGCGACAAGACGGCGTCACAGGCACTGGCCGCAGGGATGGACGTCCGCCGGATCTGGCTGGCGACGTGGTCGAACCTGGAACTCCCCGACAGCGTGAAGTAACGGGCGTGTCGCTCGATTTCGAACACCTGTTCGCCTAGGCTGTGGACAACGCACGAGGCGAAACCCGTCATCCACAGGCCTGCCTTGCCGCCGATTCTTTGTCGGTGGCGGTCCCTACAGTGAAGGGCGTCTGGATGGCGGACCGGCGGGCGCCGGCGAGGAAAGGAACGCAGATGGCGGTGGCAGATCGCGCAAAGGCACTGGATGCAGCTCTTGCCCAGATCGAGAAGCAGCACGGACGTGGCTCGGTCATGCGGTTGGGAGACGAGGTCCGCCAACCGATCGAGGTGATTCCGACGGGATCGATCGCACTTGATGTCGCCCTCGGCATCGGCGGGCTACCGCGCGGACGAGTCGTCGAGATCTATGGACCGGAGTCGAGCGGCAAGACGACCGTGGCGCTGCATGTGATCGCCAACGCCCAGGCAGCCGGCGGAATCTGCGCCTTCATCGACGCGGAACACGCCCTGGACCCCGACTATGCGGCGAAGCTCGGCGTCAACACCGACGATTTGCTGGTCAGCCAGCCAGACAACGGTGAGCAGGCGCTTGAGATCGCCGACACCCTGGTGCGCTCCGGTGCGCTGGCTCTCATCGTCATCGACTCCGTCGCGGCGCTGACACCCCGTGCCGAGATCGAGGGCGAGATGGGGGACAGCCACGTCGGGCTGCAGGCGCGCCTGATGAGCCAGGCGCTGCGGAAGATGACCGGCGCGCTGTCGAACGCCGGGACGACGGCGATCTTCATCAATCAGTTGCGCGAGAAGATCGGTGTCATGTTCGGGTCGCCCGAGACCACGACCGGCGGCCGAGCCCTGAAGTTCTACTCCTCGGTGCGGCTCGACGTCCGCCGGATCGAAACGCTGAAGGACGGCAGCGAGATGGTCGGGAACCGCACCAGGGTCAAGGTCGCGAAGAACAAGGTGGCTCCGCCGTTCAAGCAGGCTGAGTTCGACATCATCTACGGGCAGGGCATCAGTCGTGAGGGCAGCCTGATCGACTTGGGAGTGGAATGCGGCATCGTGCGAAAGGCAGGCGCCTGGTTCACCTACGGGGCAGATCAGCTCGGCCAGGGCAAGGAGAATGCCCGCACTTACCTCAAGAAGAACCCCGACGTCGCCAATGAGCTGGAGAGCCGGATCCTCAAGCACATGGGTATCGGGGAGGCGTCTGTCCCTGACGGAATCGACCCCGTGACGGGTGAGATCGAGTTCTAGGGTGTCGCAGGCCCAAGACCCAGACGCTGATCCGGTTGCGGTGGCGCGAGAGATCGCGCTGCGGCAGTTGACCGTCCGAGCCCGGACGGAAGCAGAACTTCGCGCCGCGCTGGCACGCCGCAACGTTCCCGCTGAGGCCGTCGACGAGGTAGTGGAGCGCTTCAGCGGTGTCGGGCTGCTGGACGACGCCGCCTACGCACGTGATTGGGTGGCAGGCGGGGAACGACGGCTAAAGAGTCGCAGATCGCTTGCCCAGGAGTTGAGCGCCAAAGGCGTCGACCGCGAGACGATCGAGGGTGCTCTGGCGGGGTTGGACGATGAGGCCGAGCTTGAGGTGGCACGCGCGCTCGCTCGAAGGAAGGCCGCCGCGACGCTCGGTCTCGACTACTCGGTGCGATACCGCAGGCTGGCGGGGGCGCTAGCCCGACGAGGATTCTCGGGCAGCGTGGTGGCGATGATCGTCCGCGAAGCCCTGCTTGAGTCAACCGACGGTGAAGAGGCCAGCGGGCACATTCGGGGGTGAGCGGGTCAGCCTTGCAGAATGGGGGCTCCGGGCCTAGCCTGCCACCAGGTGTGTCTAACGACCGCCGCTGAGCGATTGACCTTTCTGGGGATGAAACCCCGCGGTACCTGCGTTGCGCTGTTCACGAGCGTGGACGCTTGCGGTCCTTGACCGGTGCACGGTGGTGGCACGGTGGTGCACCCCTCACCCCAGCTAAGGAGGCGCCGTGGACACCGTGCAGATGCTGGGGATCGCAGCGGCTGTGCTCGGTGTCGCGGTCCTCGTTCTGGTCGCGATGTTCATCTCGACACTGCGAGTTCAACAGCGGACCGCCCGCCAGGCCGCCCGTCGCGCGCTCGAGGATGAACGGCGGCGTCGGGCACTCTCGGACCTGATGCCCCGCTCGGATCCAGATCGGAAGCCCCGCAAGCCGCGGAAGTCGGCGGCTGCGACCCCGGCTGTGGCCACGGCGGAGGCCGGCGAACCCGAGGGCATTGATCCTGGGCCCACCCGCGCGGAACTCCTCGTCGTCGAAGAGTCGATCCTGCGCCGCGAACGTGAGCTGGAGGCCCTGCGCCAGGCGGCTGGACGGGACGCCGCCGCAGCGGCAGCCGCCCTGGCCACTGTGCAGCAACGCGAGGCAGCCCTGGCCGTCCGGGGGGAAGAGTTGGCGGCGGCAGAGGCCGCCCAACGCAGGACCCTGGCGGAGTTGGCTGGGCTGTCAGCTGATGAGGCCAGAGCCGAGCTGATGGCCCACGTCGAGAAGGAGAGTCGGCTCCACGCCGCCCAGTTGTCCCGAGACCTCGAGGCGGAGGCGCGCCGCCATGGCGAAGCCAAGGCGCGCCAGATCATCGTGGGCGCCATCCAACGGATGGCCGCCGAGCAAACCACGGAGTCCGTCATCGCCACCGTGGTGCTGCCCAGCGATGAGATGAAGGGGAGGATCATCGGCCGCGAAGGGCGCAACATCCGGGCCTTCGAACAGGTGACGGGTGTCAACGTGCTGATCGACGACACCCCCGAGAGCGTGCTGATCTCCTGCTTCGACCCAGTGCGGCGCGAGACCGCACGGCTGACCTTGGCCGAGCTGGTGGCCGACGGACGCATCCACCCCGCCCGGATCGAGGAGGTCTACGAGCGGAGTCGTCGCCAGATCGACGAGCTGTGCCAACGGGCCGCAGAGGATGCCCTGCTCGACATGGGAATCACTGACCTTGATCCCGGGTTGGTGCCCTACTTGGGCGCCCTGCGCTTCCGTACCTCGTACGGTCAAAACGTTCTCGCCCACCTGGTGGAGAGCGGGCACCTGGCCGCCTTGATGGCCAGCGAGCTTGGGCTGGATCCCGAACTGTGCAAGCGTGCGGCGTTCCTGCACGACATCGGCAAGTCGCTCAGCCATGAGGTCGAAGGGTCGCACGCCGCGGTCGGGGCTGACCTGGCTCGTCGCTTCGGCGAGCACCCAGACATCGTCCATGCCATCGAAGCCCATCACAACGAGGTTGAGCCGCGCACGGTGGAGGCGGTGCTCACCCAGGCGGCGGACGCCATCAGCGGGAGCCGCCCGGGGGCACGGCGCGAGAGCCTGGAGATCTACGTCAAGCGTTTGCAGCGCCTGGAGGAGATTGCGAAGGCCCACGTCGGGGTGAGCAAGGTGTTCGCCATGCAGGCCGGTCGCGAGGTTCGCGTCATGGTGGCCCCCGAGCAGGTGAGCGACGCCGAATCCGTCGCTATCGCCCACGAGATCGCCCGAGAGGTCGAGGGCGAGCTCACCTACCCTGGCAGCATCAAGGTCACAGTGGTGCGGGAGTCGCGAGCCGTCGCGCTGGCCCGCTGAGCTGGGGTCGGGGTCGTCGACGGGTAAGGTGTCCCCACCATGGTGAACCCAGCTTCCGAAACCGTGTCCGGGTCGCGTACGTATCAGGTCGTGACGTACGGGTGCCAGATGAACGTCCA
>CAYUWV010000057.1:0-13143 GCA_964448385.1 uncultured Propionibacteriaceae bacterium | reverse complement strand
GAAAGGTGGAGTCAGAGTTGAGTCAGCCTGATCTGATACTGGAGATGCGTCACATCTCCAAGGAGTTTCCCGGCGTCAAGGCCTTGGATGGAGTGTCACTCAGCGTCCGTAGAGGTGAGATCCACGCCATTTGCGGCGAGAACGGCGCTGGCAAGTCGACGTTGATGAAGGTGCTCTCCGGCGTCCATCCGCACGGTACCTACACTGGCGAGATCTACTACAACGGCGCGTTGGCCACTTTCGCCAACATTCGCAACAGCGAACACGCCGGCATTGTGATCATCCACCAGGAGCTAGCCCTCATCCCGGAGTTGTCGATCACCGAGAACATCTTCCTCGGCAACGAGGTGCGGGGCCGGTTCGGCGTGGACTGGGTCAAGGCCCGGCAACAGGCCACTGAGTTGATGGCTCGGGTCGGCCTCGAGGACGACCCGGACACCCAGATCAAGAGCATTGGGGTCGGCAAACAGCAATTGGTCGAGATCGCCAAAGCCATCAGCAAGGACGTCAAGCTGTTGATCCTCGACGAGCCGACCGCCGCCCTGAACGAGAATGACTCCGCTCACCTGCTCGACCTCATCCGCGAGTTCAAGAGCCATGGCATGACGTGCATCATGATCAGCCACAAGCTGAACGAGATCGCCGCGATCTCGGATTCCATCACCATTATTCGTGACGGCCGGAGCGTGGAAACAATCGAGGTTCCCCCCGGCGAGCAGGTGGACGAAGATCGGCTGATCCGGGGCATGGTCGGACGTGAGTTGACCTCTCGCTACCCGGAGCACACCCCCACCATCGGTGACGTCCTGTTCGAAGTGAAGGACTGGACGATTCAGCACCCCATCGTCTCCGACCGCATGGTCTGCAAGGGCTCCAGCTTCTTCATTCGGCGCGGCGAGATCGTCGGGTTCGCCGGACTGATGGGCGCCGGGCGCACCGAACTGGCCCGCTCGCTCTTCGGCCGGTCGTATGGCATCTACCAGAAGGGTCAGATCTTCCTGAACGGTACCGAGGTGGCACCCAAGAACGTGGAGCAGGCCATTGACTTGGGTCTGGCCTACGTCACCGAGGACCGCAAAGTGCTGGGTCTGAACCTGCTGGACGACATTCGCACCACGGTCGTGTCGGCGGAGCTCGAACAGATCTCACCGCGCGGTGTCGTGGACAGGAACGCCGAGTTCGTCGCTGCCGAGAAGTACCGCAAGGACCTGAGGATCAAGGCCCCCACCGTGAACGAGGGCGTGATCAAGCTGTCAGGCGGGAACCAGCAGAAGGTGGTCGTGGCCAAGTGGCTGTTCACGCAGCCCGATCTGCTGATCCTTGACGAGCCGACCAGAGGGATCGACGTCGGGGCCAAGTACGAGATGTACGGGATCATGAACACGTTGGCCGATTCGGGGAAGGCGATCATGATGATCTCCTCCGAACTGCCCGAACTGCTGGGCACCTGCGACCGGATCTACACCGTCAGCAACGGCGCCATCACCGGCTGCCTGGATGCCGCGGATGCCAGCCAGGAGAGTCTGATGCGACTGATGACCCTCATTCCCAACACCACCAAGAACGCGGCCTGACCGCAACCGGGAGAGAATAGCGATGGAAGCTCTAAAGAAGGTGTTCGGTGGCAGCCTGCGCCAGTTCGGCATGCTGTTCGTGCTGGTCGGGTTGGCGATCTTCTTCCACATCCTGACTGGTGGTCTGGTTCTCACCCCGACGAACATGATGAACCTGCTGAACGGCAACAGCTACATCCTGGTGCTGGCCATCGGCATGGTGATGGTGATCATCGTCGGGCACATCGACCTCGCGGTCGGCTCGGTGGCGGCCTTCGTCGGCATCGTGGTTGCGATCGCCATGCGGGACTGGGGCATTCCCTGGTGGGCCGCTATCTTGCTCGGTCTGGCGCTTGGCGCGCTCGCGGGTGCCTGGCAAGGCTTCTGGGTGGCTTACGTCGGAATACCCGGCTTCATCGTCACGCTGGCCGGTTACATGTTCTTCCGCGGCGCGAACCAGTTCATCGGTAAGAGCCTGACCATCCCGGTGCCCAAAGAATTCCAGTACATCGGGGCCGGTTACTTGCCCGAATGGGGTCCGAACACTGGAATGAACAACTCGACCCTGTTGCTCGGCCTCATCGCCATCGTCGCAACGGGCTGGCTGCAGCTGCGCCAGCGCCAGGCCCTGCAGAAGGTCAACGCAGAGGTGCCGCCGATGTGGGTCACCGTCACGAGGATCGCAGGGCTGACCGTGGTGATCGGATACCTCACCTACATGTACGGCACCGGCCGGCCGGGCTCCTCCTTCCCGGTGCCGGGCCTGATTCTCGCCGCCCTGGTGATCATCTACAGCTTCGCCACCGGACGCACGGTAACCGGACGCCACATCTACGCCGTCGGCGGTAACCGGCTGGCAGCGGAGTTGTCCGGCGTGAACACCAAGAAGGTCTACTTCCTGGTGATGATGAACATGTCCGTCCTGGCTGCCTTCGCGGGCATGATGTTCGTCGCTCGTTCCACGGCGTCGGGCCCATTCGACGGTGTCGGCTGGGAACTGGATGCGATCGCCGCTGTATTCATCGGCGGAGCTGCGGTGTCCGGCGGCGTCGGAACCGTGATCGGCTCCGTCATCGGTGGTCTGGTGATGGCCGTGCTCAACAATGGCCTGCAGTTGATGAGTGCCGGCAGCGACGCCACCCAGATGATCAAGGGTCTCGTGCTGTTGGCGGCCGTTGCGGTTGACGTCTGGCAGAAGACCCAGGGCCGGCCTTCGATCACCGGGCTTCTCTTCAAGGGCAAGGAGGCCAAGACCACCACGCCCACCGAGACCTCCCTGGTGGAGGACTCGGCGACCGGCGCGACGGACAAGCGCTGAGGTCAGACCAAGCACTACCCGGCCGCGCAGAGGCGGCGGGGCAGACCGGGGGGCCAAGGCGGCCACCGGAACAAGAAAGAGGTAGGGATGAAGAAGTTCGCTAAGGCCGCGATTGTTCTTGCGGCCGCGGGGGCTTTGGCTCTGACCGGCTGTGGCGGGGGGCGTACCGAGACCCCCGCCGCCAGTGGCGGAGCCTCCTCGGCTGCTGCCGGGTTCGCCAAGGGCTCGGTCATCGGTGTCGCAATGCCGCAGAAGACCTCGGAGAACTGGGTGCTCGCCGAGACGCTGTTCAACGACGGGCTGAAGGCCGCCGGCTACGCCCCCAGCGTCCAGTTCGCCAATGGCGGCGTGACTGAGCAGCAGAACCAGATCACGGCCATGATCGAGAAGGGCGCCAAGGTCCTCATCATCGGCGCCATTGATGGCGCCCAGTTGGGTACGCAGCTCGCTGCGGCCAAGCAGTCCGGCATCACGGTGATCGCCTACGACCGGCTGCTCCTGAACACACCCGACGTCGACTTCTACGTGGCCTTCGACAACTTCAAGGTCGGCCAGTTGCAGGGTCAGGCGTTGCTGGATGGCCTCGCAGCCCGCGTGAAGGACAAGACCAAGTGGAACATCGAGCTGATCGCCGGCTCGCCGGACGACTCGAACGCCAAGGTGTTCTTCGACGGCGCCATGGACGTGCTCAAGCCGAAGATCGACGACGGCACCCTGACGGTGCTCTCGAAGCAGACCACTTTCGAGCAGGTCGTCACCCAAGGCTGGAAGGCCGAGAACGCGCAGAAGCGCATGGACACCGTTCTGTCCGGCTTCTACCAGAAGGCTGACCTTGACGGCATCCTGTCCCCGAACGACACCCTGGCTCGCGCCGCGATGGCGTCTGTGGAAGCCGCCAACAAGCCCCTGCCGGTGGTCACCGGCCAGGACTCCGAGGTGGAGTCGGTGAAGTCGATCATGGCCGGCAAGCAGTTCTCGACCATCTTCAAGGACACCAACAAGCTCGTCGCCCAGTCCATCGTGATGGTCAACGATCTCCAGGCCGGCAAGACCCCCGAGGTCAACGACACCAAGAGCTACAACAACGGTGTCAAGGTCGTCCCGTCCTACCTGCTGGCTCCGGTCATCGTGACCAAGGAGAACGCAGCAGAGGTCTACGCCAACGACAAGACCCTCGGCCCGCTGACCAAGGGCTGATCGTCAACAGAACCGTTCAGGTGCCGGGTCCGGAAGGGCCCGGCACTTGGCGTTTTCGGACCTCCGATCGGACTAGAGGCTGCCCAGCCACGTGCCAAGCCCGGCTGCGGTCACGCTGAGCAGCAGCATGGCACCGGCGTGGATCGCCATTCGCCACGTCTGACCGCCGCGCGCCAGGCGAGCTGCCTCGACGCACGCGGTGCTGAACGTGGTGTACCCGCCCAGGAACCCGGTGCCGAGAATCAGCTTGAGCCCAGGATCCCCGGTGTGGAACGTCCACCATCCAATCACCCAGCCCAGCAGCAGGGATCCGGTGACGTTGACGACCAGCGTGCCGAGCGGCAGTCCAAGCCTCGGCGTGCGCCGTCCGATCTCGGCGTCAACCAGGAAGCGGACGAGCGCGCCCAGGCCGCCGGCCAGCGCCACCAGGACAGGCGTCATGGGCGTGCTCCTCGACGCCGCTGGAGCAGCCAGTGCACCGCCCGGATCGCCCCCATCGCCGAGGCCAAGCCCGCGACGACAGTGCCCAGGCCGTAGCCAACGCCGATCAGCGCATGGCCGGTGCTCAGGAGTTGGACGGTCTGATTGGCGAAGGTGCTGTACGTGGTGAACCCGCCGAGCAGGCCGGTACCCAGCCCCAGCCGGACGCCGCGACGCCAGCCGCCGTCGGGACCGGTGCCGGTCAACACCTCCAGCAGGGCGCCGAGCAGGAAAGCCCCGCCGACGTTGATCCAGAAGATGGCCCACGGCCACTCGCCGGCGGCGGCCGGGAACGTGGCATCGAGCCAGGCCCGGGCCGCCGTCCCCGCCGTGCCGCCAGCCAGGATGAGCCCCAACCAGGCGGGCCGAAGGGGGAGGCGCCCCGGCCGCAGCCCGGGAAGGGCGTGCGGATCTGCTACCACGCCGGCGAGGCCTTCCAGTCGACCACGGCCACCGGCACCGTGATGACCGGCCGGTGCTGGTGCCGGCTCAGGTGCAGCGCCACCGATTCGTTGAGGAACTCCCGCACCCGCTCCGTCGAGGACGGACGCCTGGCCCCGACGATGATCGCGGAGGCGTCCACCGCCCTCGCCAGGTGGGTGAGCGCCCGATCTGGCCGCCCGGCGAGGTAGCGGAAGGTCCACGGCCCGTCATGGTCAGCCAGGATCCTGGCCAAGTGCTCGCGGACCAGCCGATCGCGCTCCAGCCAGGAGTCGTCGACCAGGTCAGGGTCGAGTGATTCGTGTCTTACCGTCCCGTCGGGGAACTCCTGGTACACCGTCCTGCTCTGGTCGACGTAGCCGAAGTGCAGCGGCACGCCGCCCAGGGCGTCCGACCAGGCAGCGGCGGTGAGGGCCACCACCTCGGACTGGCCCGGCACCACCCCCACGACCAACGGGTGGCCGGCCGGGGGGACGATGCGTTGTGGGCTGGGTTGCGGCACGCGATGGAAGGGCACGCTGACCTCCACGAATCCGGGCGCGCCTGAAGCGCCCAACGACGCACAGGAACCATCAGCCGGACGGCGGTTCGGGACGAGCCCAGGCGGGATCCATCACCCACGCTCAACCCTAGCCCGGATCGTGGACCCCGGACGCGGCGGGTTCGGACAGCGAGCGGGAGGTCACTGCGCGCGGCGCGCGGTCGGCGGAGCTCACGCTCAGTTGGGCGAACCCGACCGCGGCAACGATCAGGAGGCAGGCGGCAATCTGGAGCGGGCTCATCGTCTCCCCGAGCGCGAGCCAGCCCGTGATCATCGCCACGGCGGGAATCAGGTTGATGGCCAGCGCTGCGCTGGTAGCCGGGATGAGCTTCAGCGCGGAGTTGTACAGCCCGAAGGCGGCCAAACCGCAGCCCACCCCGAGGTAGGCCACGGCCAACCAGGCGTGGGCGGGGACGGCGGACCAGTCGGTTCCGCCCTGGGTCAGGGCGAGGGGGGCGAAGAAGACGCTGCCCACCGCCATCTGGAAACAGGTCAACAGCCAGGCGTCATAGCGGGCGCTGAGGTGCTTGATGGTGATCGTCGAACCGGCCGCCGCCACCATCGCGCCCAGTTCCAGCAGGTTCCCCAGGGCAGGGTTGGGTACCGACTCCTGTTCGACGCCGGCGAGGGACAGGACCGCCACGCCGAGCATCGAGGCGACGATGCCCGCCACCCGCTGCCAGGTGGGACGTTCCCGCAGGAACACCCACGCCGCCAGGCCGACGATCAGGGGCATGACCGCGGCGACGACACCCGCCTGGCTGGAGGAGGTGAACCTGAGCGCATAGCCCTCTAAGCCGAAGTACAGGCAGGGGATGAACAACGCGGACAGTCCCAGGTACTTCCAGTCGCCACGGCGGTAGTCGGGTCGTGGCAGGCGGCCCAGCAGCGGCAGCGCGACCACCAGGGCCAGCACCATGCGCAGCCAGATCACCGTCATGGGCGGGAAACTTGCGTAGGCGCTCTTGGTCACCGCGAAGCTCGTCCCCCACAGCAGCACGGTGGCCATCAGGTAGGCCAGCGGTCGTCGGTGGTCAGGTCGCAACGGACAGGCTTTCGGGTGAGGACTCGAGGGCGCGCGGCGACGCGCCGTCCTCAGGCTATCGCCGGGCAGGCCTGAAAAGGCGAATCACGGCTTCCGGGCGGTGAGTGTGAAGCTGGCCGGCAGCCGTTCGGGGCGGTCGACCAGCCGGTACTCGCCGGTCGCGGGGTCGCACGCCATGACTCCCGGCAGCGCGTCCCACGGGACGCTGTCGTGCTCGACCAGGCCGGTGAGCAGGAGCCCGGCGTCAAGGACGGCGGTGACGGTCTCCGCGAGGCCGTGGTTCCATTCGACCGACAGCGGCGAGTCGACCACCTCGTCGCCGGCGTAGGTGTGCTCGTCCCGCCAGACCAGCGCTTCGGCCTGCTCGAAGTACGGCAACTCCAAGGCGGGGGTGAGCCCGTCCGGGCCCGTCACCGACGGTTGCTGCGCCCGGTCGGGGTGCTCGCCCGCCACCCTGACGGCCAGCAGCGAGTGGAGTACGGGGTGCCCGTCCCGGACGAACAGGCGCCCGCCGGGCCGCAACAACGCCGCCACCGTCTCGGCCCATCGCTGGATACTCGGCAGCCAGCACAGGGCGCCGATGCCGGTGTAGACGAGATCGAACGTGGCCCCGGCGAGCGCGGCCGGGGCGGAGTACACGTCCGCTTCGACATACTCGATGGCGGCGCCGGCCCGCTCGGCGAGGACGCGGGCCTCTGCCAACGAGCGCCCGGACAGATCCAGCCCGGTCACCCGGGCGCCGAGCCGGTGCAGGCTGAGGGTGTCCGTCCCGATGTGGCATTGCAGGTGCACCACGTCGAGACCGGCGATGTCGCCCAGCCGGGGAGCATCGAAGGCGACGACCTGGGACAGGGCACTCGGGTCGGCCAGCAGCCGGTCGATGCCGTAGGCCCGGGCATGCAGGGGAGCGCGGCTGTCCCAGTTCGCGCGATTGATGGCCAGGTAGTCAGAGTCGGGCGGGGGCACCCTCCTCACGATAGGGGGCCGCGGCAACGTGCGACACCGCCGCAGGCAAAGCCGCGCCAGCCCGCGAACTCAGCTGCACGACCTCCGGTTGACCGCCGCTCAGCCGTCACTCAGGCGAGGCTGAAACGGACCGCCAGCGCTGCCGCTCGCGGGTAGAGAGCATCCTCGGGGCGGACATCGGGGCCACAGGAGCGGCTGCCGAGGCCATGCTGGAAGGCGTCCAGATAGAGGTGCGTCGCGGTCGGGGTCGGCAACTCGTGCCGATGGGACGCCGCGGTGAGCTCGTGGGCCGAGTGTCGCGACACCGTAAAGCCGGGACGGCGCCCCGCGACGGCCACCGTGCTGACGGTGAGTCCCGGCAGCTCCGCACCGGTCAGAGTCAGCGTGCGCAGGTCGGCACGGTGGCCCGTCTCCTGAGGCACGGCGTAGCGAACGCCGAGGTCATCGATGGCCGCGTGGAAGCGTCCGACGCGGGCAGCCGTCCGACTGTCCGGGTAGTTCTCGTTCGGGCCGGTGCCGAACCAGTCAGCGTTGTCGTAGCCGGTGGGCAGGGTGACGTGGACACCGATCCGGGGCCAGGTGGTCGTCCAGCCGGTGGTGGGCTGGGCATCCACCGTGAGGACGAGTTCCCCGGCGCTCCAGTGCCAGCGGAATTCGACCGCCACGGCGGCCGACTGGGCTGCCGCGGCCACTCGATGGCGTACCACAAGGGTGTCGTCCTCGATCCCGACGGCCACGACGCGCGGGTGCAGGCGGTCGAGCCCCACCTGGCGCCACCGTTCGGCGCTGGAGGGTCCGTCCAGCCCGAGGCCGCGCGTGGCGGCCGGGTCGGCCAGTTCGTAGGAGCCGAAGGTGCGCAGCCGGTCGTTCTCGGTCGGCGCCCGCCACACCGCAAGCCACGGGCCCCCGAGCACAACGGGTCCCAGGCTGAGCAGGGTGCCGGTGCTGGCGTCGAACCTCGCCTCGCCCAGGCTGATCACGCGGTCGCTGATCGTGGGTCGTTGCGTGGGCCGGTCCGGTGGCGGAGCCGGAGCGGTGGCGTCCAGGCTGCGCTGGGCGCGGCTGATCACGTGCCCGGCGGGGGCCCACGCGGTGTCGTGGGCCAGTCGGGCTTCGACGGTCAGCCAGTTCTCCGCAGCCGGCGTCCCGGGCGTAGCCAGCGCAGCTTTCGGCAGGGCGACGCTGACGCTCTCGCCCACCTCGGCGACCGCCGCCAGCGTGCCCTCGGCGACGAGTGTGCCGTCCGATTCCCGCTGCCAGGACATCACCAGGTCGGCGGTGCTGACGGCGTGCCGCAGGTTCGTCAGGGTGAGGTGGGTGCTGCTCAGCGCCAGTTTGACGGGGCTGACCACCGCCGCGTATTCGGCGAGCATCGGCGTCACCGTGCCGTCCGCCAGCGTCATGCCATCGCACACGAAACTGCCGTCGTGGAGCTCCTCGCCGAAGTCGCCACCGTAGGCGTGGAACGTCGTGCCGTCGGCGGTGCGGCTCAGCAGCCCGTGGTCGCGCCACTCCCAAACAAACCCGCCGTGGATCATGGGGTGGGCGTCGATGGTGCGTTCGTAGGCGGCGATCCCGCCAGCGCCGTTGCCCATCGCGTGCAGGTACTCGCACAGGATCATCGGACGATCCAGCAGCCGGGCCGCGGTGCCGAGCACCCCGGAACGGTTGTCGCCCAGGCCGGCGGCGAGGTCGTCCAGCTCCTCGATCGGCGGGTACATCCTCGAGTTGAGGTCGGTGTAGGCGCCGGCATGGTCGCCTTCGTAGTGGATCGGACGGTCGGGGTCGCGTCGCTTGATCCAAGCCGCCATCGCGGCCAGGTTGCTTCCCGTGCCGGACTCGTTGCCCAGCGACCAAGCCACGATGCTGGGGTGGTTCTTGTCCCGCTCGACCATGCGTTCTGCCCGATCCAGGTAGCACTCGCGCCACGCCGGATCGTCGGACGGGTTCCCCGCCCAGCTCAGCAATTCGAAGCCGTGGGTTTCCAGGTCGCACTCCTCGATCACCCAGAACCCGAGTTCGTCGGTCATCGCCAGCAGGTCGGGGTGCGGCGGGTAGTGGCTGGTCCGGATCGCGTTGATGTTGTGGCGCTTCATGGTCAGCAGGTCCTGCCAGGCCTGATCGGCGTTGAACACCCGACCGGCCTGCTGATCGAACTCGTGCCGGTTCACGCCGCGCAGGCGCAGCCGGCGTCCGTTCACGAGCCAGGCGTCGCCGACGATCTCGACCCGCCGGAACCCCACCCGCAGCGTCACGGTCTCGACCGCGTTGCGGAGGGTGACGTCGTACAGCCGGGGGAGATCCGCGCTCCACGCGTCAACCGGCCCCACATCGATGGCCTCTCCCGGCCCGTCGAGGCGCAGGTCAAGGCCCAGCTCGGCGCAGGACAGCTGCACCGGGTAGTCGCCGCGCAGTTCGGGACGCAGGGTGCCCCGTCCGGTGGCCGGGTCGACGTCGCACGCCAGCCAGACGTCGTCCAGACCGCCGGAGGGTCGGGCGAGCAGCGTCACCTCGCGGAAGATGCCGGGCAACCACCACTGGTCCTGGTCTTCGATGTAGCTCATCGCCGACCATTGGTGAACTCGGACGTGCAGGAGGTTCCGCCCCGTCGCCAGTTCGGGGGTGACGTCGACTTCCTGAACCAGTCGGCTGCCCCGGACGACGCCGACCTCGACGCCATTCAGGTGGACGATGGCCAGCGACTCGACGCCGCCGAACCGCAATACCGCCCGCGCGCCGTCGGCCAGCCACCCTGGCGGCACGTCGAAGGCCAGCCGATAGTCCCCGGTCGGGTTCGCATCCGGCACCTGCGGCGGCTCGACCGGGAAGGGGTAGGCGAAGTTGGTGTAGCTCGGGTTGCCCCACTCGCCGGGTCGCTCCAGCACCCAGTGCGACGGCACGGTGATCTCGTCCCAGCTCGCGTCGTCCAGCTCCGGATCGGCAGCATCAGGCGTAGCCAGCTCCGGTCGGGGGCTGAACTTGAACCGCCACCGGCCGCACAGGTCGAGCTCGGGCGCATCCGAGGCCAGGTGCGCCCGAGGCCGCCTCCGGCGCCCGGAGCCTGGGTGGATCGCGGTGATCTGGTCCCCGCTCACGGCCGCTCAGTCCACCGCTTCGGCGAGGAACAGGACGGCGTGGTCGGGGTTGACCGGCGCGTCGGCCAGCCCGGTGTTGGCCAGCACCGACCCTGGCAGCTCGACGCCTGGGTGCTCGGCCACCAGCACGAAGCGGGGGGCGGCGCCGGAGTGCAGGTCGTCCAGTTCGGAAGTCAGGTCGCGGGCCAGGCCCCACCATGGCGGCGGACGCAGCCCCGAGGGCGCCTCGCCCACCAGCAACGGGGTGACCCGGTAGCGCCGGGCCGGGTCGAGCCCCGGCAGTCGCAGCCGGCCGAGCAACGCCACATCCGAGCGGTCCACCGCTGCGAACGAGTAGATCGCGCGGGACCGGTCGGGTGCCAGCACTCCCATCGCGGTCAGGGACGGATCAGGGAAGTCGATTCGAACCAGGTCGCCGCCCAGCAGCAGGTCGCGGTAGTGCTTGTAGAACGCGATCCAGACGGCCAGCTCCTCGCTCTCGGCCTCGGTGGCCTGCCGGAGGTCCCATTCGATCCCGAGGTGACCGAAAACGGCCGTTGCGGCGCGGAAGTTGAGGTCGTGGGCCCGTCCGGTGGTGTGGGAGATGCCGGACGCGATGTGCGAACCCATCAGCTCCGGCGGGATCAGCTGCTGGGTCCAGCGCATCATCAACTGCCGCTCGTGCGGGTCGATGCAGTCCGAGACCCAAACCCGGTCGGTGCGTTCCAGCACGCCGAGATCCACCCGAGAACCGCCGGACGAACACGACTCGATCTCGAGTCCGGGATGGGCGGCCTTGATCTCGTCCAGCAACCGGTAGAACGCGTCGGTCTGGGCGTGAACCCCAGGCCGACCTTCCGGCTGTGTTCCGGAGTCGATCAGGTCACGGTTGTGATCCCACTTGATGTAGGAGATGTCGTACTCGTCGAGGATGGCGAAGATCGCGTCGCGGATGTAGGTGTAGCACTCGGGGATGCCCAGGTTCAGCACCTGTTGGTGCCGGGATTCGACCGGCATCCGGCCGCCGGTGGCCATCACCCACTCGGGGTGCGCCCGCGCCACATCGGAATCGAGGTTGACCATTTCGGGCTCGAACCAGAGGCCGAACTCCATCCCCAGTTCGGTGACCCGGTCGACCAGCGGGTGGAGCCCGTCGGGCCAGACGTCCGGCGAGACCGTCCAGTCGCCGAGCCCGGAGAAGTCGTCGCGCCGGGAGCCGAACCAGCCGTCGTCCAGCACGTAGCGTTCGACGCCGAGCGCTGCGGCCCGCTCCGCCAGCTCAAGCAGCGGCTCCAGTTCGTGGGCGAAGTAGACCGCCTCCCAGACGTTGATGGTGACCGGCCGCGCCGTGGACGGGTGCTGCGGCCGCGCCCGCAGGTGGCGGTGGAACCGACGAGCCACCTCGTCGAGGCCGACGCCGTAGGAGCCGTACAGCCAGGGGGTCGTGTAGTTCTCGCCGGCGGCCAAGCGGAGTTCGCCGGGCAGCAGCAGTTCGCCGCCACCGAGCACCTGCTCGCCGGTGGAGAGACGTTCGGCGTAGTGGGTGTGGTTCCCACTCCAGCCGACATGCACCCCCCAGACCTCGCCCCCGGCGAAGCCGAAGCCGGGCACGCCGGCGTGCAGCACCGTGGCGGCGTCCGCGCCGGTCCGACCGCGGCGCCCCTCGCGCAGGTGCACCCCCACGGTGAGGTCGCGGCGCTGCGGCGCACGTTCCCGACCCCAGCGTCCGGCGAAATCGAGCAGTTCGCGCGCCACCGGGGGAACCGGGTAGGCCAGCACCAGATCGTCGAGCTGGTAGGTGTCGGGGCCGGTGTTGGTCAGTTGCGCCTGGCTGCGGAGCAGCCCGCCGGTCGTGAGTTCCAACCGAACCAGCAGGCTGAGCCCGGCCACCTCGTCGACGGCGGTCACCTCGACGCTGCCGAGCCCGACACAGATCAGGGTTGGGTGCTCGGTCGAGGCGGCGACGTCCGTCCCGTCCACCACGAGCCGAGTGGTGGTGAACCGTGGCGACCAGTCTCGGCCGGAGCGAGAGCCGCTGATGCCCGGTCGTCCGACCCAGCCAGTGTGGTGCTCGGGCAGCACCGCGACCCGAACCGGCTCGTCGACGATGTTGGGCACGATCGAGTGGATGCCGGTGTGCACCATGCTGGCCACGTCGGTCACGCTCAGTTCGCCGAGGTCGGCGCCCCAGTGGGTGATCGCGGGCAGGTGGCCTGCCGCGAGATCCACCACGACGCTGACGCCCTCAGCGCGCAGCACGACGTAGGCATTGACCGGTAGGTTCATACAACTTCCCTTCAGGCAAGGAGTGTGGTGGCGGCGGGGACTTCCCGCCAGGGTTTGTCGGAGGTCACCGCAGGGGCGCAGCCGCAGGAGGCGCGGCGCACGAATTCGGTGTCGATCTGAATGTGGGTGCCGCGTGCCACATCCGGTGTGTTGAGCAGGTCGAGGGCGGCGGCAGCAAGCTTGGGCAGGTCCTGCCGCGCCACGGTCAGCGGCGGCCAGCAGAACTCCGACTCCTTGGTGCC